>JBMOGN010000109.1:0-11155 GCA_049318345.1 Rubrivivax sp. | reverse complement strand
CGCGGCAGGGGCGGCGCGCGCGGTCTCAGACATCCTCGAAGCGTCCGCCGGCCTCGGCCTGGCGCACGATCACCGCCGCTGGCTCGAAGCGCGGGCCGAAGCGCTCGGCCAGTTCGCGCGCGCGGCGCACGAAGGCAGGCGCACCCATCGCGTTGACGAACTGCAGCGTGCCGCCGTGGAACGGGGCAAAGCCCCAGCCGAGGATCGAGCCCACGTTGGCGTCGGCCACCGAGCGCAGCACCCCCTCTTCCAGGCAGCGGGCGGCCTCGTTGGCCTGCACGAACATCAGCCGGTCGACGAGCTCGGTCTGCTCGGGTTGCGAGGCGGCCAGCGGCCACTGCCCGGCCAGGCCGGGCCACAGGCGCTTGTCTCCGCCGGGCTCCTGGGGCCAGTCGTAGAAGCCACCACCGGCCTTGCGTCCGGTGCGTCCGAGCCCGCACAGGCGCCGTACGACCTGCAGGCCCGGGTGCTCCGGGGCGCTGCGGCCCTCTGCGGCGAGGTCGCGGCGGGCCTGCTCAGCCACCTGCAGGCTCAACGACAGGCTCACCTCGTCCTGCAGCGCCAGGGGCGGCATGGGCATGCCCGCCTGCAGCCCCGCGGCCTCGATGCTGCGTGGGTGCACGCCCTCGGCAAGCATCGCCATGCCTTCCATCAGGTAGGTGCCGAAGACCCGGCTCGTGTAGAAGCCGCGCGCGTCGTTGACGACGATGGGTGTCTTGCCGATCTGGCGCACGAAGTCGAAGGCGCGGGCCAGGGTCTGTGGCGAGGTCTGGGCGCCGGCGATGATCTCCACCAGCGGCATGCGGTGCACGGGGCTGAAGAAGTGCAGGCCGACGAAGGAGGCCGGCCGCTGGCTGGCCCGGGCCAGGCTGGTGATGGGCAGCGTGGAGGTGTTGGAGGCCATGACGGCCTGCGGGCCGAGCACCGCCTCGGCCTGGCGCGTGACTTCGGCCTTCAAGACGCGGTCCTCGAACACGGCCTCGATCACGAGGTCGCAACCCGCCAGCGCCTCGTGGCCGACGGCCGCCTGGATGCGCGCGCGCCAGCGCTCGTCGCAGCGGGAGCGGCCCTGCTCGGCCGCCTCCTCGGTGGTGTCCAGCAGCACGCAGTCGATGCCGGCGCGCGCGGCCGCGGCAGCGATGCCCGCACCCATCATCCCGGCCCCGATCACCCCGAGCCGGCTCACCTTCGATGCCGGCTCCCCAGCAGGGCGCGACGCGCCCTTGCGCACGGCCTGCATCTGGAACCACAGCGTGCCGATCATGTTGCGCGCGGCCTGCGACATCGCACAGGCGGCGAAGTAGCGGCTCTCCACCGTGCAGGCGGCCTCGAAGTCGAGCAGGCCGCCCTCGAAGATGCTGCTCATGATGTGCCGCACCGCGGGGTAGTTGCCGAAGTCACGCGCGGCAGCCACAGAGGGCGCCAGGGCCAGCACCTGGGCCACGGCAGGCGAGCGGGAGTCGCCACCGGGGATGCGGTACTTCGGCGCGTCCCAGGGCTGCTGCGCAGCCGGGTGCGCGGCGATCCAGGCCTGGGCCTGCCGCATCAGCGCGTCGCGGTCGGCGGCCAGGCCGGCGAGCAGACCGGCGGCCTGGGCCTGCTGCGGCGTCATGTCCGCGCCGAGCGTGCAGATGCGCAGCGCCGGCTCGATACCCAGCAGGCGACTCAGGCGCACGGTGCCGCCGCCCCCGGGCAGCAGCCCGATGCGGACCTCGGGCTGGCCGATGCGGATGCCGGAGTCGTCCAGCGCGAAGCGCGCGTGGCAGGCCAGGGCGATCTCCAGCCCGCCACCCAGCGCGTGGCCGGCCACCGCCGCCACCACGGGCTTGCCCTGGCGCTCGAGCTGGCGCAGCACGGCCTTCATCGCCATCGAGGCCTCGAAGGCTTCCTCGGGGCGCGTCCAGCGTGCCATGCGCTCGATGTCGCCGCCGGCGCAGAAGTCGGCCTTGCAGGAAGTCAGCACCAGGCCGACGACGCCGGGCTCGGCCAGGCGCTGCACCGCGGTGGCCAACCCGACCACGAGCGCGTCGCCCACGACGTTCATGGTGCGCCCGGGCAGGTCCATCGTGGCCACGAGCACGCCCCCGGGCAGGGTCTCGAAACGGATCGCCTCGGTCATGGTCAGACCCTCTCGATGATCGTGGCGATGCCCATGCCGCCGCCCACGCACAGCGTGGCGCAGCCGGTGGCCAGGTCGCGCCGCTCGAGCTCGTCCAGCAGCGTGCCCAGGATGATGCAGCCCGTGGCGCCCAGCGGGTGCCCCATGGCGATGGAGCCGCCGTTGACGTTCACGCGCTCGGGATCCAACCCCAGGTCGCGCGAGGTCTTCATCGGCACCACGGCAAAGGCCTCGTTGATCTCCCACAGGTCGATGTCGGCCACCTGCATGCCCGAGCGCGCCAGCACCTTGCGGCAGGCCGGGGTGGGGCCCGTGAGCATGATGGTGGGCTCCGAGCCGATGACGGCCGCCGCCCGGATACGCGCGCGCGGGCGCAGGCCGGCGCGCTGCCCGGCCGCCTGCGAGCCCACGAGCATGAGGGCGGCGCCGTCGACGATGCCCGAGGAATTGCCCGCGTGATGCACGTGATCGATGTGCTCCACGGTGGTGTACTTGCGCAGCGCCGTGGCGTCGAAGCCCAGGCGCCCCATCGCGGCGAAGGAGGGCTCCAGCCGCGCCATCGCCTGCAGGCTGGCATCGGCACGGATGGTCTCGTCGTGCGCGAGCATGAGCAGCCCGGCGATGTCGTGCACCGGCACCAGCGAGCGCGCGAAGCGCCCCTGCGCACGGGCCTCGGCGGCACGCTGGTGCGAGCGCAGCGCGTAGGCGTCCATGTCGGCACGGCCCCAGCCTTCCAGGGTGGCAATGAGGTCCGCGCCGATGCCCTGCGGGGCGAAGCCCAGCGCGTGGTTGATGCGCGGGTCCAGCATCCAGGCGCCGCCGTCGCTGCCCATGGGCCAGCGGCTCATGCTCTCCACGCCGCCGGCCACCACCAGGTCCTCCCAGCCGCTGGCGACCTTGGCCGCGGCCAGGTTCACCGACTCCAGGCCGCTGGCACAGAAGCGCGACTGCGTCACACCGGCCACCGTCTGCGCCCACCCGGCATCCAGCACCGCGGTGCGGGCGATGTCGGCGCCCTGCTCGCCCACGGGCGTGACGCAGCCCAGCACCACGTCATCCACCAGCGCCGTGTCCAGCGACAGGCGCCTCTGAAGGGCCTGCAGCAGGGTGCGCAGCAGCCACACGGGGCTGGCCTGGTGCAGCGAGCCGTCCTTGCGGCCGCGGCCGCGCGGCGTGCGCACGTGGTCGTAGATGAAGGCTTCGGCCATCGCGCTCTCCTGAAGGCTGCCGGTCGCGGCGCTTGCGCGCGTGATCAGACGATGCGCTGCAGTTTCAGCGCCACGCCCATGTCGCCGGCCACGCGCAGCCGCCCGGTCATGAAGCCCATCACGGGGTCGAGCTCGCCCGACATGAGCGCGACCAGGTCGGCCCGCGCGATGGTGACGGTGCAGTCGGCCTGCGCGCGCTCGCCGCTGATGACATGGGGCTGCGAGCGACCGTCGATGAAGACCACGCCTTCCTCGCCACAGTCGAAGAGCAGCGTGGCGTCCAGGCTGCCGGAGGAGCCCACCTTGGCGCGCATGGCCTCGATGATCGCTTGGATGTCCATGTGAAAATCCCTCAGGCGTGTGATACGACGAGACAGCCTCGCATCGTACCGGCAGGCCGTACCCAGGAAACACCCAGGCGATCCCCATGAGCGAACCCTCCCGTCCCGGCGGCTACCGCAGCGTCTTCCGGCCCGATCTCTACACCGGCCAGACGATGTGGGTGACGGGCGGCGGCAGCGGCATCGGCCGCTGCGTGGCCCACGAGCTCGCGAGCCTGGGCGCGCGCGTGGTCATCAGCGGGCGCTCGGCCGACAAGCTCGAGCGCGTGGCCGCCGAGATCACCGAGGACGGCGGGCTGGCCGACACCATCGCCTTCGACATCCGCGACGAGGCGGCGGTGCAGGCCGGCGTGGCCGAGATCGTCAAGCGCCACGGCCCGGTCAGCGGCCTCGTGAACAACGCCGGCGGGCAGTTTCCCTCGCCGCTCCTGGCCATCAGCCGCAAGGGCTTCGACGCCGTGGTGGCGAACAACCTCACCGGCGGCTTCCTGATGATGCGCGAGCTCTTCAACCAGTGCATGAACCGGCACGGTGGGGCCATCGTCAACATGACGGCCGACTTCCGCAACGGCATGCCGGGCATGGGGCACTCCGGCGCCGCGCGCGCCGGCATGAGCAACCTCACCCAGACGGCCGCCTTCGAATGGGCCCACGCCGGGGTGCGCGTGAATGCGGTCGCACCAGGCTGGATCGCCTCCTCGGGCATGGACACCTACTCCGGCGCCATCCAGGCCATGATCCCCCGGCTCAAGGCGCATGTGCCGTTGCGCCGCCTGGGCGTGGAGGCTGAGGTCAGCGCCGCGATCGTCTTCCTGCTGTCGCCCGCCGCAGCCTTCATCACCGGGGTGACGGTGCAGATCGATGGCGCGGCCTCGCTGGGCAGCGAGATCTTCCCGCTCGGGCCCGACGCGCGCAGCACCCCCTTCGACGGCTTCCACCGCGCCAGCGTGCCGAAGGTGCTGCGATGACGCCGCTGCGCACGCGCACTCCCGAGGAGCAGGCCAGCCTGGAGGCCGGGATCATCGAGATCTTCGAGCGCGGCATCCCCTTCAACCAGGTGCTCGGGCTGAAGATCCTGTCGGCGCGGCATGGCCAGGTGCAGGGGCGCATCACGATGCGGCCGGATTTGATGGGCACGGTCAGCCAGGGGCGGCTGCACGGAGGCGTCACCGCCTCGGTGCTGGACGCCATGGGCGGCCTGGCGATCATGGCCGCCGGCGCGGACCGCCACCCCCACGACACCGTGAGCCAGGCCCTGCAGCGCTTCGCGCGCATGGGCACCATCGACCTGCGTATCGACTACCTGCGCCAGGGTATCGGCGTCTATTTCGACGCGTTCGCCGAAGTCACCCGGCTGGGCGGGCGCGTGGGCTCGGTGCAGATGCGGCTCGTCAACGACGAGGGCGTGCTCATCGCCACCGGGAGCGCGGCCTACATCGTCTCCTGAGACCTCTGCCTCTCATGGGCAAACCCGACCCCTCCCCCGACTTCCCTGCCCCGCCGCCGCCGCACCGCGGGCCCTGGCTGGTGGCGCTCGTGCTGGCAGCTGCGGCCGCGTCGGCGCTCGTGCTGCCCCGGCTGGTGGACGGCCGCACCGACGCATCGCCGCGAGCGGTCACCCCGCGCGGGCCGCTGCAGGCCGACGAACAGGCGCAGATCGACGTCTTCCGCCGCACCTCGCCCTCGGTCGTGCACATCACCACGCTGGAGACGCAGCGCGACTTCTATTCCCTGAACGTGCAGCAGGTGCCGCGTGGCACGGGAACCGGGTTCGTCTGGGACGAGCGCGGGCACATCGTCACCAACTTCCACGTCATCCGCGGCGCCAGCGCCGCGCGTGTGACGCTGGCCGACCAGAGCACCCACCAGGCCGAACTGGTGGGCGCCTTCCCCGACCGCGACCTGGCCGTGCTGCGAATCGCCGTGCCGGCCGCCAAGGCCCCGCCGCTGCCGCTGGGCACGAGCCGCGACCTGGTGGTGGGGCAGAAGGTCTACGCCATCGGCAACCCCTTCGGCCTGGACCAGACGCTGACCACCGGCATCGTCAGCGCGCTCAACCGCGAGATCGAGTCGGACAACCAGCGCACGATCCGCGGCGTCATCCAGACCGACGCGGCCATCAACCCCGGCAACTCCGGCGGGCCGCTGCTGGACTCCGCCGGCCGGCTCATCGGCGTGAACACCGCCATCTACAGCCCCAGCGGTGCCAGCGCGGGCATCGGCTTTGCCATTCCGGTGGACGAGGTCAACCGCATCGTGCCGCGGCTCATCCGCGACGGCCGCTTCGTGCGCCCGGCCATCGGCGTGACGGCCGCCCCGGCGGGACTCCTGCGCACGCTGAACCTGCCCGCGGGCGTGGCGCTGGTGCAGGTGTCGCCGGGCGGCCCGGCCGCACGCGCCGGGCTGCAGCCCTTCCGGCGTGGCAGCGGTGGCGAGATCGTGGCGGGCGATGTCATCACGGCCATCAACGACGAGCCGGTGAAGGATTTCGACGACATGCTCGCGCAGCTCGAGCGGCGCGCCAGCGGCGACACGGTGACGCTCACGCTCTGGCGTGCGGGGCAGACCCGCCGGCAGGCGGTCACGCTGGCGGCCGGCGAGTAGCCCGCGCGCAGGCGCGCCCGGCCGGCTCGGTCGCCGGCACCGCCAGTGCTGCGCTAGCATCCCGACTCCCGCTGCACTGCCGCACCGCCGACACGCCATGCAAGTTGTCTGCCTGGACCTCGAGGGCGTCCTGGTCCCCGAGATCTGGATCGCCTTTGCCGAACGCACCGGCATCCCGGAGCTGCGCCGCACCACGCGCGACGAGCCCGACTACGGCAAGCTGATGCGCTTTCGCATCGGGTTGCTGCGCGAGCGCGGGCTGAAGCTGGCCGACATCCAGGCGGTGATTGCCGGCATGGCGCCCCTGCCTGGCGCTCAAGCCTTTCTCGACGGGCTTCGCGCGCAGTACCAGGTGGTGATCCTGTCGGACACCTTCTACGAGTTCGCCGACCCGCTCATGCGCCAGCTCGGCCGCCCCACCCTCTTCTGCCACCGCCTGGAAGTGGACAAGGCCGGCTTCGTCACCGGCTACCGGCTGCGCCAGGCCGACCCCAAGCGGCACGCCGTGAACGCGCTCAAGGGCCTGAACTTCCAGGTGCTCGCCGCGGGCGACTCCTTCAACGACACCGGCATGCTGGCGGCCGCCGACGCGGGCTTCTTCATCCACCCGCCCGCGAGCATCGTCGAGCAGTTCCCGCAGTTCCCGGTGCACCACGACTACGCGTCGCTGCGCGCCAGCCTCGACGCAGCCGCGCAGCGGCTGGCCCGGGGCTGAACGCGCCTGCCGGAGCCCGGGCCATGCCGCGCGCCGAACTCGAGCTCCTAGCCCCGGCGCGCGACGCCGACATCGGCATCGAGGCCGTGAACCACGGGGCGGACGCCGTCTACATCGGCGGCCCGGGCTTTGGCGCGCGCGACAAGGCCGCCAACAGCGTGGCCGACATCGCGCGCCTGGTGCGGCATGCCCACCGTTTCCACGCCCGCGTCTTCGTCACCCTCAACACCATCCTGCGCGACGACGAGCTCGAGCCCGCCAGGCGCCTGGCCTGGCAGCTCCACGACGCCGGCGCCGACGCGCTCATCGTGCAGGACATGGGCCTGCTCGAGCTGGACCTCCCGCCGATCCAGCTGCACGCGAGCACCCAGACCGACATCCGCAGCCCCGAGAAGGCGCGCTTCCTGCAGGACGCAGGCTTCTCGCAGATGGTGCTGGCGCGTGAGCTCGACCTGCGCCAGATCCAGGCCATCGCGGCCGAGGTGGACCGGGCGGTGCTGGAGTTCTTCATCCACGGCGCGCTGTGCGTGGCCTACAGCGGCCAGTGCTTCATCAGCCACGCCCACACCGGGCGCAGCGCCAACCGCGGCAGCTGCTCACAGGAGTGCCGGCTGCCCTACACCGTCACCGACACGCAGGGCCGCATCGTCGCGCACGACAAGCACGTGCTGAGCCTGAAGGATAACGACCAGAGCGCCAACCTCGCCCTGCTCGTGGACGCGGGCATCCGCAGCTTCAAGATCGAGGGGCGCTACAAGGACATGGGCTACGTGAAGAACGTCACCGCCCACTACCGCCAGCTGCTCGATGCGCTCATCGAGTCGCGCCCTGGCTTGCGCCGCGCCTCCAGCGGACGCACGCGGCACTTCTTCGAGCCCGATCCCGGGCGCAACTTCAACCGCGGCGCGACCGACTACTTCGTCAACGGCCGCCAGATTGACATCGGCGCCTTCGACACGCCCAAGCATGCCGGGCTGCCGCTGGGCCATGTGCTGAAGGTGGCGCCCGACCACTTCGATGTGCAGCTCGCCGAGGCCGGCGGCGCCCTGCACAACGGCGATGCCCTGACCTGGTGGGACCGGCAGGGCGAGCTGCAGGGCGTGCCGGTGAACGTCACCGAGCACCTGGGCGGCGCGGGCTGGCGCGTGTACCCGAACGCGCCGGAAGGCGCCACCTCGGGGTTGAAGGACCTGAAGCGCGGCACGGAACTGAGCCGCAACCGCGACATGGCCTGGGAGCGGCTGCTGGCGCGGGAGTCGGCGCGGCGGCGCATCCCCGTGCAACTGCGCTGGCAGACGACCCCTGCAGGCTTTGCCCTGGAAGCCCACGACGACGAGGGCCACTGCGGGCGGGCCGGCGCGGCCCACGCCCACGAGGCCGCGCGCGACCCGGCGGCTGCGCGACGCAACCTCGCCAGCCAGCTCGAGCGGCTGGGTGACACGCTCTTCGAAGCCACCCAGGTGGAGATCGACGGCACGCCTGCCACGGCGGCCATCGGCGCACTGGCCTGGTTCGTGCCCGCCAGCGTGGCCAATGCCCTGCGGCGCGAGGCCGTGGCCGCGCTCGAGGCCGCGCGAGAGGCGGCCTTCGAGAGGCTGCCGCGCACGCCACGCGTCGAGCCGCCCGTGCCCTATCCCGAGGACACCCTGAGCTACCTGGCCAACGTCTACAACTCGAAGGCCGCGGCCTTCTACGCCCGCCATGGCGTGAGGGTGGTGGGAGCCGCCTACGAGAGCCACGAGGAGCTCGGCGAGGCAAGCCTCATGATCACCAAGCACTGCGTGCGCTGGTCGCTGAGCCTGTGCCCGAAGCAGGCCAAGGGCGTGGTGGGCGTGCAGGGCACGGTGCGCGCCGAGCCGCTCACCCTGGTGCACGGCCACGACCGCCTGACGCTGCGCTTCGACTGCAAGCCCTGCGAGATGCATGTCGTCGGGCGCGTCCGCCGCAACGTGCTGCGCGACGCGAAGGCGCAGCCGCTGACCTTCTACCGCACCCGCCCGGCGCCGGTTCAGGCCTGACCGGCCCCCGGTTGCGCGCGACCCGCGGCCACACCAGCCGAGACGGCAGGCGCCAGCGCGGCGTGCTCGGCGAGCCAGCGCTCGGCCAGGCTGCCATCGGACTGGGAGGGGTGGAAGCCGGCGTCGAGGTAGCGGCGCCACGCGCGTGCGTTGCAGCGCACGAGGCCCGCCGGGCCGAAAAGCGTGCGCCAGGCGCTGCGCCAGGTGGCCAGATGCCACCACGCGCCGTCGCGCCACAGGTTGTGCAGCGTCTGGCGCAGCAGGTCGGTGGCGAAGTGCCAGCTCACGAGGCGGAAGAAGCGGCGGCGCCACTTCTCGTTGCCGCCCAGCGCGCGGTACAGGTCGAAGGCGGTGCTGCGATGCTCGCTCTCCTCGCTCGCGTGCCACAGCCACAGGTCGCGCAGGCGCGGCTCGGCACCGGCCAGCACTTCGGGATGGCGCAGCAGGTGCTCGGCCAGCAGCGCCGTGAGGTGCTCGGTGGCGGCAGTGACGGCCACCCACGCGCGCGGCTCGTCGCCGGCCAGACGCCGCAGCCGCTCGAGACGGCTCTGGATGCGCGGCTCCCAGTGGTTGACCAGTCCGGCGCGATCCAGGTGGGCGTTGAAGAGTTGGTGCACGCGCCGGTGCGTGGCCTCCTGGCCGATGAAGCCCCGCGCCTCGGCCTCGAAGCGCACGCGTGCGGCACCTGACAGCCGGGGCAGGCCCATGCGCACCGAATCGATGAAGACCTGCTCGCCCGCCGGAAAGCTCATCGACAGCGCGCTGAAGAGCGCCGAGCGGAAGGCGTCGCCACCGATCCAGCGGCGCTCGATGGGCGCCTGCAGGTCGACCAGCAGGCGGCGGATGACGAGTTCGCTCATGGCCCGCAGTGTCTCACCCCGCCCAGCGCCGCGCGTTGCGAAACATGCGCATCCAGGGGCTGAGGTCGGCCACCGCGCCCGGCGTCCAGCTCATCTGCGCGTGGCGGAACACGCGCTCGGGGTGCGGCATGAGCGCCGTCACACGGCCGTCCGGCGTGGTCACGCCGGTCAGGCCCAGCGGGCTGCCGTTCGGGTTGGCGGGATAGACCTCGGTGGCGCGCCCGTGGTGGTCGACGAAACGCAGCGCCCGGTGCACCGCCTGGGCATCGCCGCGCGCGGAGAAGTCGGCGCGCCCCTCGCCATGCGAGACGGCGATGGGGATGCGGCTGCCGGCCATGCCGTCGAAGAACAGGCTCGGGCTGTCCAGCACCTCCACCAGCGACAGCCGGGCCTCGAACTGCTCGCTGGCGTTGCGCGTGAACCGTGGCCAGGCGTGCGCGCCCGGGATGATCGGCGCCAGCGCGGCCAGCATCTGGCAGCCGTTGCACACCCCCAGCGTGAAGGTGTCGGGGCGCTGAAAGAACGCGGCGAAGGTCTCGGCCAGCGCGGCGTTGAAGAGGATCGAGCGCGCCCAGCCCTCGCCCGCGCCCAGCGTGTCGCCGTAGGAGAAGCCGCCGCAGGCCACGAGGCCGCGGAAGTCCTGCAGCCGGGCACGCCCGGCCTGCAGGTCGCTCATGTGAACATCGAAGGTGTCGAAGCCGGCCAGGTCCATGGCCCGGCTCATCTCGACGTGCGAGTTCACGCCCTGCTCGCGCAGGATGGCCACGCGCGGACGCGTCAGCAGCAGGGCCGGCGCCTCGGGTGGCGGCGCCGGGTCGACACTCAGGTGCAGGTGCAGCCCGGGGTCGTCGGGGGCGCCGGCGGCGGCGTGCTCCTGGTCGGCGCAGTCGGGGTGGTCGCGCAGGCGCGCCACCTGCCAGCTGACATGGTCCCAGGCCTGCTGCAGCGCCTGCACCGAGGCCGCGAACTGCAGCCGGGCGTCGCGCCAGACCTCCACCGCCCCGCGGTCGTTGGTCTTGCCCACCACGTGAGCGTGGCGGCTCAGGCCGTGCTCGCGCAGCGTGGCCATCACCGCATCGCGTTCGGCCGTGCGCACCTGCAGCACCACGCCGAGTTCCTCGTTGAAGAGGGCGCGCAGCGTCAGCCCGTTGCGCCGCTCGCCCACCTGCGCCGCCCAGTTCTTCGAGTCGCCGTGGTCGGCGCGGCTGTCGGCGATGCCGTCGCCCTCGGTGACGAGGATGTCCACGTTCAGGCTCACGCCCACGTGGCCGGCGAAGGCCATCTCGCACA
>JBMOGN010000108.1:0-11221 GCA_049318345.1 Rubrivivax sp. | reverse complement strand
TCTTGCTGGCCTTCATCTTGTCCAGCATGAACTCCATCGCCTCGATCTCGTCCATGGGGTACAGGAGCTTTCGCAGGATCCAGCTCTTCTGCAGGATCTCCGGCTTGAGCAGCAGCTCCTCGCGCCGTGTGCCCGACTTGTTGATGAGGATCGAGGGGTACACGCGCTTCTCTGCCATGCGGCGATCCAGGTGGATTTCGCAGTTGCCGGTGCCCTTGAACTCCTCGTAGATCACTTCGTCCATCTTCGAGCCGGTGTCGATGAGCGCCGTGCCGATGATGGTGAGCGAGCCGCCTTCCTCCACGTTGCGCGCGGCGCCGAAGAAGCGCTTGGGGCGCTGCAGCGCGTTGGCGTCCACGCCGCCGGTGAGCACCTTGCCCGAGGAGGGCAGCACGTTGTTGTAGGCGCGGGCCAGGCGGGTGATCGAGTCCAGCAGGATGATCACGTCCTTCTTCAGCTCGACCAGGCGCTTGGCGCGCTCGATCACCATCTCGGCCACCTGCACGTGGCGTGCGGCAGGCTCGTCGAAGGTGGAGCTGATGACTTCGCCGCGCACCGTGCGCTGCATCTCGGTCACTTCCTCGGGCCGCTCGTCCACCAGCAGCACCATCAGGTGCGCCTCGGGGTAGTTGGCCATCAGGGCGTGCGCGATGTGCTGCATCATCATCGTCTTGCCGGTCTTGGGCTGCGCGACGAGCAGGGCGCGCTGGCCCTTCCCGATGGGCGCGACCAGATCGATGATGCGGCTGGTGATGTTCTCCTCGGCCTTGATGTCACGCTCGAGCCTGAACTGCTCCTTGGGGAACAGCGGGGTCAGGTTCTCGAACATGATCTTGTGCTTGTTCTCCTCGGGGGTGAGGCCGTTCACGCGGTCGACCTTAACGAGCGCGAAGTAGCGCTCGCCGTCCTTGGGCACGCGCACCTCGCCCTCGATCATGTCGCCGGTATGCAGGTTGAAGCGCCGCACCTGGCTGGGCGAGAGGTAGATGTCGTCGGTGCTGGCCATGTAGCTCGTGTCGGGCGAGCGCAGGAAGCCGAAGCCGTCGGGCAGCACCTCCAGCACGCCGTCGCCGAACACCTGCTCGCCGGCCTTGGCGCGCTTCTTCATGATCGCGAACATCAACTCCTGCTTGCGCAGGCGGCTGACGTTCTCGATCTCCAGCGCCTCGCCCATCTTGATGAGCTCGGAGACGTGCTGGGCCTTCAGTTCTGACAAGTGCATCGTCGGGTTCCCTCCAGGGGAGTGGGGCCGGGCCCGGCAGGACGCGAAGAACCGGTGGCGGCTGCCAGGGAAGCACTGGATTCCCGGCGGCAGGCGCCTCGGTGTCACGAAGAGGGGCCGGACCTCGTTGGCGGCGATGTGGATCGCCTGGTCCGTCGCGGGGCCTGCGCGTGGGTTCCGCGCGTCCCGGCATCTGGTCCGGGGGAGGCGGGGATGCGGCCCGCCTGCACCTCGAACGGGGGGATTATAGGTGGCTGTTGAGGAATTCCGTCAACTGCACCTTGGGCATCGCGCCGACCTTGGTGGCGACGAGCTCGCCGCCCTTGAACAGCATGAGGGTGGGGATGCCGCGGATGCCGAGCTTGCCGGGCACCTCGGTGTTCTCGTCGACATTCATCTTGGCGATCTGCACCCGGCCGTCGAAGTCGCGCGAGACCTCGTCCAGGATGGGGGCGATCATCTTGCACGGGCCGCACCACTCGGCCCAGTAGTCGACGAGCACGGGCTTGTCGGATTGCAAGACATCGGTTTCGAAGGAGGCGTCGGTGACGTGCTTGATCGAGTCGCTGCTCATGGATGGGTTCTCCGCGGCGCACCTGTTGGAGCACAGGCCGCGAGGGGATTCTTGCACAAGGGGCTGTCGCGTGCAGGCACCGTCCGGCGGATGGGTGCTCGCGAGGTGGCCGGAAAAGGTGACGAGCCTGACCCCGGCACTGGTTGCAACGCTTAGGGCTGCTTGGTTCCCCACCTGACCCGGTTGGGCGCGCTTCCATGCGGGGAGGCCCGTCGGGGGTGATTGTAGGCGCCCGGCAGCCGCCAGCGGGCCGCCAGGGTGGCAGCAGGAGGGGTGCCGTTGAGCGCGCGCAAGCTCAGCGCAGGGCCAGCGTGTTGCCGCCGAACTCCAGGCCGAGCGGCTCCACGAGCACGCGCCGGGGGCCGTCCTCGACCACGCCAGCCACCCAGGCCGGCACGCCCTGCTGCTGCGCCACCGCCACCGCCGCATCGGCCTGGAGGGCCGGCAGGAAGAGGGCAAAGCCCGCGCCCATGTTGAAGGTGCCGTAGGCCTGCTCGTCGTCCAGCGCGGCCTGCCGGCGGATGAAGTCCAGCACCGCGGGCACCGGCGGCAGGGTGTGCAGCCGATAGGTGAGGCTACGGGGGTGGCGCATGAGCTTTCGCCAGCCGTGCCCGGTGATGTTGGCGCTGTAGTGCACGGTCACCCCGGCGCGGTGCAGCGCCTCGGTCACGGGCGGGTACAGCACGGTGGGCGCGAGCAGGGCCTCGCCGTAGCCCTGGCCGTTTGCGATGGGCGTGAGGTAGCCCTCGGGCAGGCGTTCGACCAGCTTGCGAGCCAGGCTCAGACCGTTGGCGTGGATGCCGCTGGAGCCCAGCAGCACGATGGCGTCGCCCGGGCCGAGCTGCTGGCCGAGCGTCAGGCGCGACTTCGGGTTCACGAGGCCCACGCAGCTGGCGGCCAGGTCGATGCGGTCGGCCTCGACGATGCCGGCCAGCGCCGGCGTCTCGCCGCCGCCCCAGGCCACCCCGCAGCGCTCGCATGCGGCCTTCCAGCCCGCCACCAGAGCCTGCGCGCGTTGGGCGTCGGCAAACCAGGCGCTGCCTCCTGCGGCCCAGTAAGCCTGCACCAGCAGCGGCGTGGCGCCAACGGTGATGAGGTCGTTCACCGCCATGGCCAGCGTGTCCTGGGCGATGGCACCGTAGAAGCTGCGTCCCGTCAGCCGGTGCATCTCGTCGGCCACCAGGGCCTTGCTGCCCAGGCACTCGACGATGCTGGCCAGGTGAAAGGGGCCCACGTCCACCACGTAGGCTGATTCCCCGCGGGAGGCCTCGACCTCCGCGTAGCCGTGCGCGGACAGCTGCACTGCCGTGGAGGCGGCTGCGCGCTGCGCGGCCACCTTCAGCGGGTCGATGAGGTCGTAGTCGACGCCGGACTGTCCGTAGGTCAGCGGGGCAGGGCTTGAGCTCGTCATCGCCCGATTATCGGCGTGCAGCGGCCTGTCGCAGGCAGCCCGGGGAACGGTCGGCGCCACGCGGCAACGCGCACCCCCACCCGTAGAATGAGGCGATGAGCACCGTCGTCCTGGCCCGCAAGTACCGCCCGCGCACCTTCGCGCAGCTGGCCGGCCAGGAGCACGTCGTGCGGGCGCTCGGCCATGCCCTGCGCACCGGCAGGCTGCACCACGCCTACCTCTTCACGGGCACGCGCGGCATCGGCAAGACCACGGTCTCGCGCATCCTGGCCAAGAGCCTGAACTGCACGGGCGCCGATGGGCGCGGTGGCGTCACCGATGAGCCCTGCGGCGTGTGCCCGTCTTGCACGCAGATCGACGCGGACCGCTTCATCGACTACACCGAGCTGGACGCCGCCTCCAACCGCAGCATCGACGAGATCCGCGACCTCATCGAGCGCGCGGCCTACAAGCCGGGAGTGGGCCGCTACAAGGTCTTCATGATCGACGAGGCGCACCAGCTCACCCGGGACGCCTTCAACGCCCTGCTCAAGACCCTCGAGGAGCCGCCGGAGTACCTGAAGTTCGTGCTGGCCACGACCGACCCCGAGAAGATGCTGCCCACCGTGCTCAGCCGCTGCCTGCAGTTCAACCTGCGGCCGCTGGCGCCCCCCGTGGTGCGCGACCACCTCGTGCAGGTGCTGGCCGCGGAGTCGGTCACCCACGACGAGGGCTCGCTACGGCTGCTGGCGCGCGCGGCGCGCGGCTCGATGCGCGACGCGCTGTCGCTGACCGACCAGGCCATCGCCTTCGGCGGCGGCCGGCTCGAGGAGGCGGCTGTACGCGCCATGCTCGGGGCGGTGGACGGCGCGGTGGCAGGCGAGATCGTGGGCGCGCTTGCCGCGCGCGAGCCGGCCCGCATGCTGCAGGTGGTGGAGCGGCTGCGTGTGCACGGGCTGTCGGCCTCGTCGGCCCTGGAGCAGGTGGCGCAGCTGCTGCAGCAGGTGGCGGTGGAGCAAGCGGTGCCCGGCGCGCTCGACGACGACGACCCGCAGTCGGCCGCGGCTCGCGAGCTCGCGGCGGCGCAGCCCGCCGACGAGACGCAGCTGCTCTACAGCATCGTGCTGCACGGGCGCCAGGAGCTGCAGTGGATGCCCGACGAGTACGCCGGCCTGACCATGGTGCTGCTGCGCTTCCACGCCCTGGTGTCCGAGCCGGGAAGCTCGTCCGCGGGGGCGCCGCCTGCGGCACCTCGCAGCCAGCCGCTGCGGGCGCCTGCCCCTGCGGTGGTGTCGGTGCCTGTGCCGGTGGCTACACCTGCCACACCCGCTGCACCCGTTACTCCCGCTTCTCTCGCTACTCCCGTTGCAAGTGCCGCACCCGCCCAAGCCACCGCCCCCGCCGCATCCGTCAGCGCCGACCCGGCCCTGGCCGACCGGTGGCACGCGCTGGTGGCGCGCCTGGTCGAGCAGGGCATGCTGGGCGGGCTGACGCGCGAGCTGGCGCTGCAAGGGGTGCTCGTGGCCATCACCCCGGGCGGGGCCACAGGCGCCGCCCCGGTCTGGACCCTCGAGGTCGCGCCCGAGCCCCTTCGCGCCGACGCCCTCCTGGACAAGCTCGGCGAGGCGCTGGGCGCCACGCTGGGCTCGCCCGTGACGCTGCGCGCCGTGGCCGGTGCTGCCGCCGACTCGCCCGCCCGGCGCGAGGCGGCCGCGCGCGCCAGGCGCCAGGAAGAGGCCGAGCAGGCGATCCGCCAGGATCCGCTGGTGCAGCAGGTGCTCTCGGAATTCGGCACCGCCCGCATCGTCGCGGGCTCGATCAGGCCGGCCTGAACCTTCCCTCCCATCTCACTCCCACTCTGCCGAGGAATCACCATGATGAAGGGCCAGTTGGCCGGCCTGATGAAGCAGGCCCAGGCGATGCAGGACAACCTCAAGCGCGCGCAGGACGAGCTCGCCACCATCGAGGTCGAGGGCCAGTCGGGCTCCGGCCTCGTGAAGGTGACGATGACCTGCAAGCACGATGTGCGGCGCGTGACCATCGACCCGAGCCTGCTCGGTGACGACCGCGACATGCTCGAGGACCTCGTGGCCGCCGCCTTCAACGACGCGGTGCGCCGTGCCGAGCAGGTCACCAGCGAGAAGATGTCGCGCATCACCGCCGGCATGCCCATGCCGCCGGGGATGAAGCTGCCCTTCTGAGCCCGCGGCGATGGCCCGCGGCGAGCCTGTCCTGGAGGGCCTGGTCGAGGCGCTGCGGCAGCTGCCCGGCGTGGGCGCCCGCTCGGCGCAGCGCATGGCCTGGCACCTCCTGCAGCACGACCGGCCGGCCCTGCGCCAACTCGCCGCCGCGCTGCAGGCCGCCGACACGCGGCTGGGCCACTGCACGCGCTGCCACACCTTCACCGAGTCGGCGGTGTGCGCCACCTGCAGCGATGCCTCGCGCGACGCTCGCCAGCTGTGCGTGGTGGAGAATCCCGCCGACCAGGCGGCCCTGGAGCGCACCGGCAGCTTCGGCGGCCTGTATTTCGTGCTCATGGGCCGGCTGAGCCCGCTGGACGGCGTCGGCCCGGAGCGTATCGGGCTCGCGCCCTTGCTGGAACGCGCGGCCGACGGCGTGGTGCAGGAGGTCGTGGTGGCCACCGGCTTCACGGCCGAGGGGGAGGCCACCGCGCATGCCATCACGCAGGCGCTGCGCCAGCGCCCGGGCGTGCGCGTCACGCGCCTGGCCCGTGGCGTGCCGGTGGGCAGCGATCTCGATACCGTGGACCCGGGCACCATCGCCCATGCCTTCGTCGACCGGAGATGACCATGACCACTGCCGACATCTGCCTGCTGGCCGCCTGCGTGCTGCCCATCGCCTGCACGGCCATTGCCAAGTGGGGCGCCTTCGGCAAGTCGCCGCGCGAAGGTGGTTACGACAACCGAGACCCACGCGCCTGGCTCGCGCGCCAGGAGGGCTACCGGGCGCGCGCCAACGCGGCGCAGGCCAACAGCTTCGAGGCCCTGCCGCTGTTCATCGTGGCGGTGCTGGTGGCGCAGCGCAACCAGGCCCCTCAGGCAACGGTGGACCTGCTGGCCCTGGCCTTCATCGCCTTGCGCCTGGTCTACATCGGCCTGTACGTGGGCAACCGCGCCGCCGCCCGCTCGATCGTCTGGTTTGCCGGCGTGGCGGCCTGCGTGGCGATCTTCTTCAGCGCGGCGTAGCTGCTTTCTGGGCCGCTGTCGGCGCGGGTGCGCCGGTTGCCCGGCTGGCCGGCTTGCGTGCCGCGGCCTGAGCCGGCGGACGGCCCGCAGCCTTGGCAGACGCTGCGGTACTGCGGCCCTTGGCCTTGCCTGTGGCGGCAGCCTTGCGTGCAGGCGCTTCCGGTGCAAGCGCCAGCCGCGCGTTGTCGGCCACCTGCGCCGTCACGTCCTGCGTCACGCGCGCGCCGCGCGGCACGAGCAGGGTCGATCCGGCCTTCACGAGCATGCCGGTGGGAATGCGGTTGACCTCGCGCAGGTCGCGCTCGGTCATGCCGGTCAGCTTCGCCGCCTCGGCCGGCTTCAGCGATCGCGGCGCCACCCAGGCGGTCCAGGTGGACAGCGATCCCTGGTGCGAGGCCAGCGCCGCCACGAAACGGTTGGCTTCGTCGTAGGGCATCAGCAGGGAAGGCGTTCCCGCAGCCAGCACCACTGGCTTGTTGTGCTGCGGGTTGAGGGCCCGGAAGGCTTCGGCGTCCATGCCCGAGAGCTTGAGCACGAGCGCGACATCGATGTCGCGTTCGATGGGCACGCTCAGGAAGAAGGGGTGGTTCTCCAGCTTAGGCAGGCGCACGCCGAAGTCGCCCGGGCGGCTGACCAGGTTCTTGATGGCCTGCAGCTTGGGCACGTAGTTGCGCGTCTCCTCGGGCATGCGCAGGTCGGCGTAGCCGGTGCCCTGACGCAGGCGCTCGTTGCGGGCCTGCGCGCGCTGCACGTTGCCGGGCCCCCAGTTGTAGGCGGCCAGCGCCAGATGCCAGTCGTCGAAGTTGCGCCGCAGGCCGGCCAGGAACTCCAGGGCCGCGCGGGTGGAGGCCAGCACGCTGCGGCGGTCGTCCAGGAACAGGCTCTGCTTGAGCTCGAAGTGCTTGCCGGTGGCCGGCATGAACTGCCACATGCCGGCGGCCTTCGCCACGGAAAGTGCCTGCGGGTCGAAGGCACTCTCGATGAAGGGCAGCAGAGCGAGCTCCATCGGCAACCCGCGGGCCTGCACCTCCTCCACGATGTGGAAGAGGTAGCGTTCGCCGCGCGCCATCATGCGCTCCAGGTACTCGGGACGCGTGGCGTAGTAACGCTCCCACTTGCGCACCAGGTCGTTGTCCAGGTCCGGCATGGCGAACCCTGCGCGCACGCGCTCCCACAGGTCGGTGCGTGCCGTGTCCACGACCTTCTCGGCACCGAACTGCCCGCGCAGGCCTTCCGGACGGGGCCGCGCGCTGGAGGCCCCGGTGTTGTCTTCCACGGCCACCGGACGGGTCACGGCTGCGGTGACGACAGCAGGTGGCGGATCCGCCACCGGTGCGGGAGCCGGAGCCGGCGCGGCCACCACGGAGGTGGGGGGAGCGTCGGCCACCGGCGCGGCCGGCCAGTCGGGCCGCACCACGGGGGGCGGCGCGGTGGCGCACCCCGCACACAGGCTGACGATCGTGGCCAGCACAGCCGCAGCGGTCTTCATCGGAATCGGTTCTTCCACTCGCGCAGGGCGGCAAAGACCGACACCGGCGAGGTGTCGGCGGCACCCGCGTGGCGGGCGGCGGCGATCACCGCTGGCACCTCGCAGCGCAGGAAGGGGTTGATCTGCAGTTCGAGCTCGATCGAGGAGGGCAGGGTGATGCGCCCCTGCTCCCGCAGCGCCTGGCTTTGGCGCAGGTGTTGCGCCACGGCCTCGTTGCCCGGCTCCACGGCCGCCGCAAAACGCAGGTTCGACACCGTGTATTCGTGCGTGCAGCACACGCGGGTGCGACCGGGCAGGCTGGCCAGCCTCGCCAGCGAGCCGTGCAGCTGCGCGGGCGTACCTTCGAAGAGGCGGCCGCAGCCTGCGCTGAAGAGCGTGTCGCCGCAGAACAGCAGCGGTTCCTCCCCGGCGTCCTCGGTGTAGTAGGCCACGTGGCCAGCCGTGTGGCCCGGCACGTCCAGCACCTGCAGGCGCAGGCCCGCCAGCTCCAGCCACTGGCCGTCGGCCACGGGGACGAAGGGCTCGGGGATGCGCTCGCGCGCCGGGCCGTGCACCACGCCCCGCAGGCGCGGGCGCAGCGCCTGCACCCCGCCGACATGGTCGGGGTGGTGGTGGGTCACTAGAATGCCGGCGAGCTCCAGGCCCGCCTCGTCGAGAGCGGCCTCGACGGGGGCCGCGTCACCCGGGTCCACCACCACGGCACGCGCGCCGTCGTGAAGCATCCAGACGTAGTTGTCGGTGAAGGCGGGCAGCGCGGCGAGATTCATGACGCGGAACGAATCGATTATAGAGTTGGGCCGCTGGCTGCAGACCCCGCCCGGGCGATACCTGCTCGGCTGGGAGCAGGCCTGTCTGGACGAGGCGGTCGCCGACGCCTTCGGCTACCACGCGCTGCAGCTGGGCCTGGCGCAGCTGCAGGGCCTGCGCACCAACCGCATGCCCCACCGGTGGGTGGGCGTGGACACGCTTCATGTTGACGCGCCGCTCGACTTTCCCGTGGCCGACCCGAGCCTGTCGTGCCTGCCGCCCGAGCAGCCGGTGGCCCTGCACTGCGATTTCGACGCCTTGCCCTTCCCGAACGACTCGCTGGACCTGGTCGTCCTGCCCCACGCGCTGGAGCTCGCCCGCGACCCCCACCTCACGCTGGCCGAGGTCGAGCGCGTGCTGGTGCCGGAAGGCCGCGTGCTGATCGTCGGCCTGAACCCGGCCAGCCTCTGGGGCTGGCGCCAGGCCATGGGCCGCAGCCGCGAACGGGTGGGCATCGGGCGGCAGCGCGACCTCTTCCTGCCGCGTTCCAGCGAGCTCCTCGGCTACCGACGCGTGCGCGACTGGCTGCGGCTGCTGAGCTTCGAGGTCGAGGGCGCGCGCTTCGGCTGCTGGCGGCCGCCTCTGGCCACCGAGCCCTGGCTCGAGCGCTTCGCGTGGATGGAGCCGCTGGGCGGGCGCTGGTGGCCGGTGCTGGGCGCCGTCTACTTCATCTCGGCGGTCAAGCGCGTGCGCGGCATGCGCCTGGTCGGCCTGTCGCGCCGCACGGCGCCGCGTCCGCAGCCGGCGCCCGCCGTGGTCGCCAACCGGCACCGCCACCGTCTCACCCACCTCGACCAGGATCCCCCTTCATGAGCGAAGTCACCATTTACACCGACGGGGCCTGCAAGGGCAATCCCGGCCCCGGCGGCTGGGGGGCGTGGCTGCGCAGCGGCGAGCACGAGCGCGAGCTCTTCGGCGGCGAGCTGCTGACCACCAACAACCGCATGGAGCTCGTGGCGGTGATCGAGGCACTGGGGGCGTTGCGGCGCCCCAGCCGCGTACAGCTCTTCGTGGACAGCGAGTACGTGCGCAACGGCATCACCACCTGGATCCACGGCTGGAAGCGCCGGGGCTGGCGCACCGCCGACAACAAGCCGGTGAAGAACGTGGACCTGTGGCAGCGGCTGGAGGCGGCGGTGGCACCGCACCAGATCGAGTGGCACTGGGTGCGCGGCCACACGGGCGACCCCGGCAACGAGCGCGCCGACGCGCTGGCCAACCGCGGCGTCGAGGCTGCCCGAGCAAGTTGATCTTCCATTGCAGCCGCCCGGCGGCCGGACGGGCCCTGATAGCGCTAAAGTCCCCGGCTGGAGTAAACCGGCATGGCATTCAAGAAACTGCACCTGACCGTGGCCCTGGTGGGCCTGGGCGCCCTCGGCGCGGCGGCGTGGTGGTTCCAGAACAAGTCCGACGGCGGCCTGGCTTCGCGCTCAGTCGGTGAACCCGGCAAGGCGGCGAGCGCTGCGCCGGGTGGCCCGGGTGGCCCCGGCGGCCCCGGTGGACCGGGCGGACGCGGCCCGGGCGGCCCCCCGGCGGTGGAAGTCGGCAAGGTCGAGACGGCGCGTCTGGAGGACGACACCCAGGCCGTGGGCACGCTGCGTTCGCGCCAGGGCGTGGTGCTGCGCCCCGAGGTCAGCGGCCGCGTTCAGTCGCTGGCCTTCAATGATGGCCAGCGCGTGCGCAAGGGCCAGCTGCTCGTGCAGCTCGACGACACCCTGCAGCAGGCCCAGCTCAAGCAGGCCGAGGCCTCCGCGGCGATCGCTCGCACGAACCTGCAGCGCAGCCGCGAGCTCGTGTCGCAGAACTTCGTCAGCCAGAGCGCGGTGGACCAGAACGCCGCCGCGCTGGAAGTGGCGCTGGCACAGGTGCAGCTCGCGCAGGCGCAGCTCGCGCGCATGAAGGTGTTCGCCCCCTTCGACGGCATCGCGGGCATCCGCACCGTGAACGTGGGCGACTACGTCAAGGACGGCGCCGACCTCATCAGCGTGGAAGACCTCTCCTCCGTGTGGGTGGACTTCCGCCTGCCCGAGCGCTACATCGCCCGCGTCAAGGCCGGCCAGGCGGTGGAGCTCGCGCTGGACGCCATGCCCGGGCGCAAGTTCACGGCGCGCGTGGATGCGCTGGACTCCCAGCTCGATGCCAACGGGCGCTCGGTGCTCGTACGTGCGCGCCTGGCCAACGGCGACGGCGCCCTGCGCAGCGGCATGTTCGCGCGCGTGCGCGCCGTCTTCGAGGTGCGCCCGCGTGCGCTCGTGGTGGCCGAGGAGGCGCTGGTGCCGGTGGGTGAGCGCCAGTTCATCTTCAAGGTGGTGCAGGACGCCGAGGGCCGCAAGGTCGCGCAGCGCGTGCCCGTGAAGGTGGGCATGCGCGTGCCCGGCAAGGCCGAGATCCTGTCCGGCGTGAAGGAAGGTGACACCATCGTCGTGGCCGGCCAGACCCGTCTGGCCCGTGGTGACAACATCCCCGTGCGGGTGGTCGACATGAACCGGCCGCGCGGCGCGGCTGCACCGGGCGCCGAAGGTGGCGCCAGCGG
>JBMOGN010000107.1:0-11336 GCA_049318345.1 Rubrivivax sp. | reverse complement strand
ACCAGCGCCGCGCACACCACCATCGCCCCCATGGGGTCGCGCACCCAGATGATGATCAGCGGCGCCACGGCGACGATGGGCGTGACCTGCAGCAGGATCGCATAGGGAAAGAAGGCGGTCTCGATGGTGCGGCTCTGCACGAAGGCGAAGGAGATGAGCACGCCCACCACGGTGGCGAGCACGAAGGCCAGGAGCGTGACCTTCAGCGTCACCCACAGCGCCAGCATGAGTGCGCCGAAGTTCTCCACCAGGGTGCGCGCCATGAGCAGCGGCGACGGCACGAGGTAGTGCGGCAGCTCCAGCCCCGTCACCAGGCCCTGCCACAGCGCCAGGAGCACCACCGCCACCACCAGCGGGTAGACGATGCGGTCGCGCCGGGCGCGGCGGGCTGCGCGCTCGTCGCGGCGCGCGCCTGGCCCAGCGGGGGAGTCGGCGCTCATCGGCTCACCTGCGCAGCATGGGCCCCGCTGGCCTGGCGCAGGCTGTCCTGCAGCCGCCGCGCGTACTGGCTGAACTGGGGCGAGACCATGAAGTCCTGGGAGCGCGGGTAGGGCTCGTCGATGCGCACCTCGTCGACGATGCGGCCCGGCCGTGCGGCCATCATCACCACGCGGGTGGACAGGAACACGGCCTCGTGGATCGAGTGCGTCACGAACACCACCGTGAGCTTCTTCTTGCGCCACAGCTCCAGCAGCTCGCCGTCGAGGTTGTGCCGGGTGATCTCGTCCAGGGCGCCGAAAGGCTCGTCCATCAGCAACAGGTCCGGATCCTCGACCAGCGCGCGGGCGATCGACACGCGCATCTGCATACCGCCCGACAGCGCGCTGGGCAGCGCATGCGCGAACTTGTCCAGCCCGACCAGGGCCAGCGCCTCGCTGACGCGCGGGTCGACCTGAGCGCGCGGCACGCCTTCGAGGTCCAGCGGCAGGCGCACGTTGGTCTGCACGTCGGCCCACGGCATGAGGGTGGGCGCCTGGAAGACGAAGGCCAGGCGCCGTGCCAGGCGCGCGTCGGGCGTCATCGGCTGGCCCCAGACGAGGATCTGTCCGGCGTCGCCGGTGAGCAGGCCGGCGACCATCTTCAGCAGCGTGCTCTTGCCGCAGCCCGAGGGGCCGAGCAGCGTGACGAAGTCGCCTTCCTCGACCCGCAGGTCGACCGGCTGCAGCGCGTGCGTGCCGTTCGGGTAGGTCTTGTCGACGCCCCGGACTTCGATCGCGGGCACACCCGCGGTCACGGCATCACCCTGATGCCCTTGATGATGTCCAGCGTGTAGGTGGAGGCGAGGTCGACCTTGGCCGGGTCGATGATCTTGTGCTGCACCAGCATGTCGTAGCTGGCCTTCAGCCGCTCGGCGGTGATGGTGCCGATGCCCAGTCTCTGCGCGTCCCCGCCCGTGACGATCTGCATCTCCTTGAGCTTGGCCACGCTGTAGGCCAGCTGCTCGGCGGTCATGTTGGGGTTGTCCTTGCGGATCAGCTCGTTGGCCGGGGCAGGGTTCTCGAGATAGCTCTTCCAGCCTTCCATGGAGGCGCGCACGAAAGCCTCCACCGCCTTGGTGCGCTCCTTCACCGTCTTCTCCATGCAGGCGATGGTGGTGTTGTAGGCCGGGTAGCCGAGCTCCGGGGTGAACATCAGCACGTTGTGGCGCACGTTCTGCCTCTGCAGCGCGAAGGGCTCGGAGGTGAGGAAGCCTTGCTGCACGGCGTTCTTGTCGAGGATGAAGGGCTGCACGTTGAAGGTGTAGGGGCGCACCTGCGAGTCGTCCAGGCCGTACTTGGCCTTCAGCCAGGGCCAGAAGGTGCGGTGCGAGCCCGCGCCGATGAGGATCGTCTTGCCCTTGAGGTCGGCGAAGGACTTCACGTCCTCGTGGCCGATGAGCACCTGCGGCTCCTTCTGGAAGACCGAGGCCACCGTCATCACCGGCACGCCGGTGTTGCGCGCGTTGAGCATGGCCAGGTCGCTGGTCATGATGCAGTCGGCCTGGCCGGCCACCATCATCTGCAGGATGTTCAGCTGCGGTCCGCCCATGCGGATGGACACGTCCAGCCCCGCCTTCTTGTACAGCCCCAGCGCGATGGCCTGGTAGAAGCCGCCGTGCTCGGCCTGCGCGTACCAGTTGGTCTGGTAGACGAACTTCTCCTGGGCCTGGGCAGCCGGGCTCGCCACGGTTGCGAGCGCGGTGAGCGCCGCGGCCAGCAGGCGGGATGCCGCGCGTCCGGGGCCGCGCGGCACGAGGGGAAGGGCGGGGCGGCGTAGCGTGCGGGCCATCGGAGTTCTCCTGTCGTGCGGTTCACTCTACACGACCGACAGGGGCCTGCCGGACCCGGAGCTTCCCGGATGACGGCTCCGCATATGCGTGCAGGAAGCGGGGCGCGCACTACACTGGCCGGCGTGCACCTGGTGGTCATCGGAACCGGCATCGTGGGGACCAGCGCGGCAGCCTGGCTGCAGCGTGACGGCCACCGTGTGACCACGATTTCCGAGGTGGAGCCCGGGCAGGCCTGCTCCTTCGGCAACGCCGGTTCGCTGTCCCCGAGCGCCTGTCTGCCGGTGGGCATGCCGGGCATGTGGAAGCAGGTGCCGGGCTGGCTGCGCGACCCATCCGGCCCCCTCACCGTGCGCCCGGCCTACGCGGCGGCGGTGCTGCCGTGGCTGATGCGCTTCCTGCGGCACTCGCGGCGTGACGAGGTGGTGCGCATCGCCACCGCCCTGCGTGGGCTGCTGGCCCCCATCTTCGACAGTTACGCGCCTCTGGTGGAGCATGCCGGCGCGCAGCACCTGCTGCGCCGCACCGGCTGCCTGTACGTCTACAGCTCGGCGCAGGCGGCGGCCCGCTGGAAGTGGGGCATGGACCTGCGGCGAAGCCTGGGCGTGGAGCTGCGCGACGTGGGCGAGGAGGAGCTGGCCGCGCTGGAGCCCGACCTGAAGGGACGCTTTCGCTTCGGCATCCTGGCCCCGGAGAATGGCTCGACGGCGGACCCGCAGGCCCTGGTGCAGGCCCTGCACGCCCGCTGCGTGGACGACGGTGCGCAGTTCCTGCGCGGGCGGGTCACCGGCTTCGATATTCAGGGCTCGCAGGTGAAGGCCGTGCGCTGGGAGGCTGTGGACTCCTCGGGCGTGGTGGGCGCGGCGGGTGTACCGACGCCGGGACGCCTGGCGTGCGACGGCGTGGTGGTGGCCGCGGGAGCATGGTCCGGTACGCTGGCGCGGCAGCTCGGCCTGCGCGTGCCGCTGGAGTCGCAGCGGGGCTACCACGTCACCGTGCCCAGCAGCAACCTGCAGCTGCGCCACACCGTGATGGCCGTGGAATACAACCTCATGGTCAATCCGATGGCGATGGGCCTGCGGCTGGCCGGGAGCGTGGAGTTCGGCGGGCTGCAGGCCGAGCCGGACTGGCGCCGCGCCGACGTGCTGCTGGCCAAGGGCCTGGAGATGTTCCCGCACCTGGACGCCTCGCGCACCACGCGCTGGATGGGGCACCGGCCCTGCCTGCCCGACAGCCTGCCGGTGATCGGGCAGGCGCCGCGCCTGGACAACGCCTGGCTCGCCTTCGGCCACGGCCACATTGGCATGTGCACCGGCGCCACCACGGGCCGGGAGATCGCGCATCTGGTGGCCGGGCGCACGCCGCAGGTCGACCTCGCGCCCTTCAGCCCCCGGCGCTTCTGAGGCCCGCCGCGATGGGGGAGGTCGTCCTCGTGTGCAACGCCGGCTTCGAGGATGTGCTCACGCTCGGCCGGCAGCACCGGGAGGATCCTTGGGCGCTGCACCCGCAGCCCTCGCCCTGGGCCGCATGGCTGCCCGAGGCCGATCGCTGGGGCGTGCCCGCGCGCCTGGACGCGCAGGGTCGCGATGTCGTCCCCTTCGATGCAGCGCAGGAGCAGGCCTTGCAGCAGCGTCTGGCGTCTTGCGCCCAGCCGCCTCGGGCGGTGGCCGTGTGCCTGCTGCATGCGCTGCGCGCACCCGCGCACGAGCGGGCCGTGGCTCAGGCGCTGCGCCGGGCCAGCCCAGGGCTGCGCGTGGTGTGTTCGCACGAGCTGGCGAACTCGCCGCCGACGGAGTTCGAGCGCGCGGTGGCGACCCTGCGCGAAGCCTGGGGCGGCGACGCCCCCTTCGGGCCGGACGCCGATACCGGTGCGGCGCGCGCGCGCGGCCTGACCGCACCTGGCGCGCTCGAGGCGCCCAGCGCCGACCCCACGCATGCCTTCGCTCTGGAGATGGAGGCCCTGTGCGACGGCATGCAGGCCGCGCTGGCCCGTCACGCCGTGTCATCGATTGCCGCCGAGGCGATGGACTGCGTGGCGGCGGTGTTCCTGCCCGACGGGCGGCTGCTCGCGCAGGCGCGCTCGCTGCCCCTGCTGCTGGGCAGCCTCGGCCCGGCGGTGCGCGGCGTGCTCGCGGCCTTCGGTGCGCCGGCCATGCGTGAGGGCGACATCTTCCTGTCCAACGACCCCTGGTGCGGCGGCACGCACCTGCCCGACCTCACCCTCGTGCGCCCGGTGTGGGCGCAGGGGCGGGTGTGTGCCCTCGTGGCCTGCATGCTGCACCACCAGGATGTGGGCGGCACCACCGCGGGCTCGGTGCCCACGGATGCCACCTCGATCCACCACGAGGGCCTGCGCATCCCGCCCATCCAGGCCTGGCGGGCCGGCGTGCCCGACGAGGCGCTGCTGCGCCTGGTGTGCGCCAACAGCCGCACCCCGCAGGCGCTGCGTGGTGACCTGGCCGCCCAGGTCCAGGCGCTGGCCGAAGGCGAGGCCGCCTTGCAGGCGTGGCTGCAGCAGCATGGCGTGGCGGCCTTCGAGCAGGCGGCCGAACAGGCGCTGGCCCGCTCGGCCGAGGCCACCCGAAGTGCGCTAGCCGCGGTTCCCGACGGCGTCTGGACGGTGGAGGATGCGCTGGATGGCGACGGCCTCACCGACGCGGCGGTGCGCGTGGTCGTGACGCTGCGCAAGGCAGGCACTGGCGTGCAGGTCGACCTGCGCGGCTGTGCCAATCAGACACCCGGGCCCGTGAACGCCTCGCGCGGCGCGACCTGGGCAGCGGTGTGCCACTTCGCACGCCTGCTGGCGCCGCATGCGCCTGCCAACGACGGCTGCCTGGCGCCGGTGGAACTGCTGACCCGGCCCGGTTCCATCGTCGATCCAAACTGGCCGGCCGCGCTGAACGCGCGCACGAACCTCGTCAAGCTGTTGGCCAATGCCTTGGCTGCCGCCTGGGCGCAGGCCGACCCGGCCCGTGCCGCGGCCGCTCACGCGGGCGTGGCCGCCGTGTTGTCCTTCAGCGGCACGCGGCAAGACGGCTCCGCGTGGGTGTCCACCGAGATCGTGGCGTCGGCTGCAGGCGCCACGCCCTGGGGGCCAGGCGCCGATGCCGTGGCCACCGATGTGGGCAACACGCGCAACACCCCCGCCGAGGTGGTGGAGGCGCGTACGCCGATGCGGCTGGAGCGCGTGGCCGTGCGGCGTGGCTCGGGCGGTGCCGGCACGCACCGTGGCGGCCACGGCATCGTGCGGGCCTGGCGGCTGCTGGAAGGCAGCGGTCTCGTCAGCTACCGCGGCGAGCGCCACCGCACCGCCGCGCCTGGCGCGGCTGGCGGCGGGCCCGGCGCCTGCAGCTGTGCGCGCCTCGAGCGCCGCGACGGCCGCATCGAGCACCTGCCTGCGAAGGCCCGCGTGGCCTGGGGGGCGGGCGACCTTTTCGTCCTCGAGACGGCAGGCGCAGGCGGATGGGGGCCGCCTGTGCCAGACTGCCCCGACCCCAGGAGAGACCCATGAAGGTTCGTGCAATCCATCACCCAGCCGGCCCGAGCCGCCGGCGGTTCATCGTGGCCGGCGCTGCCGCACTGGCCGGTACCGTGCCGGCGGCACGCGCCCAGGGGGCGTGGCCGGCCCGGCCGATCCGCATCGTCGTGCCGTTCCCGCCCGGAGGCAGCACCGATCTGCTGGCCCGGCGCATCGGCGAGCGGCTGGCCACGGCGCTCGGCCAGCCGGTGGTCGTCGACAACCGGCCGGGCGCCGGTGGTGCCACAGGGGCCGACCACGTGGCGAAGTCCCCGCCCGACGGCTACACGCTGCTCATGGGGGTGACGGGCAGCCAGGCGATCAGCGCGAGCCTGAACCCGCGCCTGCCTTACGACCCGCTGCGCGACTTCACCCCCATCACCCAGGTGGTGAGCTCGCCGCTGGTGCTGGCGGTGGGCGCATCGAGCCCGGTGCGCAGCGTGCGCGACTACGCAGCCCTGGCCCGCACGCGGCCGCTGACCTACGCGTCGCCAGGCATCGGCACCTCGATGCACCTCACAGGCGAGATGTTCGACCTGGCCGCAGGCGTGCGCCTGACCCATGTGCCCTACAAGGGCAGCGCGCAGGCCACGAACGACCTCCTGTCCGGCACGGTCGACTCCACCTTCGGCGACCTGCTGGTGCTGCTGCCCCACATCCGCGCGGGCCGCGTCACGGCCCTGGCCGTGACCTCCGCGAGGCGGCACCCCATGCTGCCGGACGTACCCACGGTGGCGGAATCCGCCACGGGCACGCAACCGCTGACTGGCCTGGCCGGTTTCGAGGCCGCGTCCTGGCAGGGCCTGTTCGCGCCCGCCGGGCTGCCGCGCGACATCCTGGCCCGGCTCAACGCGGAGTGCATCAAGGCGCTGGAGGCGCCGGAGATCCGCGACTTCTTCGGCGCCCAGGGCTTTATCGTCGCCGGCTCCACGCCTGAGCAGTTCCGCGCCTTCATCGAGGCCGAGGTGGCCCGGTGGGGGCGGGTGGTGAAGGCGGCGAAGGTGACGGTGGACTGAGCCAGCGCGAGCCGGGCGGCACTCAAGCACTCAAGCGCCGATCACGCCCCCGTCGTCGCGGGTGATGACGATGGTCGCCGAGCGCGGGCGGCCTGGGCGGCCGTAGCCTTTGTTGCCGGGCCACTTGCTGCTCGCATCGACGATCGACTTCGCATCTTCACCCGGATGCTGGATGTTCACGAAGAGCGTGCGGCCATCCGGCGTCTCCGTGATGCCGGTGATCTCACTGCCCTTCGGGCCCACGAGGAAGCGGCGCAACCTGGCCTCGCCGAGCGCGGCACCGATGAAGGTCTCCTGGGTGCCGGTGCGCTCCTGGCCGCCGACCGTCATGCGGTTGTTCACGGTCACCTTGCCGCCATCGCCCACCTGGCCCGGGATCGCTGCCAGCAGCATGCAGTTCGTCACGTCGGTGTAGGCGCCGTCGTCGGTCTGGATCCAGCAGATGCCCGTCGTGGGGCTGAACCACAGGCCGTCGGGCGAGGAGAAGTCGTTGCCGGCCGTCAGGCGCGAGAGGTTGGGCTCGCCCATCGTGGCTTCGGCACCGAACAGGAAGATGTCCCAGCCAAACGCCGTGGACGTGGAGGCCTGGCCCTTCTCACGGAAACGGATGATGTGGCCGTTGGGGTTGCCGGCCGACTTCTTGCCGTCGGGGTCGGTGTAGGCACGCGGGTTGGCGGCGTCCACCCGATCGGGGGTGCGGTTGGCCGCGTTGTTGTTGGTGAGGGTGAAGTACACCTCGCCGTTGCGGGGGTTGACGGCGCCCCACTCGGGCCGGTCCATCTTGGTCGCGCCCACGGCATCGGCGGCCAGGCGCGTGTGCACGTACACCTCGCCCTCATTGGCGAAGCGGAAGGGGGTGTAGTTGGAGATGCGCGGGTCCTTCACCGTCAGTTCGATCCACTCGCCCTGTCCGTTGGCGTCGAAGCGCGCGGCGTAGAGCTTGCCTTCGTTGAGGTACTTGTCGCCCGCGGCGATGCCGCCGCCGATGTCCCTCGGGTCCCACACGGCGGCGCTCACGAACTTGTAGATGTACTCGTTGCGTGCATCGCAGCCCATGTAGAAGGCCAGCGGCTGGCCAGCCACCGGGAGGCTGCACACGGCTGCCTCGTGCGCCATGCGGCCCATGATCACGCGCTTGACCGGGGTCGAGTTCGGGTTCAGCGGGTCGATCTCCACGTTGTAGCCGAAGGTGTTGGCCTCGTTGCGGAAGTCGCGCTCGGCGTTGGAGCCGGTGGCGGCCAGGTTCCAGCGCGCGAAGCGGTCGTCCGTGGCCGACACGGTGTGCCAGCCCTGGCTGATGCTGGTGCGGCGGTCGGCTGCCGGCGGGGCAGACGCCACGCCGTAGCGGCGCCGTGTGGCCTGCTCCCGGGCATCGGCCGCGGTGCCGCCTGCGGTTGTCTGGAAGTAGAACGCCCAGTTCTCTTCGCAGGCCAGGTACGTGCCCCAGGGCGTCTTGCCATGGCCGCAGTTGTTCAGCGTGCCTCGGCTCATCGAGCCCGAGGTGTCCCACTTCGTCACCATCAGGGCACGGATCTGCTCGATGTGCGCACGCGGCCCGGCGATGCGGGCGGGTGTCTGCGCCGTGATGCGCCGGTTCAGCGGCGAGTCCGCCTTCATGCGCCAGCCCTGGGGGGTGCGCGTGACTTCCACGATCGACACGCCGTGGTGGTTGATCTCCTTGAGCACCTCGAGCTCGGGCCGGGTGCCGAGGTCCCAGTCGCCGAACTGAGTGAACCTCTTGCCGCTCGTGCCGTTGGAGGTCTGGCCGTTGGGGTGCATGAAGTGGGCGTCGGCCGAGCTCTCGTGGTTCACGACGAGCAGGGCTCGGCCCGTGTCGCGCTCGGTGTAGCGGCCGTTGGCATCGATGAAGTAGAGGTCCATGCCGTCATGGTGGTCGCCGATGCGCTGCGACCAGTCGTCGCTCTCCGCGCCCGCGTTCGAGTAGGCGGGCAGCTTGGGGTCCAGGCTGTCGCCGGTGGCATGGATCACGGCGTAGCGGTAGCCGGGGGGCAGCATCACGTCGTCGGCCAGGCTCTTGGCCACGGCAGGAAAGCCCAGCGCGTTCACCGGGCCCGACGAGCCAGCCGGCGCGAGGCTCGCGCAGCCGGGCAGCATCGCCAGGCCGGTCAGCCCGAGGCCGCCGCGCAGCAGGTTGCGACGCGAGGGGCTGGCGAGCACTTCCTGGATCACATCCTGGAAGTGGCGGTTGTCGGTGGGGTTGCAGTCGAGGTCGGGATGTGACATGGGGGGTCCTGCCGGGTTGCACACGAATCCCCTGAGTGGACCGGTCTGTCATGACAAGTTCATGTCGAGCCGCTAAGGTCACAGGAATGAACAGGGCATCACGATCCCCGCGGACAAGCCTGCGCGTCTTCTTGAACGCCGGCGTGGCTGGGCTGGCGGCCGCCGTGTGCTGCACGGCTTTTGCCGTGGATGTGCCCAACCGGAACCCTCCGCCGGAGCACCGTGCGATGCGCGAGGCCCGCGCCCTCATCGCCCAGCAGCGCTGGGCGCAGGCCGAGCAGATACTGGTCAACCATGTGCGCCAGGAACCGCAGGACGCCGACGCCCACAACCTGCTTGGCTTCAGCCTGCGCAAGCTCGGGCGATTTCAGGCTGCCCTCGTGGCCTATCGGCGTGCGCTGGAACTGGACCCTGAACACCTCGGCGCGCACGAATACATCGGCGAAGCCTATGTGCTGCTCGGTGACATCCCGCGAGCGCGGGTGCACCTCGCGGCGCTCGAGCGCCTGTGCCCTGCAGGATGCCCCGAGCTCGAGGACCTGCGGGCGTCCCTGTCGCGCTGAGCGTCCTCAACCCGCTGCGGGGCGGCCGGGCTTGATGCGCTCGACACCTTCCAGCGCGGCGGTGAAGTCGGCTTCGGGCATCGCGGCCAGCGTGCGCAGGCCGGCGCGCAGCAACTCGCTCTTCTTGACCTCGCGGCCGGCGACGAGTGCGCGCTTCTTCAGCGCCGCCAGCAGCGCGTAGTCGGCCTCGGGCATGGTGAATCCGTCGCGCACGAGCTTGGGCTTCTTGCGCTTGGGAGCGGGGGCCGTGTCGGAGGAGGGCGTGGGCGCAGCTTCTGTTACGGACGCGGTTGGCGGCGGCGGCTCAGCCGCCGGAACCGTGGCGGGCGGCGCGATGGAAGCTGGTGGCGCTGGCGAAAGTGCCTGGGGCCGCTTCGCGCGCGGGCTGGCAGGCCGTTTGGCCGGAGCAGCCTTCTTCGCTGCTCGCTGCGCCGTGGAGGAGGCGGCGGGCGCAGAGACGGCAGGGGCAGCCGGGTCTGCCTTGAGCCTGGGGGTGGATGGCTTGAGCGAGGATGCCGCAGGTGTCGGGCGTGCGGAACGGGGCATGGTGGAGCCTCCGGAAACTGAAAAATGAAGTAAATTGTATAAACGATTTAACCTATGGTCAAGTTCCAGCTCGACGAGAGCTCGATCGGTGTGCCAGCGGCCGCACGTCCAACCAGCCGGGGCAGCAGACCCGCCACCTCGAGGAGCGCTTCGTTGCGCAACTGGCTGACCCGTTCCTGAAACCGGGGCAGATCTCCAAGCAACTGCTGTACGCCCGCGCGTATCTGCGTGAATGCGCCGAGCACGATCCCGATCTGCTGCTCCCGGATCCAGTCCGTGTTCCAGCGCTCCTGCGGCATGGTCCAGGCGTTGCGCGCGACGATCACCGGCAGGCCACAGTGCAGGGCTTCGCTCAGAGAGCCGGGGCCAGGCTTGCCGATGAAATAGTCGGCCAGGCGCAGCCAGCGCACCACGTCCTCCGTGAAGCCCACCACGTGGCGCGGTGCGCGTGCTGGCTGCCGCGACAGCGCCTGGGCGAGGCTGGCATTGCGGCCGCACAGCAGGATCAGGGGCTGGTCCGACAGCGAGGCCGCGATGCGCTTCATGGCAGCCGAGCCGTGGCCGCCGAACATCACGATGCCCACGGCCGAGCCCGGTGCGAAGCCGAGTTCCTGGCGCACCCGTTCGCGATCGAAGCCAGGCGGCTCGTGGAACGCCGGGCGCAGGATCATTCCCGAGACGCGATGCACCTGGGCAGGCGCCAGCCCTTGTTGCAAGGCCTGCCGTACGGCACGGTCCGTGCCGCAGACCAGGTGCTGCGTGTGTCCGGGCTCGATCCAGAAATGTGGCGGCAGGTCGGCCAGATCCGTCATGACCGTGACGAAGGGCACTGACGGGTCATGAGCCTTCAGCGCGCGTGCCATGGCGCGGTTGAAGTTCGGCACGAGGGAGACCACGAGGTCCGGGGCGGTGCGCGACCAGTACCGCGTGAGTCGCCCGACGAGCTGGCTGTCGGCCGCGCGGATCATCGCCTGCAGAACCTTGAGTTCCTGCGCCAGGCCAAGCGTGAAGCCCGTGGCCAGCCGCTTGTTGTAATAGGTTTCCGGCGCAAACCCGGTTAGGCGCTGGAACCAGCCCTCGGGGTCGATCACCTGGAAGAGGTCGACGAGCCTGACCTCCCACTGCGGCTCGCGCAGCCGCAGCTCGCCCAGCAGGGCCTGGGCAGCGGCTCGGTGGCCGCCGCC
>JBMOGN010000106.1:0-11408 GCA_049318345.1 Rubrivivax sp. | reverse complement strand
GTGGTCATCATCCTGGGCTTCTTCGCCTTCTTCCAGTGGGAATTCTCGCTGGCGGTGCTGGCGGCGATCCTGGCGGTGCTGGGCTACTCGGTCAACGAGTCGGTGGTCATCTTCGACCGCATCCGCGAGACCTTCCGCAAGATGCGCAAGATGACCACGCCGCAGGTCATCGACCACGCCATCACGAGCACGACCAGCCGCACGATCATCACTCACGGCTCCACGCAGATCATGGTGCTGTCGATGCTGATCTTCGGCGGGCCCACGCTGCACTACTTCGCCGTGGCCCTGACCATCGGCATCCTGTTCGGCATCTACTCCTCCATCTTCGTGGCTGCGGGCATCGCCATGTGGCTGGGTGTGGCGCGCGAGGATCTCGTCAAGGGTGGCGGCGGGCCGAAGAGCACCGACCCGGACGACCCCAACGCCGGGGCGGTGGTGTGACCGGGCGCTGAGGCGCGGCACGGCCGAACCCCCTCAGGGCACCCGAGATGGCCTCGACCGCGTCGCCTCCTGAACTGGCCCGGCAGGCGCGCCGGGTGGTGGCCGAGTACATCGGCCGCGGCATGTCGGTGGTGGGGCAGTCGCTGCTGCTGTGGTCCCAGCGCCAGATCGACCTGCCCGCCGCGCGCAGCGCGGCCCAGGAGCGGCGGGACCTGCACGTGGCGCTGACCGGCCGGCTCGAGGACTGGCAGCGGGTCGTCACGGACCGGCTCGGCCGCCAGATGCTGCAGCCCGATCCCGCCTCCTCCCGGGCCGGCCGGCCTGCTCCCGCCCCGGCGCGCGCTGCGGCCGGCGCGCCCGAGGAGCTGGACTTCTCGCTCGTGGACGATGCCACCATCGAGCGCGAGATATCCGGCTCGCGCCTGGGCTCGGCCATCGCCGACCTGTGCTCCTGGGAGCTCGTGGACCTGCGCGCGCGCGTCGCCCACCTGGAGGGCGCGGGCGCCCTGGGCGAGGCCGACCTGCTCATGCCGGCATCGCTGGGACGGCTGTTCGCTGACGCCTGGCGCGATGCACGGCTGCAACCCGAGCAGTGGCGTGCCTGCGCCGCGGTGCTGCACGAGCAGATCGCCCTGGCCTGCCTGGCGGCGAGCCAGGAGGCCAACCGCCGCCTCGTGGCCGCAGGCGTGATGCCCGAAGTGCGGCTGCAGGCGCGCAAGGGCGAGCCCGGCGCGCCGACCACCCGTGCGATGCGCACGCCGGCGGCTCTTGCGCCGATTCCGCCGATCTCGCTGGCGCCCGCCCCGCCCGCCCCGGCGCCCAGCCCCGCCGATGCGGAGGCCGCCACCCGGCTCATGACGGCACATGCCGACGAGCTCGCGCACCAGCTCAGCCGGCTGATGTCGCAGCACCTGCCCACCTTCGCCGCGCCCTCGCGTCAGTGGCAGCCCTCCCCCGACCTGGCCACCGCCATCCAGGCCACGCAGCAGATGATTCGCGAGCGCGTGGACCAGGACCTGGCCCGTGGCTCCAGCCCGGTGACGCAGACCGCGCTCATGGAGGAGCTGGGCACGCGCAAGCAGCAGCTCAAGCGCGCCGCCGGGTCGCAGGAGGAACGCGCCACGATCGAGGTGGTGGACCTGCTGTTCCAGGCCATCCTGGCGGAGGACCGTATCCCGGCGTCGGTGCGCGTGCTGTTCGCCCGGCTGCAGATGCCCGTGCTGCGTGTGGCGGTGTCCGAGCCCGACTTCTTCGCCGCGGCCGATCACCCCGCGCGCCGCCTCATCGACCGCATGGGGGCCTGCGCCATGGGCTTCGACACCATGGCCAGCACCCAGGGCGACGAGCTCGGGCGCGAGATCCGGCGCGTGGTACAGGTGGTGGAGGCCTACCCGGACACCGGCCGGCGCGTGTTCCAGACGGTGCTCAACGAGTTCGAGAAGTTTGTCGAGAACTTCATGCGCACGCAAAGCGATGCCGCACGCCATGGCATCTCGCTGGCCGAGCAGGTCGAGCAGCGCGAGACGCTGGCCATCCAGTACACGATCGAGCTGCGCAAGATGCTCGACGCCGTGCCGGTGCAGGACGGCATCCGCGACTTCCTCTTCCAGGTCTGGGCCGATGTGCTGGCCATCACGAGCCTGCGCAACGGCGCCCACAGCGAGCAGACCCAGGCCATGAAGCGTGCGGCCGCCGACCTGATCTGGGCGGCCGGGGCGAAGGTCTCGCGCGAGGAGCGCACCGATGTCATCCGCCGGCTGCCGCAGCTGCTCAAGGCCGTGCGCGAGGGCATGGCCTCGGCCGGCCTGGACGCCGCGCGCCAGGAGGCGGTGGTGCGCGAGCTGAACAACGCGCTGGCGGCGGCCTTCACCGCGAAGTCCGCCCCGATCAGCAAGGAGCGGCTGGGCGAGCTCACGCGGCGTCTGGAGACCCTGGACGAGCTGCTGCCCGACGTGGGCGACCTGCAGCTCGACGAGGAGATGATGCTCGACCTCTCCGGCCAGGAGACCTCCGACCTGGAGGTGGCCAGCGATCCCGGAGGCGCCACCCCGTCGCCGCTGGCGGTGGAGCGTGCGCAGGAGCTGCTGCTGGGCAGCTGGCACACGCTGGACTTCCGTGGCCGCACCGAGCCCGTGCAGCTGGCCTGGCGCGGCATGAGGCGTCAGCTGGCGGTGTTCGTCACGGCGGGCGGACGCTGCGTGCTGTTCCCGCGGCGCGATCTGGCGCTGTACATCGAGCGCGGGGCGCTGCGCCCGGTCGAGGACGAGCCGCTGATGGCGCGGGCCACGCGCAACGTGCTGGCCCGGCTGGATTCGCAGCCCTCGCTGCTGGCGTCCTGAGCGGCCGCACGGCTGCACGGCTGCACGGCTGCACGGCTGCACGGCCGGCCGCAGGCTCAGTGGATGAGCCGGTCCTGCACGTCGACGAAGAGCTCGTCGAGGATGAGCGCGTCGGGCTCCTCGCCCTGGCTCCAGAAGACCATGAGCACGATGACCTTCAGATCCTCGAGCTCGATGGGGGCGCTGCCGGTGGCCATGGCGCGATCGATGACGAGCTCGCGCATCGCCGGCGGCAGCACCCCGGCGGACTCCAGGAAGGTGATGAAACCGATGGACTCCTCGCCGAGCAGCTCGCTCTCGGCGGCGGTGTATACGCGCACACCCAGCGCGCTCTGCGCGGTGGGGCGCTCCTGCGAGGTGACGGCCAGCCCATCGAGCCAGCTCAGCGCCTCCTGGATCTCCTCGTTCTCGAAGCCCACGGCGGTGAGCTTGCGCGCGAGCTGCCGGTGGTCGGGGCAGGCGTCGGGCCTCCAGTAGTTTTCGTACAGGTAGACCAACACGTCGAACATGAACCCACTATAACCGAGCCGCGGCGCGCTCAGCCGGCCCCACATCGCTGGAAAAGACCGCCGGGCAGCCGGCTCACGTGCCCATCGAGTTCGAGTTCGAGCAGGCGCACCGACAGCTCCGCGCTGGGCAGCCCGGTGCGCGCGGCGAGGTGGTCGAAGTCCACCGGCTCCCACCCCAGCGCCTGCAGCACGGCCGACGACTGCGGCGACGGCTCGGGGGAGTGGGTCGGGGCGGCCGGGGCGGCGGCAGCGGCCGCCAGGCCGCTTCGCTCCGGCAGCAGTTCCTGCAGCACCTCCTCGGGCGACTCCACGAGCATCGCGCCCTGGCGGATGAGCGCGTGGCAGCCGCGCGACTGCGGCGAGTCGATCGACCCCGGGATGGCGAAGACCTCGCGGCCGCACTCGCCCGCCAGCCGCGCGGTGATGAGCGAGCCCGACTGCAGCGCCGCCTCCACCACCAGCGTGCCGCGCGCCAGCCCGGCGATGAGCCGGTTGCGCTGCGGGAAGTGCTCCGGGCGCGAGGGCGTGCCCGGGGCGTATTCGCTCACGATTGCGCCCTGCCCGGCGATGCGTCGGGCGAGCTCGCGGTGGCGCGAGGGGTAGACCAGATCCGGCCCGGTGCCCACCACCGCCACGGTCGGGGAGGGCCCCTCCAGCGCACCTTCGTGCGCCTGGCCGTCCACGCCCAGCGCCAGCCCCGAGACGACCGTCACCCCCGCCTGGCTGAAGGCGCGGGAGAAGGCCCGCGCATGGGCGCGGCCCTGCGGCGTGGGCTGGCGGCTGCCCACCACGGCCAGGCAGGGTGCGGCCTGCGTCTGGCCGAGCGCCTGCGGATCGCCCTGTACATACAGCAGCAGCGGCGGATCGGCGGTTTGCAGCAGCAGCGCGGGGTAGCGCGCATCGTCCAGGGCCAGGATGTGCCGGCCCTCGCCCTCGCGCCAGCGCCGCGCGTGGTCCAGCCAGCGCGGCCACTGCGGGTGGGAGGGCGGCGGCAAGGTCTGCGCGGCGGCCGCCTCCCCGCCGTGGCGGGCCAGCAGCGCGCGCGCGGCGGCGCGTCCCAGGCCAGGCGTGTGGGCCAAGCTGAACCAGGCGGTGAAGGAAGCGTCGTCCATCGGCAGCGCGCGGCAGGGCAGGCTCGACGGGGCGTGCAGGCCGGCCGGGCGGGTGCGCCCTCAGGGCTGGGTCAGCCGGTCACCCACCCGCACCGGGTCGCGGATGTCCAGCACGAGCGCGTAGGACACGCGCTCGAAGACGCGCACGACCATGAGCAGGCCGTGCCGCTCGTCGGGCAGGCGCATCGGCGCGGCCTTGCGGTCGGCCGGGTCGGGCACGCTTGTGCCGGCGCGCCACAGCGCCAGCACATGGCCGCGCTCCAGGCCCTCGCGCGCGCCCCGGTTCAGCGCCACCACCTGCTTCTGGCTGGCGCTGAGCCCCTCGCCCAGGATGGAGACGATGCGCGCTTCCAGCGGCGCGGAAGGGGCGCGGGGCACGAAGGCGGCCCAGTCCTGGCTCGAGGCCGGGGCCAGGCGGTCGCCGACGGTCGCCTCGAGCTTGACCTGCGTCAGGCGCACGGCCGCGGGCACGATGGCCGCGCGCCCGTCCGCGCCCGTGGTGACCTGCTCGGCGCGCTGCGCGCTGCCGCGGCCCACGAAGCGGGCCTCGTAGCCCAGCACCTCGCGGGTGAGCGGGTCCACCAGCGCCACGGGCTCGCGGAAGATGTGGAACTCCTGCGCCGCGCCCACCTCGCCGCGCACGTAGGCCGTCTCGCCCACCGACATCAGCAGCCGCCCGTCCTGGGAGCCGACGATGCGCGGCGCGGCGTCGAGCTCGCCGGCGCCGACGACCACCGACTCCGACAGGAAGGGCTGCACGGCCTTGCGCGAGACCGCGGCCAGGGGCAGCTCGGGCAGCGCCGAGGCGCGTGCCTGCGGCGACAGCCGCACCGTGGGCAGGGCATCGGGGCCGGAGTCGCCCGCGCCGCCGGCTCCGCGGCCGGCCAGGCGCAGCCGGGCCCGGCCGTCGGCGCGCTCCAGCACCAGCACCTGGCCCGGGTAGATCAGGTGTGGGTTGCGCACCTGTTCGAGGTTCATGCCCCACAGTTCGGGCCAGCGCCACGGGCTGCGCAGGAACATCCCGGCCAGGCCCCACAGCGTGTCGCCGCTGCGGATGGTGTGCGAGGACGGGGCGTCTGGGGCCAGTTCCGACAACGGCACGCCGGCCTGGGCCACGCGCTGCGCGGTGTCGCGCTGGGAGGCGGTCACGGGCAGGCGCGGCTCGGCCGCCAGGCTCGCCCCGGCCGCCGCGACCAGGGCCGCCCCCAGGGCGGCGTGGAGCGCACCGCGTGCGGTGCGCAGGCCCATGCCAGGCGTCATGTTCGGCAATCTCCCTGCTGCGGCGCAGGGCGCCGCTGGTGACACAATCCTTGTTGCTCGGATCATGAGGTGTGCCGGGATTGTGCCGCCTCCGTCCGGCGGTCGCAACGACAGCCCCCGACCCTTCGCCCGCATCGACGACCATGGCCCAGCTCCCCATCCTCAAGTACCCCGATCCGCGCCTGCGTACCGTGGCCGCCCCCGTGGCGGTGGTGGACGAGCGCGTGCAGCAACTCGTCAGCGACATGCTCGAGACGATGTACACCGCCGAAGGCGTGGGGCTGGCCGCCACCCAGGTGGACGTGCACCTGCGGGTGATCGTCATCGACACCTCCTCCGAGCGCAACCAGCCGCTCGTGCTCATCAACCCGGAGATCGTCGCGCGCAGCGAGGAGCTGAACTTCGCCGAGGAAGGCTGCCTGTCGGTGCCGGCCGTGTACGACCGCATCGCGCGCCACGACCGCGTCACGGTGCGGGCCCTGGACCGCCAGGGCGAGCCCTTCGAGCTCGAGGCGCAGGGGCTGTCGGCGGTGTGCATCCAGCACGAGATGGACCACCTCGTGGGCAAGGTCTTCGTCGAGTACCTCAGCCCGCTCAAGCGCGACCGCATCCGCACCAAGCTGCTCAAGCGCGCCCGCGAGGCGCAGCGCGCCTGAGCCCCCGAGGGGCGAGGCACACCCCATGCGCCTGGCCTTTGCCGGCACGCCGGAGTTCGCTGCCACTGCACTGATGGCGCTGCATGACGCCGGCCACGAGATCGTGCTCGTGCTCACGCAGCCCGACCGGCCTGCCGGCCGCGGCCTGCGGCTGCAGCCCTCGCCCGTGAAGCGCCTGGCGCAGACGCTGGGCGCCGCGCTCGCGCAGCCGCGCAGCCTGCGCCTGGACGGACGCTGGCCCGAGGACGCCCGGCAGGTCGCGCAGGCGCTGTCGCAGGCCGCGCCCGAGGTGATGGTGGTGGCCGCCTACGGCCTGATCCTGCCGCCGTGGGTGCTGCAGGCGCCGGCCCGGGGCTGCCTGAACATCCACGCCTCGCTGCTGCCGCGCTGGCGCGGCGCGGCCCCGATCCAGCGCGCGATCGAGGCGGGTGACGCCACCACGGGCGTGACCATCATGCAGATGGACGCGGGCCTGGACACGGGCGCCATGCTGCTGGAGGCGGCCGTGCCCATCGGCCCGCAGGACACGGCCGCGACGCTGCACGACCGCCTGGCGGCGCTGGGCGCCGACCTGGTGGTGCAGGCGCTGCAGCGGCTGCAGGCCGGCACGCTCGTGGCGCGCGCCCAGCCCGAGCCGGGTGCCTGCTACGCGCCCAAGATCACCAAGGAGGAGGCCCGGCTGGACTGGCGCAGCCCGGCGGCGCTGCTGGAGCGGCGGCTGCGCGCCTTCGACCCCTTTCCCGGCGCCAGCTTTGAGTGGGCGGACGAGACGGTCAAGCTGTGGCGTGCCACGGTCTGGCCGCAGGCCGCCGGTGCACCGGGCGAGGTGCTGGAAGTGGCCCCCGGGCGGCTCGCGGTGGCCTGCGGCAGCGGGGCCCTGGAGCCGCTGGAGGTGCAGCGCCCGGCCGGCCGGCGCATCGCCTTCTCCCAGTACCGGCAGGGCGGGCCGGGGGCGCAGTGGCACGCCGGTCTGCACCTGCCGGGGCCGCACTGAGCCCAGGCGGCTTCCCGCTGCGGGTACTCAAGTCCACCGGCGGCCCGCCGATAACCGGGGAGCCATGCCCGCAAAGCGCCCCGCCCACGCCCTGATCCTGCTCGCGACCGCGGCTCTGCCGCTGCTGTCGGGCTGCGACATGCTCGGCATCGAGCCGGCCTCGGCCGTGAGCGCGCGGCGCGAAGCCGACGGCCGGGCCGTGGGCGCGGCCTGCCGGCACTCCGGCCGGGGCCTGGAAGACTGCTACGCGCTCAACCGCAAGGCCGACAAGGCGGCGGTTTTCTCCGGCTGGAAGGAAATGAGCGAGTACATGCGCGAGAACAAGGTGCCCGAAGCGCCACCTGCAGCAGGTGCGCCCGCCACGGCCCCGACACCGGCCACCGAGGCCCGGGCGCCCGGGGCGGCCTCCGCGCCCGCGCCGGCGGCCAAGCGCTGACCCGCCTGGGGCCACGCCCCGCGCCGCCCCTGCCCCGCGGGCGACAATCGCCCGCATGACCCCGACCCCCGCCCCGGCGGCCCCTTCTGCCGCGACCGGCTCCATCTGGCGCCAGCCGGAATTCCGCGAGGGCGCGCGCGACATGTCCGGCATCGCCCTGGGCATCGCCGCCTGGGGCCTGGTCACGGGGGTGGCGATGGTCAACAGCGGCATCGGCCTGCCCCTGGCGGTGCTGATGTCGCTGCTCGTGTTCGCCGGCACGGCACAGCTGGCCACGCTGCCGCTCATCGCCTCGGGCGCGCCGCTGTGGGTGATCTGGCTCACCGCGCTGTGCATCAACCTGCGCTTCGTCATCTTCAGCGCCACCTGGGGCCGGTATTTCCGCGGCTACCCGCTGGGCCAGCGCCTGCGGCTGGCGTACTTCACGGCCGACCTGAACTTCGTGCTCTTCATGCGGCGCTTCCCGGACCCCGTGCCGGCACCGCAGCAGCTGCCCTACTTCTGGGGTGGCTGCCTCGTGAACTGGGGCTCGTGGAACGTGTCTTCGCTGGTGGGCATCTTCGGCGCGCACCTCGTGCCGCCGCACTGGGGCCTGGGCTACGCCGGCACGCTGGCCCTGCTCGGGCTCACCTGTTCGCTGCTCGTGGACCGCGCGACCTGGATCGCCGCAGGCGTGGCCGGTTGCGCGGCGGTGGCCGCCTACGCCGCGCCGCTGAAGCTCAACATCGTCATCGCCATTGCCGCGGCGGTGGCCGTGGGGCTGCTGGTGGACCACACCTCGCCGCGACGCGCGGCGTCTGCGCCCGATGCAAGCTGAGCGGCCCCCGACCAGGCGCGTGCGCAGGAGCCGGCCTTGAGTTTTGGCGAAGGGGCGGTGGCCATCGTCGGGCTGGCGCTGCTGACGCTGCTGACGCGCGGCTTCTTCTTCCTGTTGCCGCGCGAGCTGCCGATGCCAGCCTGGCTCATGCAGGGCCTGCGCTACGCGCCGCTGGCCGCGATGGCTGCCATCGTCGTGCCCGAGATCCTCACCGACCAGGGCCGCCTGCTCACCACCCTGGCCGATGCCCGGCCCTGGGCGGCGCTGGCCGGCGCGGCCTGGTTCTTCTGGCGCCGCACGATCCTGGGCACCATCCTCAGCGGCACGGCCGTCTACCTGGCCCTGCGCCTGGGCCTGGGCTGGTAGGGGCGCGGCCTAGAATCGTCGCCATGGACGTCATCCGATTCGCCGATCTCGTGGCAGCCGGCCGGGTCGCCGGCAAGCGGGTCTTCATCCGCGCCGACCTCAACGTGCCGCAGGACGAGGCCGGCCGCATCACCGAGGACACGCGCATCCGCGCCTCGGTGCCCTGCGTGCGCATGGCGCTGCAGGCCGGTGCGGCCGTCATGGTCACCTCCCACCTGGGCCGTCCCACCGAGGGCGAGTTCCGGCCCGAGGATTCGCTGGCCCCGGTGGCCGCGCGCCTGGGCGAGTTGCTGGGCTGCGAGGTGCCGCTGCGGGCGAACTGGCTCGACGGCGTGGACGTGGCCCCGGGGCAGGTGGTGATGCTGGAGAACTGCCGCCTCAACAAGGGCGAGAAGAAGAACAGCGAGGAGCTCGCGCGGCGCATGGCCGCGCTGTGCGACATCTTCGTGCACGACGCCTTTGGCACCGCGCACCGCGCCGAGGCCTCCACCTACGGCATCGCGCAGTACGCGCCGGTGGCCTGCGCCGGCCCGCTGCTGGCCGCGGAGATCGACGCCATCACGCGCGCGCTGGCCGCGCCGCGGCGCCCGCTCGTGGCCATCGTGGCCGGCAGCAAGGTCTCCACCAAGCTCACCATCCTGCAGAGCCTGGCGAAGAATGTCGACGGCCTGGTGGTCGGCGGCGGCATCGCCAATACCTTCATGCTCGCCGCGGGGCTGCCCATCGGGCGCAGCCTGGCCGAGCCCGACCTCGTGGGCCAGGCCCGCGCCGTCATCGACGCCATGGCCGCCCGCGGCGCGCAGGTGCCCATTCCCGTGGACGTGGTGGTCGCGCGCGAGTTCAAGGCCGACGCCCCGGCCACGGTGAAGGACGCCGCGGCCGTGGAGCCCGAGGACATGATCCTGGACATCGGCCCGCGCACCGCGCAGATGCTGGCCGACAAGCTCATGACCGCGGGCACCATCGTCTGGAACGGCCCGGTGGGCGTCTTCGAGTTCGACGCCTTCTCCCACGGCACCGAGACCGTGGCGCGGGCCGTGGCCGCGAGCCCGGCCTTCAGCATCGCCGGCGGCGGCGACACCCTGGCGGCCATCGCGAAGTACGGCATCGAGCACGAGGTCGGCTACATCTCCACCGGCGGCGGCGCCTTTCTCGAGGTGCTGGAAGGCCGCACGCTGCCGGCCTTCGAGATCCTGGCCCGGCGCGCCCGCGGATGAGCCGGGCCGGGCGGCGCGCCGTCTGCCTGACCCCATCCCGTCTTCCTGCCCGGCCCTGGCCAGCGCCGCACGGGTACAGACCGGTTACAGACGGCGACCCCGCGCGGGCCGGGAATCGGGCGTAATCTCCGCCCTGACCAGAACAACGACGATCCGCACGAGGAGACACCCATGAAGCCCGAACTCACCGCGGCCGAACAGGCCCTGCGCGAAGCCGCGCTCGAGTACCACCGCGCGCCCTCGCGCGGCAAGATCGCCGTCACCCCCACCAAGCCGCTTTCGAACCAGCGCGACCTGTCGCTGGCCTACAGCCCCGGGGTCGCCTATGCGTGCCTGGAGATCGAGCGGGACCCGACGCTGGCGGCGGAGTACACCTCGCGCGCCAACCTGGTGGGCGTGATCACTAACGGCACCGCGGTGCTGGGCCTGGGCGACATCGGGCCGCTGGCGGGCAAGCCGGTGATGGAAGGCAAGGGGTGCCTCTTCAAGAAGTTCGCCGGCATCGACGTCTTCGACATCGAACTGGCCGAGAAGGACCCGGACAAGCTCGTGGAGATCATCGCCGCGCTGGAGCCCACGCTCGGGGGCATCAACCTGGAGGACATCAAGGCGCCCGAGTGCTTCTACATCGAGAAGAAGCTGCGCGAGCGCATGAGCATCCCCGTCTTCCACGACGACCAGCACGGCACGGCCATCATCTCCGCGGCCGCCCTGCTCAACGGGCTGGAGCTCGTGGACAAGGCCATCGGCGAGGTCAAGGTGGTGTCCTCGGGCGCGGGCGCGGCAGCCATCGCCTGCCTGGACGTGATGGTGGGCCTGGGCGTGAAGCGCGAGCACATCTTCGTCGTCGACTCGCGAGGCGTCGTGCAGACCGAGCGCGAGGACGCGAAGAGCGGCAAGCTCGACGAGTCCAAGCGCCGCTACTGCCAGGCCACCGCCGCGCGCACCCTGGCCGACGTGGTGAAGGACGCCGACGTGTTCCTGGGCTGCTCCACCGCAGGCGTGCTCACCGCCGACATGGTGCGCTCGATGGCGCGCCAGCCCATCATCCTGGCGCTGGCCAACCCCGAGCCGGAGATCCGCCCCGAGCTCGCCAAGGCCGCGCGGCCGGACTGCATCATCGCCACCGGGCGCTCGGACTACCCCAACCAGGTCAACAACGTCCTGTGCTTCCCGTACATCTTCCGCGGCGCGCTGGACTGCGGCGCCACCAAGATCACCGAGGCCATGAAGCTCGCCTGCGTGCGCGAGATCGCCG
>JBMOGN010000105.1:0-11430 GCA_049318345.1 Rubrivivax sp. | reverse complement strand
CACGGCTTCAACGTGCACTACGGCCAGGTCGTGCCGCGCGACGACCTCGACGTGTGGATGGTGGCGCCCAAGGCTCCCGGCCACACCGTGCGCAGCACCTACGCCCAGGGCGGGGGCGTGCCCCACCTCATCGCCGTGCACGCCGACCGCTCGGGCCGCGCGCGCGACGTGGCCCTGAGCTACGCCGCGGCCAACGGCGGCGGCAAGGCCGGCATCATCGAGACCAACTTCCGCGAGGAGACCGAGACCGACCTGTTCGGCGAGCAGGCCGTGCTGTGCGGCGGCACGGTGGAGCTGATCAAGGCGGGCTTCGAGACCTTGGTGGAGGCCGGCTACGCCCCCGAGATGGCGTACTTCGAGTGCCTGCACGAGCTCAAGCTCATCGTCGATCTCATCTACGAGGGCGGCATTGCCAACATGAACTACTCCATCTCCAACAATGCGGAGTACGGGGAGTACGTGACGGGTCCGAAGATCGTCAACGACCAGACCAAGACGGTCATGCGCCAGGTGCTGCGCGACATCCAGACTGGCGAGTACGCCAAGAGCTTCATCCTGGAGAACCGCGCGGGTGCCCCCACGCTCACCTCGCGCCGCCGCCTGACGGCCGAGCACGACATCGAGGTCGTCGGTGAGAAGCTCCGTGCGATGATGCCGTGGATCAAGGCGAACAAGCTCGTCGACCGCAGCCGCAACTGACGGCGCGGGCCGTGCCGCATGCCGGAGCCCCTGAAGATGCCCGAACCTCACGACCCTGCAGAAGCCGGCGGCGTTGAAGCCCGCGAGGCGGCGATGCGGCCACCGCCCCGAAAGGGGCTGTACGTGCTGCCGAACCTCTTCACCATCGCGGCGCTGTTCGGGGGCTTCTACTCGGTCGTGATGGCCATGAACGGGCGCTTCGAGCAGGCGGTGCTGGGCATCTTCTGCGCGATGGTCCTGGACAGCCTGGACGGCCGGGTGGCGCGCATGACCAACACGCAGAGCGCCTTCGGCGAGCAGATGGACAGCCTGTCCGACATGGTGTCCTTCGGCGCGGCTCCGGCACTGGTCGTCTACGAGTGGGCTTTCCGGGGCATCGGCCGTTGGGGCTGGCTGGCGGCATTCGTCTACTGCTCCTGCGCGGCGCTGCGCCTGGCGCGCTTCAACACGAACATCGGCGTCGTTGACAAGCGCTACTTCCAGGGTCTTCCCAGCCCGGCGGCGGCCGCGCTGGTCGTGGGCTTCATCTGGGTGCTGGAGGACGCAGGCATGAAGGGTACGCGGGAGTCCTCATGGCTGGCCTGGTCCGCCTTCGTCGTGACGCTGTACGCCGGCCTCACGATGGTCACGAATGTCCCGTTCTACAGCTTCAAGGACGTCAGCCTGAAGAAGTCGGTGCCCTTCATCGTGATCGTCGCCATGGCACTCATGATTGCGGTCATCAACCTCCACCCGCCCGCGGTGTTGTTCGGCTTGTTCTGCGTCTATGGCGTCTCGGGCTACGCGGTGTACGCTTGGCGCCGAGTGAAGGGGCGCCCGGTGAGCGTGATTGCCACCTCTACCGACGAGCCCGACGAAGCCGGGTTGCACCGCTGAGCGCTTGCCGCCGGTGGGGCATGTGCTAGCATTTCAACATGCCATTTCGCGCTACACCCGCTCTACTAGGCACCTCGGGGGTCCCGCGGGAGCATTGAACCGACACATCCAGTTTCCCCGCCAGCGGCCCGCCAGCATCCTGCAGCGGGCCGTTTTGCTTCCTGCCTCCAGCCCAACGGAAGAACACCATGACCGACAAGCTGATCATCTTCGACACCACCCTGCGCGACGGCGAGCAGTCCCCCGGGGCTTCCATGACCCGGGAGGAGAAGCTGCGCATCGCGCGGCAACTCGAGCGACTGCGCGTGGACGTGATCGAGGCGGGCTTTGCCGCCTCGAGCAACGGTGATTTCGAGGCCGTCAAGGCGATTGCCGACATCGTGCGGGAGAGCACGGTGTGCTCGCTGGCGCGCGCCAACGACCGCGACATCGCTCGCGCCGCGGAGGCGCTGCGTGGCGCTGCGCGTGCGCGCATCCACACCTTCATCGCCACCAGCGATCTGCACATGGAAAAGAAGCTGCGCATGACGCGCGAGCAGGTCCACGAGCAGGCGCGGCAGGCGGTGCGCTTTGCGCGCAACCTGTGCGCCGACGTGGAGTTCTCGCCCGAGGACGGCTACCGCTCCGACCCGGACTTTCTCTGCCGCGTGCTGGAGGATGTGATTGCCGAGGGTGCCACGACGATCAACATTCCTGACACCGTGGGCTACGCCATTCCCGAGCTCTACGGGCAGTTCATACGCAACCTGCGCGAGCGCATACCGAACTCCGACCGGGCGGTGTGGTCGGTGCATTGCCACAACGACCTGGGCATGGCGGTGGCCAACTCGCTGGCTGGCGTGAAGATCGGCGGCGCGCGACAAGTCGAGTGCACGATCAACGGCCTGGGCGAGCGCGCCGGCAACTGCTCGCTCGAGGAGGTGGTGATGGCCGTGCGCACGCGCCGCGATCACTTCGGCCTGGACCTGGGCATCGACGCGAGCCAGATCGTGCCGGTTTCCCGGCTCGTGGCGCAGACCACGGGATTCGTCGTGCAGCCGAACAAGGCGGTGGTGGGAGCCAATGCCTTTGCCCACGCATCGGGCATCCACCAGGATGGCGTGCTCAAGGCGCGCGACACCTACGAGATCATGCGGGCCGAAGATGTGGGTTGGGCTGCCAACCGCATCGTCCTGGGCAAGCTGTCGGGGCGCAACGCCTTCAAGCAAAGGCTGCAGGACCTGGGGATCTATCCGGAGTCCGAGGCCGAGGTAAACGCCGCCTTCGCACGCTTCAAGGATCTGGCCGACCGCAAGGCCGACATCTTCGACGAGGACATCATCGCGCTGCTGGGCGACGAGAGCGTGACGGCCGATGCCGAGCATTACCGCCTGCTGGCACTGGCGCAGCGCTCGGAGACTGGCGAGCGTCCGCATGCCAGCGTGACCTTTGCCGCCGGTACGCAGGAATTCCACGTCCACAGCGACGGCAATGGCCCGGTGGATGCGAGCCTGAAGGCGATCGAATCGCAGGTGCGCAGCGGGGCCGAACTTCTGCTGTACTCGGTCAATGCCATCACCACCGGTAGCACCGAGTCGCAGGGCGAGGTGACCGTGCGCCTGCAGCACTCCGGCCGGGTGGTCAACGGTGTGGGGGCGGACCCCGACATCGTCGTGGCCTCCGCCAAGGCCTACCTGGCCGCCCTGAACAAGCTCCACAGCAAGGCCGACCGGGTGGCGGCCCAGGGCTGACCGGTCGCCCGATCTGCGTGAAAACCCGAATCTTGCTGTGGGTATTCGAGGAGATTTCGAGGTAAGTACGCCAAGTTCTTGATCTTGCGTATGAATCTCCGGTGGCCTACACTTCGCCAAAGGACGCCCGAGGGGCGTTGCGGGCGGGCTTTGCGCAGGAGATCGCACATCGTGGCAGGCAAGGTTGCGGGCATTCAGGTCGCAGAGCGCGTCGCCGGGGTGAGTCTCTGCAGGATCCCGAGGTGGGTCCTCCCGACGCTCGCGGCGTGCGTACTCGGTGCCGCCGGGACGGCCTGGGCCTCGTCTGCCGCAGAGGCATCCCGGTCAAAGGAGAACGCGCTGGGCGCGCAGGCACCCGGCAAGGTGGCCCGTCAGGCATCGGGCAAGCCCGCGCCGCGAGCCGCACCAGTCCGCAAGGGGCCTGCCGTTTCCGCTCGCCCGTCGGCTGGCCAGCGCGCCGGGCTGCAGGCCACCGACGACCCGCTGGACCTGAAGTCGAGCGTGGCTCTGGTGATCGACGACGAGACCGACCAGGTGCTCTTCAGCAAGAACCCTCAGGCGGTGTTGCCGATCGCCTCGATCACCAAGCTGATGACGGCGCTGGTCATCGTCGAGTCGGGACTCAGCCTGGACGAGAAGCTCGTCATTTCCCAGCAGGACGTGGATGCCTACCGCTCCGGGCACTCCCGCCTGAGGGCTGGCACGGTGCTGACCCGTGGCGAGATGCTGCATCTGGCGCTGATGTCCTCCGAGAACCGTGCGGCGCACGCACTGGGCCGCACCTTTCCGGCCGGGATGGACGGCTTCGTCGAGGCGATGAACGCGAGGGCCCGGCTGCTGGGCATGCACCACACCCGCTACGTCGAGCCTACCGGCCTGTCCAGCCAGAACCAGTCCTCCGCCAGCGATCTGGCGCGGCTGGTGCGCGAAGCCTCGCATCACGCGCTCATCCGGGACCTCTCCACCACCCCCGATGCCCGGGTGGCGCTGGGCGCGCGCAGCGTCGAGTTCCACAACACGAACGGGCTGGTGCGCAACCCCGCCTGGGACATCGTGCTGCAGAAGACCGGCTACATCGCCGAGGCCGGGCGCTGCGTGGTGATGCAGGCGCAACTGGCCGGGCGCAAGCTGATCATGGTGCTGCTCGATTCGGCCGGTCGCAACTCGCGCATCGGAGATGCCGAGCGCCTGCGCGCGTGGGTGACCAAGGCCCTGCCGGCACCGGCCGAGACGGCCGCCGCGCCTCGCTACTGACCTCGCGGGGTCAACGCCGGGTGGTGGGCCGGTAGCCCAGCGCGCCGGAGATTTCGGCAGCGGTGGCCTGGACGTGCGCCACCCAGCCTTCCTCCAGGCGGTCGGCGGGTGAGGAGATCGAGAGCCCGGCCGTGAGCTTGCCCTGGTCGTCGAAGATGCCTGCGGCCACGCAGCGCACTCCCATTTCCAGCTCCTCGTCATCGCGCGCCACACCCGTGGCCCGCACGCCGGCGAGTTCGCGCTCGAGGCGACCGGGCTCGGTGATGCTGTTGCGGGTGTGGCCCGACAGACCCGTGCGCGTGGCATAGGCGCGCACGCGCTGGGCGTCGTCCTGGGCAAGGAACAGCTTGCCTACCGAGGTGAGGTGCAGCGGCGCCTTGCCGCCCACGGTGCGCACCACCTGCATCCCGGAGCGCTCGCTGTAGACGCGCTCGATGTAGACGATCTCATCACCCTGGCGCATGGACAGGTTCACCGGCTGCTGGGTGATCCGGTGCAGCTCACGCATGGGCCCGATGGCGGCCTGCCGCACATCCAGCCTCGCCTTCACCAGGTTGCCCAGCTCCAGCATGCGCATGCCCAGGCGGTAGCTGCCGGGTTCGGGCCGCTCCACCATGCGCCCCAGGGTGAGGTCATTCAGGATCCGGTGTGCGGTGGATGGGTGCAGACCGGTGCGCTCGCTGAGTTCCTTCAGGGAAACCGGGTCCTGATGGGCCGCCAGGACATCCAGCAGGGCGAAGGTACGCTCCAGGACCTGGATCGCGGGTGCCGCGTGCTCCTTGGGCTTCATGCCGTGAACCGGGCGACTGTGTTTTGCATTGCGAAAGAGCTTATCGCATGGTGATCACTTTGTGCAACTCCTGCGCCGCCGACAGGCCGGCGCGCACCGCGCCCTCCAGCGTGGCGGGGTAGGGCCCGCTGACGTAGTCGCCAGCCGCCATGAGCCCGGTTGCGATCACCGAGGGCGGCCTGTCGAGGCTGCTGACGCAGCGGAAGGTGGCCCGGTGTTCGACGATGCAGGACCGCAGCTGCGGCACATCAGGCCACGTGTGGGCCGGAAAGGAACGCACAGCCTGGTCCAGCACGGCCGACGAGGCGGCTTGTCTGCCCTGGCCAACCCAGTGCCCGGCCCCGCTGATCACGAAGGAGAAGCGCCCGGGCGCATGACCGATGGCGCCCAGGTCGAAGGCGAACTGCGCCGGGCCGTCTGGCAGGCTGACCATCGGGTGGACGAGGGAGGCACCGGGGCACTCCAGCAGCACGGTGACGATCGGCTCGTAGGGCAGGGCGGCGGCGGCCCGCGCCCACTGTGACGCGTGCGGCGCGGCCAGGCGGGCCGCTTCGGCCGCGGTGCAGGCAAGGATCACGGCGTCGAAGGCTTCGCCGTCGACCTGCCAGCCCCCTTGTGCGCCGTGCTGGATGGCCATCACCCGGCGCCCCAGTCGAACGGTGCAGCCGTTTGCGACCAGCCATTGCAGGGCCGGTCCGGGCAGGAGGTCGCCCAGGGGCACGCGCGGCAGCAGCAGGTCTGCCGAACCGCTGCCCGAAAACAGCGCATCGCGCAGCACCCGCAGGAAGACGGTGGCGCTGGCCTGGTCGGGCGGGGTGTTGAGCGCCGCCACGCACAGGGGGTCGATGAACTGGGCGCGCGCACGCGCCGGCAGGCCGCGGCAGAGGCCGGCCACGGTGTCCCCGGGCCCGCAGCGAAACCCCTTCAGCCCCCAGACCGCGGCCTCCCGCAGCAGCTTCAGCCGGTCAGCCAGCGGCCAGTCGCGCAGCGCCAGAACGGCTCGCACGAAAGCCACGACGGGGTTCCCCGAGGGGAGCCGCAGCCCCTTGCCGACGGGATCGAGCAGGGCCAGCGGAAGCCGCATCAGCAGCTCATCGGGATCGGCGCCGACCGTGCGCATCAGGCGCAGCGTCTGCGTGTAGGCCCCGATCAGGATGTGCTGGCCATTGTCCAGCGCGAGCCCAGCGTGCTCGACGTTGCGGGCGCGGCCGCCCGGCTCGCGTGCGGTGTCGAACAGCACCGCACCGATGCCCAGCCGCGTGAGCTCGACCGCTGCCGACAGGCCGGCCCAGCCCGCGCCGACCACCGCCACGCGCCGGGCTGCGGGCGCGTCGCTCACCGGTCGCGCCACTGGGTCCGCGCGGCGATCCACAGCTTGCGCAGAGGGGTGAGCGAGGTCCGCTGGTGCAGCACCTGGAAACCAGCGGCCTCGATCTCGTGCAGCAGCGCGCGGTAGATGTGCGCCATCATCAGCCCGGGCTTCTGGGCCTTGCGATCTGCCTCGGGCAACAGGGCAAAGGCTTCGTCGAAGGTGGCGTGGGCGCGCGCGGCCTGGAAACGCATGAGCGCGTCGAAGCGTTCGCTGTAGCCCCAGGGCGGCCGGCGCCGCAGCAGTTCTTCGGCCTTCACCCCGAACTGCTGCAACTCGCTGGCCGGCAGGTAGATGCGGCCGCGGCGTGCGTCGTCGCCGACATCGCGGATGATGTTGGTCAGCTGCATGGCCAGCCCCAGACGGTGCGCATAGGCGACCGTGTCGGCGTGCGTGCGCCCGAATATGCCGCTGGCGACCTCGCCGACTATGCCGGCCACCAGGTGGCAGTACCGCGCGAGGCCGGGGTAGTCGAGGAAGCGGGACTGGCGAAGGTCGGTCTCGCAGCCCTCGATGACGGCGCGAAGGTGATGTTCCTGGATCTCGAACTCCGCTGCCAGCGGCATCAGCGCCTGCATCACCGGGTGCGTGGGCTCGCCGCGGAAGGCTCGGCCGACCTCCTGGCCCCACCAGGCCAGCTTGGTCGCTGCCACCTGGGAGTCCTCGATCTCGTCGACCACATCGTCCACCTCGCGGCAGAAGGCGTAGAAGGCGGTGATGGCAGCCCGGCGCCGCGCTGGCAGGAAGAGAAAGGCGTAGTAGAAGCTCGAGCCGCTGCCGGCCGCGCGCTGCTGCACGTACTGTTCAGGTGTCACGACTCGGCTCCCCGGCTGCGCCTGCCCATCAGCATGGCCCGCCCGAGAAGAAGCGGCACATCCCGGGCGCGCAGCACGGGGCGAGCCTGCAGCGTGCCGTAGCCCAGCTCCCGGATCCGATCCAGGATGCGCAGCCCGCCCTGCACCACCAGGCGCAATTCCCAGCCCGCTCTTCCCGGCATGGCCGTGGCCAGCGGCGCGCCCTGGAGCATCAGCTCCCGCGCCCACTCGCACAGCTCGCGCACCAGCGCTCGCAGCGCCGGGCTGTCTCGCAGGGCCTGCGGCCCGTCCTCGGGCCACACCCCGTGGTGCCGGGCCTCGGCCACCGGCAGGTACACCCGCCCGCGGGCGAGGTCCACGCCGAGGTCCTGCCAGAAGTTCACGAGCTGCAAGGCGGTGCACACGGCATCGGACTGTCGCACAGCGCGCTCGTCGTCCCGCCCGTACAGGTGCAGCAGCAGCCGGCCTATGGGGTTGGCCGACCGCGCGCAGTACGCCAGCAGGCTGGCCCTGTCCTCGTGCAGCGGGTTGCGTGCATCCTGCTCGAAGGCGTCGAGCAGGTGCGTCAGCGGCGCCAGGGGTAGCGCGTGGCGCAGGCGTGCCCGGTCCAGGGCCTCGAACACCGCACGCCAGCGAGTCGAGGGCGGCCGGCCGGCGTACACCTGCAGGAGATCCTCCCGGTACGCGGCCAGGTCCTGCAGCCGGCTGGCGGCATCGGCGCTGCCTTCGTCGGCCAGGTCGTCCGCCGTGCGCGCGAAGCCGTAGATCGCCACCACGGCAGGGCGGATTGCCGGCGGGCACAGGACCGACGCGACAGGGAAGTTCTCGTAGTGTTCGACGCTCACGGCACCGCGATTCTCGCCTGAGGCGCGGCGTCGCAGGTGCGCGCAGGGCTAGAATGCCGGGTTTGCCACGTCCGGCCTGGAGAGGGCGCCTGAAGGGCCCCTGGCCGGGCGCCCCATCCGCGCGGGTGGCGAAATTGGTAGACGCACCAGGTTTAGGTCCTGACGGAGGCGACTCCGTGTCGGTTCGAGTCCGACCCCGCGCACCAGCCCAGCAACCATTCAAGAGTTCGAGTTTCACATGGCCGTCACCGTCGAGAACCTGGAGAAGTTGGAGCGTCGCATCACGCTGTCGGTGTCCGCAGAGGACATCGGCCAGGAGGTGGAGTCGCGCCTCAAGCGCCTGTCGCGCACCGTGAAGGCCGATGGCTTCAGGCCCGGCAAGGTGCCGATGTCGGTGGTGGCCCAGCGCTACGGCTACTCGGTCCAGTACGAGGTGCTCAACGACCGCGTGGGCAAGGCCTTCAGCGAGGCCACCTCCGAGGCGAGTCTGCGTGTGGCCGGCGCGCCGCGCATCGCCCAGAAGGACAACGCGCCCGAAGGCCAGATGCTGTTCGATGCGACCTTCGAGGTCTATCCCGAGGTGGCCCTGGACGACCTGTCGGGCGTCGAGGTCGAGCGCGTGTCGGCCGAGGTCACCGAAGCCGCCATCGACCGCACCGTGGAGATCCTGCGCAAGCAGCGCCGCACCTTCGCGCTGCGTCCACAGGTGGAGGGGGCCGCCGAGGGCGATCGCGTGACCATCGACTTCGAGGGCAAGATCGACGGCGAGCCCTTCGCCGGCGGCAAGGCCGAGGGCTTCCAGTTCGTCATCGGCGAGGGCCAGATGCTCGAGCAGTTCGACCTCGGCGTGCGCGGCATGAAGGTCGGCGAGAGCAAGACCTTTCCGCTGAAGTTCCCCGATGACTACCAGGGCCAGGAGGTCGCTGGCAAGGAGGCCGACTTCATGGTCACCATGAAGAAGATCGAGGCCGCCAACCTGCCTCCGGTCGACGATGCCTTCGCCCGCCAACTGGGCATCAAGGAGGCCACGGTGGAGGGCCTGCGAGCCGATGTGCGCCGCAACCTCGAGCGCGAAGTGAAGTTCCGCATCCAGTCGCGCAACAAGGCGGCCGTCATGGACGCGCTGCTGGCCTCGGCGCGCCTGGAGGTGCCCAGGGCGCTGGTGTCCTCCGAGGTCGAGCGGATGACCGAGGCCGCGCGCGCGGACCTGAAGAAGCGCGGGATCAAGGACGCCGAGACCGCCCCCATCCCCGCCGAGCTCTTCCAGGGCCAGGCCGAGCGCCGCGTGCGACTCGGGCTGGTGGTGGCCGAGCTCGTGCGCGCGCAGAACCTGCAGGCCCGCCCGGACCAGCTTCAGCGCCACATCGAGGAGCTCAGCCAGAGCTACGAGAAGCCGGCCGAGGTGGTGCGCTACTACCTCACCGACCGCCAGCGCATGGCCGAGGTGGAGGCCGTGGTGATCGAGAACAACGTGGCCGAGCACGTCCTGGGCCGCGCGAAGGTGGTCGACAAGGTGGTACCGTTCGACGACCTGATGGCCGCCGCCTGAGGCGGCACGACAACCTGGAAGGACCTACCGCATGAGCGCTCTGGAGACCGTCGGCCTGGGCATGGTGCCCATCGTCATCGAGCAGTCCGGCCGTGGCGAACGCGCCTACGACATCTACAGCCGCCTGCTGCGCGAGCGCATCGTGTTCCTGGTCGGCCCGGTGACGGACCAGAGCGCCAATCTCGTGTGCGCACAGTTGCTGTTCCTCGAAAGCGAGAACCCGGACAAGGACATCTTCCTGTACATCAACTCGCCCGGCGGCAGCGTGAGCGCCGGCCTGTCCGTCTTCGACACGATGAACTTCATCAAGCCGGATGTTTCCACGCTGTGCATGGGGATGGCCGCGAGCATGGGCTCGTTCCTGCTCATGGCCGGGGCCAAGGGCAAGCGCCTGGCGCTGCCGAATTCCAAGATCATGATCCATCAGCCCTCGGGCGGGGCGCAGGGCCAGGCCACCGACATCGAGATTCATGCCCGCGAGATCCTGAAGACCCGCGAGCAGCTCAATCGCATCTACGCCGACCGTACTGGCCAGACGCTGGAGAAGATCACGGCCGACATGGAGCGTGACTTCTTCATGTCTCCCGAGCAGGCGCGGGAGTACGGTCTCATCGATCAGGTGATCGAGCGCAGGCCCTGATCCCGATTCGAGACGGAGAATCCGGGTCCTGATCGGCTCCCGGGCCTCCCTGGGGTTTGGTCTATCATCGACGGCAACTTCCAGGCAGGACTCAGGCGGGCAATCGAACATGGCCGACAAGAAGGGCGCAGCGGGCGAGAAGGTTCTGTACTGCTCCTTCTGCGGCAAGAGCCAGCACGAGGTCAAGAAGCTCATCGCAGGGCCATCGGTCTTCATCTGCGACGAGTGCATCGAGCTGTGCAACGACATCATCCGCGATGAGGCTCCGGCGGAGGGCCCAGCCGGCAAGGCCGCGCGCAGCGACCTCCCGGTTCCGGCCGAGATCAAGCAGAGCCTGGACCAGTACGTGATCGGCCAGGAGGCAGCCAAGCGCACGCTGTCGGTGGCGGTGTACAACCACTACAAGCGGCTGCGTCACCTGGGTGCCTCCAAGGAAGGCGTGGAGTTGAGCAAGAGCAACATCCTGCTCATCGGCCCCACGGGCTCGGGCAAGACGCTGCTGGCGCAGACGCTGGCGCGGCTGCTCAACGTCCCCTTCGTGATCGCCGATGCGACCACGCTCACCGAGGCCGGCTATGTCGGCGAGGACGTCGAGAACATCATCCAGAAGCTCCTGCAGAACTGCAACTACGACGTCGACCGCGCGCAGCGCGGCATCGTCTACATCGACGAGATCGACAAGATCAGTCGCAAGGCCGACAACCCCAGCATCACGCGTGATGTCTCGGGCGAGGGCGTGCAGCAGGCTCTGCTGAAGCTCGTCGAAGGCACCATGGCCAGCGTCCCGCCGCAGGGCGGCCGCAAGCACCCCAACCAGGACTTCCTGCAGATCGACACGACCAACATCCTGTTCATCTGCGGCG
>JBMOGN010000104.1:0-11558 GCA_049318345.1 Rubrivivax sp. | reverse complement strand
TCATCATCTGGGTGCGCGACCCCATGGGGGCGATGGTGGTGTGCGCGGCGCTGGTCGCGCTGTTCCCGATCATCTCCAACACCACGCTGGGCCTGCGCAGCGTGGACCCGGACCTGCAGAGCTACTTCCGCATGAAGCGCGCCGGGCGCCTGCAGACGCTGTGGCGGCTGCGCATCCCGAGCGCCCTGCCCTACTTCTTCGGCGGGCTGCGCATCTCCAGCGGGCTGTCGCTCATTGGCGCGGTGGTGGCCGAGTTCGTCGCGGGCACCGGCGGGCGCGGTGCGGGGCTGGCTTACCAGATCCTGCAGGCGGGCTTCCAGCTGGACATCCCGCGCATGTTCGCCGCGCTGCTGCTGATCTCGCTCACCGGGGTGGCCCTCTTCGTGGTGATGGCCTGGCTCTCCAAGAAGCAGCTCGCCTGGCACGCCAGCGAAGTCTCGCAGGACGGTTGAGAGGATGGGCGCCGACCCCGACGCGCTGCAGCGCCTGCGCGCGGCCCTTCCCCGCCTGGCGTGGATCGACGACGAGGGGCTCGTCACGCGGCTGTCGCAGGACTATTCCTGGTTCAGCCCCATCCTCACGCCGCTGCTGGCCGGGCGCCGGGCCGATCTCGCGGTGCGCCCGCGCAGCGTCGACGAGCTGCAGGCGCTGGCGGCTGCTTGCGTGCGCGAGCGGGTGCCGCTGACCCTGCGCGGCAGCGGCACCGGCAACTACGGACAGTGCACGCCGTTGCAAGGCGGGGTGCTGGTGGACATGACGGCCCTGAACCAGGTGTGCTGGGTCCGCGACGGCGCGGTGCGCGCGCAGGCCGGCGCGCGGCTCGGGGCGCTCGAGGCCGCGGCCCGGGCGCAGGGCCTGGAGTTGCGCACCATGCCTTCCACCTTTCGCAGCGCCACGGTGGGCGGCCTCTTCGGGGGCGGCTTTGGCGGGGTCGGGTCGATCAACCACGGCCCCCTCGGCGCAGCCGGCAACATCCTGGGTGTGCACGCACTGGCACTGACCGAGGTGCCCGAGCGGGTGGAACTTCGCGGTGCCGATGCGGTGGCCCTGCACCACCTCTGGGGCACCACGGGTATCGCCCTGGAGGTGGAGCTTGCGCTCGCACCGGCCCAGCCCTGGGTGGAGCTCGTGGCCACCTTTGCCGACCGCGACGCCACACTCGCTTTCGCCGACCGGCTGGCCCAGGCCCCCGGGCTCGTCAAGCGCAACGTGTGTGTGCTGCTGCAGCCCGTGCCCGGCCTGCTGGCACGCCTGGCCGATGCGCTGCCGGCCGGCGAGCACGCGGTGCTGGCGGTGGTCTCGGCCGTGAGCGAGCCGGCGGTGCAGGCCCTGGTGGCCGAACACGGCGGCACCGTGCGCCTGCGCCAGGACGAGGAGCAGGTGCGCCGCAGCCACCGCTCGATCATCGAGTTCTGCTGGAACCACACCACGCTGCACGCCCTGAAGACCGACCCCAGCCTGACCTACCTGCAGAACAGCTTCACGCCCGGCGTGCACCTGCAGCAGCTGCGCACGATCGCGCCCCTGCTCGGCGACGAGGTGCTGTGGCACCTGGAGTTCATCCGCAGCTTCGACGGCCCGACCACCTGCACCGCGCTGCCGCTGGTGCGCTGGCGCGATGCGGCGCGGCTGGAGGAGATCATCGCCCTCATGCGCGAGCACGGCGTGCGGGTGAACAACCCGCACGTGAACACGGTGGAGGACGGCAAGTTCGGCGGCACGCTCCCGCCGGCCGTCCACGCGCTGAAGCGGCGCTTCGACCCACTGGGGCTGCTCAACCCCGGCAAGATGCGCTCGTGGGCAGCCCAGGCGGGCTGAAGGCGTGCCCCCGGCCGGCGATGCGAGTCCTGCTGCTGTACTGCCACCCGCTGGAGAGCAGCTTCAATGCGGCGGTGCGCGACGCCGCGGTCAGCGCCCTGCGGGTGGCGGGCCATGAGGTGGACCTGTGCGACCTGCACGCCGAGGGCTTCGACCCCGTGCTCGGCGCCGAGGAGCGCCTGCACTACCTCGACGAGACGAGGAACCAGGCCCGGGTGCGCAGCCACGTGCAGCGGCTGCTCGACGCGCAGGCCCTCGTGCTCGTCTTTCCGGTGTGGAACCTCGGCCTGCCCGCGCTGCTCAAAGGCTGGTTCGACCGCGTGTTCCTGCCCGGCATCTCGTTTCGCCTGAACGCAGATGGCCGCACCGAGCCGGGTCTGACGCACCTGCGGCATGTGGCAGCCTTCTGCACCTACGGGCTGCCGCGCTGGAAGGTGTGGTGGCTGGGCGATGCCCCGCGGGCCTTCGTCTGCCGCTTCCTGCGCCGGGTGACGGCCGGGCGCGCGCGCGTGCGGTTCCACGCCCTGTACGACCTCAACACGGCGGACGACACGGCCCGCCGGGACTTCCTGCGCGCCACCGCCGAGGCCGCGCGCAGCCTCTGAGGCGAAGTGGCCGGCGGCGTGACAAACGGTGTCACGCATGCGTCACAAAGCGGACTCATAGTTCGATGATTTTGGAATCATCGAGGAATGCAATGCGCGTCGGCATCAATGGCATGGGCCGAATCGGCCGTCTGGCGCTGCGCTCGGCCTTCGGTGCCGCCGAGCGCCCGCCCGAGGACCCCCGCGGCAACAACCGGCTGGAAGTCGTCCACCTCAACGAGATCAAGGGCGGCAGCGCGGCCACCGCGCACCTGCTCGCCTTCGACACCGTGCAGGGCCGCTGGCGCGCCGACATCCGGGCCGCGGGGCCCGCGGCCATCCAGATCGACGGACGCACCCTGGGCTTCACCGAACACGCCACCCCGGGCGCGATTCCCTGGGGCGAGCTCGGCGTGGACCTGGTGCTCGAATGCACCGGCAAGTTCCTCACCCCCGAGACGCTGCAGGGCCACCTGGACAGCGGGGCGAAGCGGGTGATCGTGGCCGCCCCCGTCAAGCTGGGCGAGGTCCTCAACATCGTCGTGGGGGTGAACGACCACCTGTACGACCCCGCCCGCCACCGAATCGTCACCGCGGCGTCGTGCACCACGAACTGCCTGGCCCCGGTGGTGAAGGTGGTGCACGAGGCCATCGGCATCCGCCACGGCCAGATCACGACCATCCACGACCCCACCAACACCAACGTGGTGGTGGACGCCCCCCACAAGGACCTGCGCCGTGCCCGCAGCGCGATGGCGAGCCTGGCGCCCACCACCACCGGCAGCGCCACCGCCATCGCCCTCATCTACCCGGAGCTCAAGGGCAAGCTCAACGGCCACGCGGTGCGCGCGCCGGTGCTCAACGCGTCGCTCACCGACTGCGTCTTCGAGCTGCAGCGCGCCACCACCGTGGAGGAGGTGAACGCGCTCTTCGCCGCTGCTGCCGCGGGGCCGCTGGCCGGCATCCTCGGCTACGAGGAGCGGCCGCTGGTGAGCGCCGATTACGCGCGCGACACGCGCAGTTCCATCGTCGACGCCCCCTCCACGATGGTCACCGACGGCACGCTGCTGAAGGTCTACGCCTGGTACGACAACGAGATGGGTTACGCCTGCCGGATGGTGGACCTGGCCTGCCAGATGCAAGCCGCCGGGCTCTGAGGCCATGGACGCGGGCACCCGCCACTACGCGCTCGTCACCACCGCCTACTGGGGCTTCACGCTCACGGACGGCGCGCTGCGCATGCTCGTGCTGCTGCACTTCTACCGGCTCGGCTACTCCCCCTTCACGCTCGCGTTCCTGTTCCTGCTCTACGAGGCCGCCGGCATCGTCGCCAACCTCGTGGGCGGCTGGCTGGCCACGCGCTACGGCATCGCCCGCATGCTGGCCGTGGGCCTGTCCACGCAGATCGCGGGCTTCCTGCTGCTCTCGGCGCTGCAACCGGGCTGGACGGCCGCGGCCTCGGTGGCCTGGGTGGTGATCGCACAAGGCGTGTGCGGAGTGGCCAAGGACCTCACCAAGACCGCGAGCAAGTCGGCCATCAAGCTCACCGCGGGCAGCGCCTCGGGGCGCCTCTTCAAGTGGGTGGCCTTCTTCACCGGCAGCAAGAACGCGATGAAGGGGGCCGGCTTCTTCCTGGGCGGCGTGCTGCTGCAGACGCTCGGCTTCCAGGCCGCCCTGTGGGCCATGGCCGCTGCACTCGCAGCCGTGCTGATCGGGGTGCTGGCCTTCGTGCCGGCCTTGATGGGCAAGGCGAAGGCCTCGCGCTCGGCGCGCGAGCTCTTCGCCAAGAACCGCGGCATCAACCTGCTGGCCGCCGCCCGCGTGGCGCTCTTCGGCGCGCGCGACGTCTGGTTCGTGGTCGGCGTGCCGGTGTTCCTGTACGCCTCGGGCTGGAACTTCACGATGGTGGGCGCCTTCCTGGCCCTGTGGACGATCGGCTACGGCGCCGTGCAAGCCGCTGCGCCAGCGCTCGTGCGCCGCAGCGCCGACGGCCTGTCCAGCGAGGTGCCGGCGGCGCGGGTGTGGTCCTTCGCGCTCACGGCGGTGCCGCTGGTGCTGGCCGGCCTCGTCTTCGCCGGGGCCCCGCACCTGGAGTGGATCGTCGTGACCGGGCTCGCGCTCTTCGGCCTGGCATTCGCCGTGAATTCCTCGGTGCACTCCTACCTGGTGTTGGCCTACGCCGGCTCGGAGAAGGCGGCCGAGGACGTGGGCTTCTACTACGCCGCCAACGCGCTCGGGCGCTTCCTGGGCACGCTGCTGTCGGGCGTGCTCTACCAGTGGGGGGGCCTGGGCTGGACGCTGGCCGGCTCGGCGCTGATGCTGGCCGCGTGCAGCCTCGTCACGCTGGCGCTGCCCACACGGTTGGCGCTGGCGAGGAGCGAGGGATGAGGCCGGCTGATCCGCCCTTTGGGTCCGCTGCCGGCGATGCGTCGACCAACTTGGGCGGGCCGCAAGCCACGATGGACGAGGGCTCGGCCGTGGCCGCGCTTGCTGCGCTGGCGCAGCCGATGCGGCTGCGCGTCTTCCGCGCCCTCGTGGGGGCCGGCCCTTCGGGCCAGACACCCGGCGTGCTGGCAGCCACACTCGGGCTGCCCGCGTCCTCGCTCTCCTTTCACCTGAAGGAACTGACCGCAAGCCGCCTCGTCACGGCCGAGCGATGCGGCCGCCACATCGTCTACCGCCCGGCCATCGGATCGATGAACGCCCTGCTCGGCTACCTCACCCGGCACTGCTGCGACGGCGTGCCCTGTGGGCTCGACGCACGGGGAAACCCCTGCGCGCCGACTCCCGTGCCCCGCGACGCCAGTACGAACCCGACCCCGACCTGCTCAAGCTGCTGAAGGAGACGCCATGAACCCGGACGACAAGATCTACCACGTGCTGTTCATCTGCACCCGCAACTCGGCCCGCTCGATCATGGCCGAGGGAATGCTCAACCACCTCGGGCGCGGCCGCTTCCGCGCCTGGTCGGCCGGCAGCTACCCGGCCGGCGAGGTCCAGTCCCTGGCGCTGGCCACGCTGGCCGACATGAACCTGCCCACCGCGGGCTACCGCAGCAAGGACTGGAACGAGTTTGCCACGCCGAAGGCCCCACACATGGATTTCGTGCTGACGGTGTGCGACAAGGCCGCGTGTGAGGCCTGCCCGACATGGCCCGGGCAGCCCATGTCGGCCCATTGGGGGGTAGCCGACCCGGCGGAAGCCACGGGCGACGAGGCCGAACGTGCGAAGGCCTTCCGCGACGCCGCCTCGGTGCTGCGCAGGCGCATCGAGCTGATGTTGTCGCTGCCGCTGGATGCGCTCGACACCTTGTCCCTGCAGCGCGAGATTCAGGGCATCGGCAAGCAGTAGGCACGCCCCATGCGCCTTTTCGAACGCTACCTGACGGTGTGGGTCGCGCTTGCCATGATGGCAGGCGTGGGCCTGGGCCTGCTCGCTCCAGGCGCATTCGCCTTCATCGCCGCTGCAGAGTTCGCTCACGTCAACTTCGTGGTGGCCGAGCTCATCTGGATCATGATCTTCCCGATGATGGTGCAGGTGGACTGGAGCGCGGTGCGCCAGGCCTGGCGCCAGCCCGCCGGCCTCGGGTTGACCCTGGTCGTGAACTGGCTCGTCAAGCCCTTCACGATGGCGGCCGTGGCCGTGCTCTTCTTCGAGCACCTGTACCGTCCGTGGGTGGACCCGCGCACCGCCCAGGAAATCATCGCCGGCATGATCCTGCTCGGGGTCGCTCCGTGCACGGCGATGGTCTTCGTCTGGAGCCAGCTGGTGCGCGGGGACGCGGGCTACACGCTCGTCCAGGTGGCCGTCAACGACCTCGTCATGCTGGTGGCGTTCGTGCCGATCACGGTGCTGTTGCTGGGTGTGAGCGAGATCCAGGTGCCCTGGACGACGCTGCTGGTGTCCACCGCGCTCTACGTGCTGCTGCCGCTGGTTCTGGGGGTGGCCACCCGCCAAGGGCTGCTGTCAAGAGGTCCGCAGGCACTGGAGCGTTTCGCCATGCGCGCACGGCCGTGGACGATCGCCGCGCTTCTGGCCACCGTGGTGCTGCTCTTCGGCATGCAGGCGCAGTCCGTGGTGCAGCAGCCGCTGCTCATCGGCCTCATCGCCGTGCCGCTCGTGTTGCAGACGCTCGGGATCTTCGGGCTGGCCTGGTTGGGTGCGCGTGTGCTCGCGCTACCGCGCCACGTCGCCGGCCCCGCCTGCCTGATCGGCACCTCCAACTTTTTCGAGCTTGCCGTGGCTGTTGCGATCTCGCTCTTCGGGCTGCACTCGGCTGCAGCCCTGGCCACCGTGGTCGGGGTGCTGGTGGAGGTGCCGGTGATGCTGGCGCTGGTGTGGGTGGTCAACCGCTTCATGATTGAGCGATGAAGAAACGGCGACACGGCTGACACGGCTTCTTCACAGGGTTGTCGTCCAGCCTTGAGAAGGTATCAGGGCCTTCCACCCCTGCTCCAGGAGCCTTCATGAACGCCCGTACCGACCTGTCCGCGAGCTTCACCGACCCTGACGACCTCGACAACAACCGCTCGTCGAATCCTCACTTCCAGGATGTCCTGAACGCCGGCATGAGCCGCCGCAACCTGCTGCGCGGCACCGCCGGCGGGGCCCTGGCCGCCATGTTTGCCCCGCTCGCGCTGAGCGGCTGTGGCGGGGGGGACGACCCCGCCCCGGCCCCAGTGAGCCCCACGCCCACCGAGACGCTGCTGGGCTTCACGGCCGTGGCCAAGACGCTGGCCGACACGAACACCGTGCCCAGCGGCTACACCGCGAGCGTGATGCTCGCCTGCGGCGATCCGCTCTTCGCCAACGTGCCGGCCTACAAGAACGACGGCACCGACACCGGCTACGACAAGCGCGTGGGCGACTGCCACGACGGCATCCAGTACTTCGGTCTGTCCGCCGCCGGCGCGCGTGACGACACCAGCAACGCCCGCGCGCTGCTGGCAATGAACCACGAGTACATCACGCCCGTGGTGCTGCATGCCAACGGCGGCAGCCCGCGCCCGCGCCCGGCCTTGGAGGTGGACATCGAGGTCGACTGCCATGGCGTGACGGTGGCCGAGGTGGCCAAGGACACAGCCGGCAAGTTCGCGGCGGTGGTGAACTCCCCCTTCAACCGCCGGATCACCGGCACGACCCCCATGGAGCTCTCGGGCCCGGCCCGCGGCAACGCTCTCTTCGTGACCAAGTACTCCCCGAACGGCACGCGCACGCGCGGCACGATGAACAACTGCGGCAACGGCAAGACGCTGTGGGGCACGCTGCTGACGACCGAGGAGAACTGGTCGGGCTACTACTTCCGCGCAGCCGGCGACCAGGCCAAGCGCAGCGCGAAGGTCAATGCCTCGTTCGCCCGCTACGGCCGCAACGTGACGGCCACGACCGCAGCCAGCAGCCGCTACGGCTGGGAAACCGCCGGCACCGACGACAAGTACGTCCGCTGGGACACGAGCGTCGTCGGCACCAGCACCGACGGCAGCGACGACTACCGCCACGAGTGGTTCTGCCAGGGCTTCATGGTCGAGATCGACCCGTACAACGCGACTTCGGTGGTGAAGAAGCGAACCGGCATGGGCCGCTTTGCCCACGAGAACTCGGCATTCGGCCTGCCGGTGGCCGGCAAGCCGATCGCCGTCTACATGGGCTGCGATTCGCAGAACGAGTACGTGTACAAGTGGGTCTCCACCGAGAACTGGAACCCGGCCGACGCCACCGCGGCCGACCGCCTGGCCGTGGGCGACAAGTACCTCGACCGCGGCAAGCTCTACGTGGCGAAGTTCAACGACGACGGCACGGGCCAGTGGATCGAGCTGACCGTGACGAATCCGGCGATCGCCGCGGCGTCGTTCGGCTTCACCGACCAAGCGGAGATGTACATCCACACCCGCATCGCCGCCGACGCAGTGGGTGCGACCAAGATGGACCGCCCGGAGTGGGTCGACGTGCACCCGAAGACGGGCGAGCTCTACATCACGATGACCAACAACAGCAGCCGCCGCGTGGCCCCGACTGGCACGCAGACCAAGGTCGATGCCGCCAACCCGCGCGCCTACACCGACGTCTTCGCTGCCCAGTCCACCGCCAGCGGCAACGTCAACGGCCATATCCTGCGGTTCAAGGACTCGAGCCCCGAGGCCACGAGCTTCAACTGGGACGTCTACCTCTTCGGCAGCGAAGCCGGCGCCGACCCCAAGCTCGTGAATCTGTCGGGTCTGACGGCCGACCAGGACTTCTCCAGCCCGGACGGTCTCGCCTTCACGCGCAGCACGGGCCTGTGCTGGATCCAGACCGATGACGGCGCGTACACCGACGTGACCAACTGCATGCTGGTGGCGGGCATCCCGGGCCAGATCGGCGACGGCTCGGCCGTCACGCTGAGCTACAGCGGCGGGACTTCCGTGACGACGCGCCTGGGCGCCAAGCCGACGGCGGCCACGCTCAAGCGCTTCTACGTCGGGCCCTATGACTGCGAGGTCACGGGCCTGTGCGAAACGCCTGACGGCAAGACGATCTTCATCAACATCCAACACCCGGGCGAAGGCACAACAGCCGCCAACCTGGCCGACCCGACAAAGTACACGAGCCAGTGGCCGAGCAACGTCGGCTATGGCGCGGGCAAGCGGCCGCGTTCGGCGACGGTGGTGATCACGAAGAACGACGGCGGGCGCGTGGGAACCTGAGGCTGCTGCCCTCTCGTCGAAACGGGCTTGCCTCGCACCGAGGCAAGCCCGTTGGATCTCATGCGAGCGCCTGAGCCATCGCCCCGGCAAGCTGGCGCGCCTGGGCGGCCTCCCGCGCCTCCACCATGATGCGCAGCACAGGCTCCGTCCCGGAGGGCCGGATGAGCACCCGGCCGCTGTCACCAAGCGTGCGCTCGGCGGCTTCGCGTGCCCGGGCCAGGCCGGCGTGCGTCTTCCAGTCCACGCCCTCGGCCAGCCGCACGTTCAGCAGCACCTGCGGGAAGAGGTTCATGCCCTCGAGCAGCTGCGCGAGCGTGCAGCCCCGCCGGCGCACCGCCTGCAGCACCTGCAGGGCGCTGACGATGCCGTCGCCCGTGGTGTGGCAATCCAGCGCCAGCAGGTGGCCCGAGCCCTCGCCGCCGAGCTGCCAGCCGCGCGCACTCAGCTCTTCGAGCACGTAGCGGTCTCCCACCTTCGCACGCACGAGCTCCACCCCGGCGGCACGCAGGGCCAGCTCCACGGCCATGTTGGTCATCAGGGTGCCCACCACGCCCGGTACCGCCCAGCCCTGCGCGAGGCGGTCCGCGGCCATCACGTAGAGCAGCTCGTCGCCGTTGAAGAGGCGCCCGTGGGCGTCCACCAGCTGCAGGCGGTCGGCGTCGCCGTCCAGGGCGATGCCGTAGTCGGCGCCCTGCTCCCGCACCGCTGCCACCAGGGCCTGCGGCGCGGTGGCACCCACGCCGTCGTTGATGTTGAGCCCGTTGGGGCTGCAGCCGATGCGCTGCACCACCGCCCCGAGCTCGTGGAAGACATCGGGCGCCACGTGGTAGGCCGCGCCGTGCGCAGCGTCCACCACGAGCTTGAGCCCGCGCAGCGAGAGCTCCGCCGGGAAGGTGCTCTTGCAGAACTCGATGTAGCGCCCGGCAGCATCGTCGATGCGGCGCGCCTTGCCCAGGCCGGCGGAGTCGACCCACGTGGCCGGCTCGTCCAGGGCCGCCTCCACCTCGAGTTCCCAGGCGTCCGGGAGTTTCTCGCCCCGGGCCGAGAAGAACTTGACGCCGTTGTCCTCGAAGGGGTTGTGCGACGCGCTGATGACCACGCCCAGATCCAGGCGCAGCGCGCGCGTGAGGTAGGCCACGCCCGGCGTGGGCAGCGGGCCGCTGAGCAGCACGTTCACGCCGGCCGAGGCAAAACCCGCCTCCAGCGCGGACTCGATCATGTAGCCGGACACGCGGGTGTCCTTGCCGATGACCACCGTGGGCCGCTCGCCCTGGCGGCGCAGCACGCGCCCGACCGCATGCCCCAGGCGGAGCATGAAGTCGGGGGTGATGGGGAACTGCCCGACGGTGCCGCGGATGCCGTCGGTGCCGAAGTGCTGCCTGCTCAAGGTCGGATCAGGCGGCTGCAGGAGCGCTGTCGGTGGAGGACACCGGAGCCGAAGGACCGCCGCTGCGCGGCGGCTGGGTCGTCCAGTCCTTGGGCGGGCGCGGCGGCTTGCCGGCCATGATGTCGTCGATCTGGTCGGAGTCGATCGTCTCCCACTCCAGCAGCGCGCGCGCCATGGCGTGCATCTTGTCCTTGTGGTCCTCGATCAGGCGCCGGGCCGCGGCGTACTGCTCGTCGATGATGCGTCGCACCTCGTTGTCGACCTTCTGCATGGTCGCCTCGGACATGTTGGTCGTCTTCGTGACCGAGCGGCCGAGGAAGACCTCGCCCTCGTTCTCGGCGTAGACCATCGGGCCGAGCTCGTCGGTCATGCCGTAGCGGGTGACCATGTCGCGTGCGATCTGGGTGGCGCGCTCGAAGTCGTTGGAGGCGCCAGTGGTCATCTGGTTCATGAACACCTCCTCGGCGATGCGCCCACCAAAGAGCACCGAGATGGTGGAGAGCATGCGCTCCTTGTCCATGCTGTAGCGATCGCCCTCGGGCAGCTGCATCGTCACGCCCAGCGCGCGGCCGCGCGGGATGACAGTGACCTTGTGCACCGGGTCGGTCTTGGGCATCAGGCGCGCCACCAGGGCGTGGCCGGCCTCGTGGTAGGCGGTGTTGCGCCGCTCCTCCTCGGGCATGACCATGCTCTTGCGCTCAGGGCCCATCATGATCTTGTCCTTGGCCTTCTCGAAGTCGACCATCTCCACCACGCGGCCGTTGCGCCGCGCCGCGAAGAGCGCGGCCTCGTTCACGAGGTTGGCCAGGTCGGCGCCCGAGAAACCGGGTGTGCCGCGGGCAAGGATGTCGGCGCGGATGTCCTGCCCCACGGGCACCTTGCGCATGTGCACGTTCAGGATCTGCTCGCGCCCGCGCACGTCAGGCAGGGTGACATAAACCTGGCGGTCGAAGCGGCCGGGGCGCAGCAGCGCGGGGTCCAGGATGTCCGGGCGGTTGGTGGCCGCCATCACGATCACGCCCAGGTTCGTCTCGAAGCCGTCCATCTCGACGAGCATCTGGTTGAGCGTCTGCTCGCGCTCGTCGT
>JBMOGN010000103.1:0-11588 GCA_049318345.1 Rubrivivax sp. | reverse complement strand
AGGTGCCCTGCGACGTCTGCCACGGCCAGCGCTTCAACGCCGAGACCCTGGCCGTTACCTGGCGCGGGCGCAGCATCGGCGACGTGCTGCGCATGGAGGTCGACGAGGCGGTGGACTTCTTCGCCTCGATGCCGGCCATCGCCTACCCGCTGCAGCTGCTGCGCGACGTGGGCCTGGGCTACCTCACCCTCGGCCAGCCCAGCCCCACCCTGTCCGGCGGCGAGGCGCAGCGCATCAAGCTGGTGACCGAACTGGCCAAGGTGCGCGATGACGTCACGCGCCGCGGCAACCGCGCCCCGCACACCCTGTACGTGCTGGACGAACCCACGGTGGGCCTGCACATGGCCGATGTGGACAAGCTCATCCGCGTGCTGCACCGGCTCGTGGACGGCGGCCACAGCGTGGTCGTCATCGAGCACGACCTGGATGTCGTGGCCGAGGCCGACTGGGTGATCGATCTCGGCCCCGAGGGCGGCGCCGAGGGCGGGCGCATCGTCTGCGAGGGGCCGCCGGAGGCGGTCGTCGCCGCGGGCACCCACACCGGAGGCGCCCTGGCTGCGGTGCTCGCGCGCTGAGACGCGGCCGGCGCGCTCAGGCCGGGCCGGCCGCGGGAGTCGGTTGCACCAGCAGGTGCGACCCGGCCAGCATCGCGGCCTCCACGGCCACGCGCACGCCTGCGCCCGGGTTGTCGAGGTCGAGGAACCCGAGCGAGGCGCGCTCGCCGTGGCTCACCCACAGCCCGCGGCGCGACGCGGCGATGGCCAGCCCCCGCACGCGTGCCACGGCCAGGCCGCCGAGGGCGCTGCCGTCGCTCAGGCGCCAGATCGAGATCCACCCTGGCGTCGGGTGGGTCACCAGGCCCAGGTCGCGCTCGGGCAGGACTGCCACGCTCAGCGCCTCGCCCAGCAGCGCGGGGGCCGATGCCGTTGGCTGCAGCACCTTCAGCCTGGCCGAGCGCGGGTCGCACCAGCTCACCGCACCCGGGTGCCCGGCGTCCAGGCCGCGCTGCGGCGCGCTGACCACCAGCGCGCGGTCCCGGCCCACCGGCCCGAGGTGGCCGGTATTGAAGGGCAGGCCCGGTGCCATCTCGTGCCGGTGCAGCAGCTTGCCGCTGGAAGCCTCGATGAAGCACACGCAGGGGCGGGGGTCGCGCTCGGACGGCCCGCCCCCGTTGGCCACCGCGAGCACGCGCCCCTCGTCGATCAGGTGGCAGTCATGCGGGCGCAGCCCGTGGCTCGGGAACTCGCCCTGGTAGGCCAGGGTGGAGGCGTCGCGCACGCCGATCACCCCGCGGCCGTCGGGCTCGGACTCCGTGGACAGCAACCAGCGCGCGTCGGCGCTCACCGCGCCGTGCCCGTAGAAGGTACGTCCGCGCACGGGCGGCACGACGCGCGTCTGGCGCATTTCCACCAGATCGAACTCTGCCGCTCCGGGGCCCTCCTTCTCGAAGAAGAAGGTCCGCGACGGCAGGCGCGGGTTCTGCGCCCAGCCGTGCGGCAGGAAGCCGCAGGGCGCGAGCCGGACTTCGGTCGAGGTGGGATCGATGCGCGCCAGGGCGTGCTGCATCGGCGCACCCGCGCCGACCTGGTAGCGGCTGCCCCCGAGGAGGTGCTCCCGGGTCGGTGACGGTGCAGGCGCAGCGAAGGCGGCCGGCGCAGGCCCGAATGCGGCGGCCAGCGCCAGCGCCGCGGGCCCCTCGATGGCCCACAGCCGGCGCGCGGTGGAGGCTGAAGCAGTCATTCCGGCCGATTGTCTCCAACCGTGGGACGCCAGGGGCCTGGATAACCCGGGAAATCCCGTATGTCGAATTCTCCTCGGGACCGATCGCGCAGCCGGCTTCGTGTCAGGATTCGCAGTCAACCTCAGCGTCCTCCCAGGAGGAACGAAACCGGAGCCTGCCATGTCCGTGATCACCGCCCCCCGTCCTTTCCTGCGGTCGCTGCTTGCCGCAGCGGCCCTGGGCCTGCTCGCCAGTACCGCCTCGGCCCAGATCGTGCTCACCGCCTCCTCGTGGATCGCACCCACGCACGTGCTGTCCGAGACCCAGAAGGAGTGGTGCGCGCTGCTGGAGCAGAAGACCTCCGGCAAGGCCAAGTGCAACATCCTGCCGCGCCCGGTGAGCGCCCCGCCTGCCACCATCGACTCCGTGCGCAACGGCCTGGCCGACCTGTCCTTCACCGTGCACGGCTACACCCCGGGCCGCTTCGTGACGACGCAGGTCGCCGAGGTGCCGTTCCTGGGCAACTCCTCCGAGGCGCTGTCGGTGGCCTTCCAGCGCACCTACATGAAGAACCCGGCCATGGCCGAGGAGCACAAGGGCGTGAAGGTCATTGCCGTCTTCACGCACGGCCCGGGCATCGTCTACAACACCAAGCGCCCGATCACGAAGATGGACGACCTCGCGGGCCTGAAGTTCCGCGTCGGCGGCGGCATGGTCAACGAGATCAGCAAGGCCATGGGCATGAACGTCACGCTCAAGCCTGCCCCCGAGAGCTACGAGCTGCTGTCCACCGGCGTGATGGACGGCACGCTGTTCCCGGCCGAGTCGGTGGAGGCCTTCAAGATCGACAAGGTCATCAAGTACGCCACCACCTTCCCCGGCGGCCTGTACAACACGAGCTTCTTCTTCTTCATGAACCAGGCCAAGTACGACAGCCTGCCCCCCGACGTGAAGAAGGTGGTGGACGAGCTCTCGGGCGAGATGGTCTCGCGCATGTTCGGCAAGGGCTGGGACAAGGTCGACCGCCGCGGCATGGCCTTCATGCAGGCCGCCGGCGTGCAGTTCACGAAGGCCGATCCCGCCTTCGTGAAGGCGGTCACCGAGAAGACCAATCCGCTGATCGACAACTGGGCCAAGGCGGCCGAGGCCAAGGGCCTGAAGGACCCGAAGAAGGTGCTCGCCGACCTGCGTGCCGAGATCGCCAAGCTGCAGTGACGCGCCGCGCGCCGCCGGACTTGCCTTGATCCCTGCGCTGAAGAAGCTGATCAGCGCCTGCTGCGGCCTGCTGGCCGCGCTGGCGCTTTTCGGGATCATGTGGCTGACGCTCTTCGACGTGTCCGGCCGCAAGGTGCTGGACCGCTCCATCACCGGATCGCTCGAGCTGACCGAGCTGCTGATGGTGGTCGTGATCTTCGCTGGCTTGCCGCTCGTCTCGCTCAAGGGCGAGCACGTGATCTTCGACTCGCTGGACCCCTGGCTGCCGCGCGCGGTCAAGCGCGTGCAGCACGCGCTCGTCGACCTGCTGTGCGGCGTGGCGCTCGCCGGCCTGGCCTGGGTAATGTGGACCAAGGCCGGGCAGATGGCCGGGTACGGTGACATCACGCCGCAGCTGCAGCTGCCGCTTGCGCCCTTCGTGCGTGTGATCAGCGTCCTGCTCGGCCTCACGGCCTGTGTGCACGCGCTTCTGCTCGTCGCACCGGTGGGTCACCACCACGCCGGCGTGGACGAGGACATGGAACGCGACGAGTTCAGCGGGGGCGCGACGTGATCGACGCGCTGATCGGCTTCGCCTGCGTGTTCGGGCTCGCGCTGCTGCGCGTGCCGCTGGCCTTCGCGATGGGCCTCGTGGGCCTGGTCGGCCTCGGGCTGCTGCGCGGCTGGGCGCCGACGATGGCCAACGCGGCGCAGGTGGTCTACGACAGCGGCTTCGCCTACACGCTGAGCGTGGTGCCCCTGTTCATCCTCATGGGCAACTTCGTGGCGCGCGCCGGCCTCGCGCACGAGCTCTTCCGCGCGGCCTATGCCTTCGTCGGCCACGTGCGCGGCGGGCTCGCCCACGCCACCGTCATCGCCTGCGCGGGTTTCGGCGCGATCTGCGGCTCGTCGATCGCCACGGCCGCGACGATGGCCAAGGTGGCCTACCCGCCGATGAAGAAGCTCGGCTACAGCGACCACCTGAGCACCGGCGTCATCGCCGCCGGCGGCACGCTGGGCATCATGATCCCGCCGTCGACCATCATGGTCATCTACGGCATCGTCACCGAGACCAACATCGGCAAGCTCTTCGCCGCCGGCGTGCTGCCCGGGCTGATGTGTGCGGCGCTGCTGATGTGCGGCGTGGCGTGGTTCACCTGGCGCGACCCGCAGGCCGGCCCCGCGGGCGAGCGCGCGAGCTGGGCCGAGCGCCGCGCCGCGCTCAAGGGCATCTGGGGCGTGGCGCTGCTCGTCGTGGTGGTGCTCGGGGGCATCTACGGCGGCGTGTTCACCGCCACCGAAGGCGCGGGCATCGGTGCCTCGGGCGCCTTCTTCTTCGCGCTCGCGCGCCGCACGCTGACGCCGAAGGTGCTGCTGGACGTGCTGGTGGAGAGCGCGCGCACCACCGCGATGCTCTTCACGATCCTCATCGCGGCGATGCTCTTCTCGAGCTTCGTGAACTTCACCTCGATGCCGGGCGACCTGAAGGACTGGATCCTCCACCTCGGGCTCTCGCCGCTGATGGTGGTGGGCGCGATGATGGTGATCTACGTGCTGCTGGGCACCATCATGGAAGAGCTCTCGATGGTGCTGCTGACCATCCCGGTGTTCTTCCCCATCGTCACCGGCCTGGGTTTCGACCCGGTGTGGTTCGGCGTGCTGATCGTGCTCGTGGTGCAGATCGGCCTGATCTCCCCGCCGGTGGGCATGAACCTCTTCGTGCTCAACGCGCTGCTCGACGGCGTGGGCCTGAAGCAGATCTTCCGCGGCGTGTGGCTGCACGTGGTGCTGCTCACGGTGGCGCTGTTCATCGTGCTGGAGGTGCAGCCCCTGTCGCTGTGGCTGCCCTCCTTCATGAAGTAGGAGCCGCCTGCGCGGCGCGTAGCCGCCGCGCGCGCCAGGCCCGCCAGGCCCGCCAGCCCAGCAGCACGCCCAGCACCGCGGCGTACACGCCTACTTCCGCGAAGTCGTTCTTGCCGGCGCGCATCCAGTAGAAGTGCAGCACGGCCAGCCCCGCGACGGCGTAGACGGCACGGTGCAGCCGATGCCATCGCGCCGCGCCCAGCCGGCGCACGGCGGCGTTGAAGGAGGTGGCCGCCAGCGGCAGCATCAGCAGCCACGCGGCCGTGCCCACGAGGATGAAGGGGCGCTTGCCCAGGTCGCGCACGATGGCCGCGAGGTCCAGCCCCATGTCCAGCCAGGCGAAGCACAGCAGGTGCAGCGTGCCGTAGCAGAAGGTGGCCACGCCCAGCATGCGCCGCAGCCGCGCCAGCACATGCCAGCCCGTCCACTGCCGCAGCGGTGTCACCGCCAGGGTGGCGCACAGCAGCCGCAGCGTCCAGTCGCCGCTGGAGCGGATCAGCGCCTCGGCGGGGTTGGCCCCCAGCCGGTCGGTGGCCGCTGCGAACACCAGCCAGGCCAACGGCCCGAGCAGCGCGATGAAGACGGCGGGCTTGAGCGCCCGCACGTCAGTAGTTCTTCCGCAGATCCATGCCCGCGTAGAGCTGTCCCACCTGGGCCTCGTAGCCGTTGAACATCAGCGTGGGCCGCTTCTTCGCAAACAGGCCGTCCTCGCCGATGCGGCGCTCGCTGGCCTGGCTCCAGCGCGGGTGGTCCACCGTGGGGTTCACGTTGGAGTAGAAGCCGTACTCGTCGGGAATGGCCTGCTGCCAGCTCGTGCGCGGCTGCTGCTCGACGAAGCGGATCTTCACGAGCGACTTGGCCGACTTGAAGCCGTACTTCCACGGCACCACCAGCCGCAGCGGCGCACCGTTCTGGTTGGGCAGCACCTCCCCGTACAGGCCGAAGGCCAGGAGCGTCAGCGGGTGCATCGCCTCGTCCAGGCGCAGCGCCTCCACGTAGGGCCACTTCAGCACGCTGGAGGACACGCCCCGCATCTGCGCCGCGTCGGCCAGGGTCACGAACTGCACGAACTTCGCGTTGCCCGTGGGCTCCACGCGCCGGATGAGCTCGGCCAGCGACCAGCCCACCCAGGGAATGACCATCGACCAGCCCTCCACGCAGCGCATCCGGTAGATGCGCTCCTCCATGGGGGCGAGCTTGAGCAGGGCGTCCAGGTCCCAGGTGCCGGGCTTGCGCACCTCGCCTTCCACCGCCACGGTCCAGGGCCGCGTCTTCAGCGAGCCGGCGTAGCGCGCCGGGTCGGACTTGTCGGTGCCGAACTCGTAGAAGTTGTTGTAGGTCGTCACGTCCTCGTAGGAGGTGAGCCGTTCCATCGTCGCGGCGCCTGGCACCGCGCTGCGCGCGCCCGGCAGCCGCGCGAGCTTGCCCGGGCCGGTGGTCGCGGCAAGGGCGTCGCGTACGGCCCAGCCGGACAGCGTCAGGCCGGCAGCGCCGGCGGCCACCCGGCCCAGCCACTCGCGCCGGCCTTCATAGACGGCTCGAGGCGTGATCTCCGACGAGACGGGATGTGCCAAGCCACGGTCAATCCTGGATCGCATCTCGGGGTCCTCCACGGGTCAGCAAGGGGTGGCCCGGGCAGCGTGGCGCGCCTGCAGGCGCCACCGTGCAGGGTTCGGGCTGCTCAGCGCAGGCCGGCGATGTAGTCCGCCACGGCCTTGATCTCGAGGTCGTTGAGCTTGGCCGAGATCGTCATCATCTGCGCGTTGTTGGCGCGGGTGCCGGCGCGGAAGCCGTTCAACTGCGACTCGGTGTAGTCGGCGTGCTGGCCACCCAGGCGCGGGTACTGCGAGGGGATGCCCGCGCCCGTGGGCCCGTGGCAGCCGGCGCAGGCCGGCACCGCCTTGTCCGCCAGGCCGCCGCGCCAGATGCGCTCGCCCAGCCGCAGGGTGTCCTTGTTCTTCGCGTCGCCCGGCTTGGCCACCTTGCTGGCGTAGAACGCCGCCACGTGGCGCATGTCGTCCTCGCTGAGCGTGGCGGCGAAGCCGGCCATGATGGCGTTCTTGCGCTTGCCCGACTTGAACTCCTGCAGCTGCTTGACCAGGTACTCCGGGTGCTGGCCCTGCAGGATGGGGTTGGCGGGGCTGCCGCGCGAGCCGTCGGCGGTGTGGCAGGCGCCGCAGACCTGGGTGGAGATCGCCTGCCCCTTGGCCAGGTCCGGCTTGAAGGCGGCCTTCTGTTCGGCAGCCAGGGCGGGGCCCGCGATCAGCGCGGCGGCAAGCAGGGCGAGGGAAGACTTCATGGCGGGCAGGTGGGGACGGATGGAGCCCAGGGGCGTGGCAAACGGCCGATTTTACAATGGACCATGAACGCACCCCCAGCAGCCCCCGCGCGCGTGCCCGACGCCCCTATGGTGCCGCCTCCCGGCGACCCGCATCGGCGGGCGCTTGCCTGGGCGCATACCGCCCGCTTCGTGGCCAGCGCGGCACGCCTGGACCAGCTGCCTGCCCCGTCACTGCCCGAGATCGCCTTCGTGGGCCGCAGCAATGCAGGCAAGTCCACCGCGATCAACGCCCTGGCCCAGCACAAGCGCCTGGCCTTCGCCTCGCGCACGCCCGGACGCACGCAGCTCATCAACCTCTTTGCGGTCGGCCCGAAGGACGCGCCCGAGGCGATGTTCTCCGACCTGCCCGGCTACGGCTACGCGGCCGTGGCGCGCAGCGCGAAGCTGGCGTGGCAGGAGGTGATGGCTGATTACCTGGCGCAGCGACCGACCCTGGCCGGCGTGGTGCTGCTGGCAGATTCACGGCTCGGGCTCACCGAGCTGGACCAGCGGCTGCTGGACTTCGTGGCCCCGCGCGTGGCCGACGGGCGCGTGCGGCTGCTCGTGCTCCTGACCAAGGCCGACAAGCTCAGCCGGCGCGAGGCGCAGCAGGCCCTGGCGGCGGCGCAGGCCGTGCTCGCCGACGTGGCTACCGAGGCTTCCGATGTCGGCGTGACGCTGTTTTCCGCGCTGTCGCGCCAGGGTGTGGGCGACGTGGCGGCTGTGCTGCACGAGTGGGCGACGGGGCTGTCCGCATGATCGAGACCTTCGACGTCGCGCTGCCGCACGGCATCACGCTGAGCTGCCGCGCCGCGGGTGCGAAAGGCGCCCCCCGCGTGCTCTTCCTGCACGGGTTTCCCGAGGCCGCCTTCGCCTGGGACGGCCTGCTCGAGCGCCTGTCCGGGGCGGTACGGGGCGTGGCGCCCAACCTGCGCGGCTTCGAGCGCTCCACCGCTCCCCGTGAAGTCGAAGCCTACCGGCCGCGGCATCTCGTCGCCGACATCGAGGCCCTCATCGCCCGGCTCGGCGGCAGCGTGGACCTGCTCGTGGCGCATGACTGGGGCGGCGCGGTGGCCTGGAACCTCGCCGCGCAGAAGCCCGGGCTGATGCGCCGGCTGCTCATCCTCAACTCCCCACATCCGGCCACCTTCCTGCGCGAGTTGCGCGACAACCCGCTGCAGCAGCAGGCCAGCGCCTACATGAACTTCCTGTGCCGGGCCGATGCGCAGGCGCTGCTGGCGGCAGACGACTACGCCCGGCTGTGGCCCTTCTTCGAGCGCATGGGCGGACGGGCGTGGCTCGACGAGCCGATGCGCGACCGCTACCGCGCCGTGTGGTCGATGGGCCTGGAAGGCGGCCTCAACTACTACCGCGCCACGCCCCTGCGTCCGCCCGGGACGGCTGACGGCGAGGGCGCCGACGCGCTGGCCGCCTTGCAGATGCCCGACGAAGCCGTGACCATCCAGGTGCCCACCACCGTGGTGTGGGGCGAGCAGGACCACGCGCTGCTGCCCGGGCTGCTGAACGGGCTGTCGCGCTGGGTGCCCCACCTGCGCCTGGTGCGCGTGCCCGATGCGAGCCACTGGATCGTCCACGAGCAGCCCGAACTCGTGGCGCGGGAGATCCTGGCCAGCCTGGCGTCGATCGACGCGGGGGGCTGATCAGGGCCGTCCGATGAGGAACACCACGCCCGTGCCCCCGCGCGGGGCGTGGGTCAGGCCGAGGTACATCGGGCCGATGCCGGTGTCCGCGCCGACGAACAGGCTGCTGCCCCAACGCAGGTCCGACAGCGAAACCTGGTTGCGGGCGTACCACGCGTTGCCGGCCTCCAGCGAGCCGCCCACCACGAAGCCCCGCGTCAGGGCCGGGGTCTGGTTCAGGCGCGCGTAGTAGGTGGCGCGCAGCAGCACCATGTGGTTGCCGTTGATCTGGTCGCGCGCGTAGCCCGACAGGTTGTGGAAGCCGCCCAGCGTGAAGCGCCCGACCAAGGGGTTCGGGTTCTCGTCGGAGAAGGCCGTGCGTGCACTCAGGTTCAGGGTGTGGCGGCCCGTCGAGCGCACCACGTTGGCATCGAGGAAAGCCCGGTACATGGGCTCGGAATCGCGCCCGAGCCGGCGCGTGCCCACCGTGAACTCGGCCTCGGCACGGAAGCCTTCCTGCGGAAAGATCGCGAAGTCGAGCTGGTCGGAGACCATGCGCAGCCGCAGCCCGTTCTCGAAGCGCGTTTCGCCCAGGACATCGCGCAGGTCGGCCAGGCTGATGATGCGCGGGGTCGTACGCAGCACCGAGACCGTCGGGCCGATGCGCACCTCCCCCAGGGGGCCGAAGGCGCGCCCGAAGTCGGCTCCCAGCGTCGCGCCCGTGCGGTTGAAGGTGGCGGCCTCCGCACCGCGCAGGTCGAACAGCGAGACTACGCCGAAGGCGGCCACGCCCCAGGCCGAGACGAACCAGTCCTGGTTGAGCTCGTCGCGCCAGCGCAGCGGGTGGTACAGCTCGCTGGCCAGCAGCGGCGACTCGCCCAGGTGCAGCCGGTTGCGCCACTCGGTGCCTCCATTGGTGAGCCAGTGGCGGTCGTGCACGATCTTCAGGTTGAAGCCGCTGCGACCGGCGAAATCGGTGTTCAGGTCCAGGCCCACGCGCAGGAAGTTCGGCCCCCAGGGCTTGTCCTCGAGCTCGAAGACCAGGCCGTCGGCATCGCCCCGGCGCACGAGCCGGTAGTCCGCGCGCAGGAAGTCGCCGGTGGCCGCCAGCCGGCGTGTGTCGCGCTCGGCCGTGGCGGGGTCGAAGACCTGCCCTGCGGCCGAGCGGATCTGCGTGCGCAACAGCGCCGGGTTGGCGACCTCGCTGCCCTCGATCTCGACGAAGGTCAGGCGCGGCGCGGCGTCGCCCGGGCGGCCCGGGCGCTGGCCCCACTGCGTCACCTGGCGGATGCCCGGGACCAGCGCCAGCAGCCGCTGCAGCACCTGCCCGGCGGCCTGCTCGCCCAGGCGGATGAAGTCGGCCGTGCGCGCGAAGTCGCCCGAGCCCAGCGTGCCCAGCGCTGGCGTGACGAGCAGGTCGCGCGGGCCCAGCAGCGCCAGGCTGCGCTGCACGTTCTGCTCGGTGAGGATGTTGATCATCTGCGCCGTCAGGCCGACCACCGAATCCAGGGACTCGCGGCCGCCCACGGGCGTGCCCACATTCACGGCGATGATCACCTCGGCGCCCAGCCGCCGCGCGATGTCCACGGGCAGGTTGTTCACGAGGCCGCCGTCGCCCAGGATGCGACCCTCGCGCTCGATGGGCGCGAACACGCCGGGCACGCTCATGCTGGAGCGCATGGCCACCGCCAGGTCGCCCCGATCCAGTTCAACCGCGGCGCCGCTTTCCATGTCGGTGGCCACGGCCCGGAAGGGGATGGGCAGGTTGTCGAAGCGCTCGACCAGACGCACCGGTAGCGTGAAGCGCCGCAGCAGCGACTCCAGGCCGCGGCTGGAGACGGCTGACTGCGGCAGGCGCAGCTCACCGTCGCGCCAGCCCAGCTCGAAGGCTGCAGAGATGTCCCGGTCCTGGTCCTTGCGCCGCTCCGGCAGTTCGCGTCGGGTCACGCGCTGGGAGAAGACCTGCGACCAGTCCACCGCGAGCAGCTCGCGCTCGATGTCGGCCGCGCGCATCCCTGAGGCGTGCAGGCCGCCAATGATCGAGCCCATGGACGTGCCCACGATCACGTCCACCGGGATGCCCTCGCGCTCCAGCACCTTGAGCACGCCCACGTGAGCGAGGCCCCGGGCGCCGCCGCCAGACAGCACGAGCCCGACCTTCGGGCGCTCCTGGGCCTGCACGCCCGGCGCACCCAGCAAGACCGCGCCGAGGGTCACGGCCAGGGCCAGGGCGGGTGCGAACAGGCGTGCAGTCGGGTGAGTCCTGATCATCGCGGTCATTATCGGCGCCCAGCCCATGAAAAAAGGGCCTGCGCCTTGCGGCACAGGCCCCCGGAGGGCTCGAAGGGGAGCCGGACCGGACTTACATGTCCATGCCCATGCCGCCCATGCCACCCATGCCGCCGCCACCGGGCATCGCAGGAGCCTCTTCCTTCGGGGCTTCGGCGACCATGCACTCGGTGGTCAGCATCAGGCTGGCGACCGACGCGGCGTTCTGCAGCGCGGTGCGGGTCACCTTGGTCGGGTCCAGGATGCCCATCTCGATCATGTCGCCGTAGGTGTCGTTGGCGGCGTTGTAGCCGTAATTGCCCTTGCCCTCGAGCACCTTGTTGACGACCACGCTCGGCTCGGCGCCGGCATTGGCCACGATCTCGCGCAGGGGCTGCTCGACCGCGCGCAGCACGATCTTGATGCCCGCTTCCTGGTCGTGGTTGTCGCCCTTGAGCGAGCCGATGGCCGCACGCGCGCGCAGCAGGGCCACGCCGCCACCGGCGACGATGCCTTCCTCGACGGCGGCACGGGTGGCGTGCAGCGCGTCTTCCACGCGGGCCTTCTTCTCCTTCATCTCGAC
>JBMOGN010000102.1:0-11905 GCA_049318345.1 Rubrivivax sp. | reverse complement strand
CGGGCACTGATGTAGGCGCCCGGCTCGTCGGCACGGTCGACCCACACGGCACTGTCGAACACCCGGCCGGTGCGCGGGTCGAGCATCTCCATGGCCAGCACGCGCGAAGACTCGGCGCCCTCGGGGTCCAGGACGACGCGGATCCAGGCCGCGTCGTCGGCCCCGGCGTGCTGCTTCATCAGGCGCGCGAGCACCACGATGTCGCGCAGGACCTGGGAGGGCAGACGGTCGGGTAGCGCGCCGTCGGGCTGCCCGAGGCTGGCCAGCGGCAGCCACAGTTCCCCGTCCTGGCCCGGATCGGCCCGCAAGGGCTGCCAGGCGCTGACCGGCTCCAGACCGGCCCCGGCCCGCGAGACCATCAACGCCAGCCGCTCCTGACCCGAACCGGACAGCGGCGCCAGAGCCAGCCCGCCAGCGGTGGCGTCGGGAGCAAGCAGGTAGGCAAAGGGCACGCACCCGGGCTGGGCCCAGGCCACTTCGCCCGGCTCGGTCTGCGGGCCGACGAGCGACTCGAGTTCGCGCGGCGGCAGCCCGAGCTCGGACTCCAGGCGGGCGGCCGTGGACGCCGCCAGGCAACCCCGCTGCAACTGCCCCAGGCCGGCGGCAGGCCCGAGCGCGGCCGCCTTGACGGCGCCCGCACGCACGGGCGCAACCGCGCCAGAGGCCGTGGGGCTCGACTTGCGGGAGTGGCCGGAGCCGCCCGAGCGGGCCGTCCCAGGCGCCACGCTGGCTCGTGCGGGGGAGGCGCCCTTGCGGACGGTGGAGGGTACCGGGGCGGCCGCCTTGGCCGGGGTGGCTGAGGCTGCGGCCTTGGGAGCCGTCTGCGCGCCGGCCTGCAGGCTGGCGAAGAGGGCCAGTGCGCCCAGGAGGCCAGTCAGGCGCTGTGCCACACGGTTCATGCCGATCCTTCTTGCCGAGTGCGGCCCGCTCGCGAGGAGGCGAACGGGACCCGGACGCTCAAGGGGCAGCACCGGGACACCCGATTGAGCAGACTCAGGATTCAACCACAATTCGGGCGGCGGGCGCTCGGGAGCCCGCCGCCAGGTGCGGCCTCAGCTCTCGGCCGTGAACCCGATCGCCTTGACGATCGGCCCCCACCGCTCGGTGTCGGCCTTCAGCAGGGCCGCGAGTTCGCCGGGCGTGGAGGACTTCGCCTCCAGCCCCATCACCGCCAGCCCGTCCACCGTCTCCTTGTCGGCCAGCGCCGCGCGCAGGGCCGCATTGGCGCGCTGCACGACATCAGCCGGGGCCTTGCCGGGCAGGTAGAAGCCGAACCACTCGCTGAAGGCCATGTCGCGCATGCCCTGCTCCACGAGGGTGGGCGTCTCCGGGGCGAAGCGGCTGCGCGCCGCGCCGGTGGCCGCCAGCAGGCGGCACTTGCCTGCGGCCACGTGCTGCGTGAACTCGCCGATCGGCCCGGAGACGGCCTGGATCTGGCCGCCGATCATCTCCAGGATCGCCGGCTGCGTGCCGCGGTAGGGCACGTGCTTGAGATCGATGCCGGCGTGCCGGCCCAGCAGCGCGCCGATGAAGTGCGGCACCGAGCCGGCAGCCGGGGAGCCGAAGTTCGCCTGGGCGGGGTTGGCCTTGCACCAGGCCAGGAACTCCGTGATGTTGCGCACCGAGGCCGGCACAGCCGGACCCACCGCGAAACCGAAGTCGAAGGTGCAGCCCAGCGAGACCGGAGTCAGGTCGGCCACGGGGTCGTAGGGCAGCTTGCGGTAGATGTGCGGGTAGATGCCGAGCATCGACATCGGCGTCTGCAGGATCGTCGCACCGTCCGGCGCCAGGGTGCGCACGCCCTGGATGGCGATCTGCCCGCCCGCGCCGGTGCGGTTTTCCACCACGACGCTGCGGCCGTAGCCGGGCGCCATCTTGGCGGCCACGCGGCGGCAGATCGTGTCGGAGGTGCCCCCCGGCGGGAAGCCGGTGATGATCTTCACGGTCTCGAAGGCGGCCTGGGACCGGGCCGTACCCGCCAGGGCGGGCAACAGGAAGGCGGTGGAGGCCTGGATCAGGCGGCGGCGGTCGTGGCGCATGGACGAGTCTCCTGTCGAATAGGGGGCGAGAGAAGGCTCGAATTTGACGCGAACAGGTGGTTGCCAACACGGTGGCGAACCCCAAGACCCTGCCGGAAGATGGGCCGCAGGCCCTTGCCGCTCAGTTCACCGGGCTGAAGACGCCCTGGACGAGGTTTTCGGCCTCCAGCCGGCTCGAGGAGACGGCCACCTCCACCGGTGTTCCAGCCGAGGCGCAGAACGCCGGGATGCGGTCTGCCGGCACGGGACGGCTGAACAGGTAGCCCTGGAGCTCGCCGCAGGCCGTGCCGCGCAGGAAGTTGGCCTGCGCGTGGGTCTCCACGCCTTCGGCCACCACCGTGATGCCCAGCGCCCGCCCGAGTGCACCGATGGCCGCCACGATGGCGCGGTCACGCTCCGATCCGGGGAGGTCGGCGACCATCCCGCGGTCGATCTTCAGCGTCTGGACCGGCAGCCGGCGCAGCCGGTCCAGGGACGAGAAGCCGGTGCCGAAGTCGTCGATGGCCACGTGCACGCCACAGGCCTCGAGTGCCGCGAGGATGCGGCCGGCGCCCTCCGCGTCGGCGATCAGCAGCGACTCCGTCAGCTCCAGTTCCAGGTGCGCCGGGGGCAGGCCCGTATCGGCCAGCACACGCGACACCATCTCGGCGAAGCCCACCTGCTGGAACTGCCGGGGCGACACGTTGACCGACACATGCAGTGTCTGCAGCCCCTCCGCGCGCCACTGCGCGAGCTGCCGGCATGCGCTTTGCAGCACCCACTCGCCCACCAGCGTCATGAGGTCCATGTCCTCGAGCACGGCCAGGAACTCGTCCGGCAGGAGCAGGCCCCGGGACGGGTGGTTCCACCGCAGCAGCGCCTCCACCGAGACCACGCGGCCGGACAGGGTGTGCACACGCGGCTGGTAGTGCAACTCGAACTCCCCGCGCTCGAAGGCCCGGGTGAGCGCGGCCTCCACGCCCAGCCGCTGCGCCGCGCGCTCGTTCATCGAGGCCTGGTAGAAGGCGTAGGAGCCGCGTTCGGTCTGCTTGCGGCTGTACATGGCCGCGTCGGCATTGCGCACCAGCGCATCCACGCTCGAACCGTCGGCGGGAAACACGGCGATGCCCACCGAGGCGCCGATGCACACCTCGTGGCCGTAGATCTTGAAGGGCGTGGACAGCCCCGAGATGATGCGGCGCGCCGCCGAGGCGGCGCAATCGGGCCCCTCGATGGTCGGCAGGATCGCCGTGAACTCGTCGCCGCCCATGCGGAAGACGAGGTCACCCATGCGCAGCGCACGTCGGATACGTTCGGCCACCGCCTTGAGCAGCGTGTCGCCGCCGGCGTGCCCGATGCTGTCATTGACCACCTTGAAGCGGTCCAGGTCGATGAAGAGCAGCGCCCCGCCCGGCCGGCTGCCCTGGGAAGCGGCCAGGACCTCGGACAGACGCTCGGCGAAGTAGACCCGGTTAGGCAGCCCGGTCAGGGCGTCGTGGTGAGCCTGGTGGCGGATCGCCTCCTCCTGGGCGGCGCGCTCGCGCTGCTGCTGCTCGATGATGCGGTGCGCCTTGCGCACGATGAAGAGCATGAAGAGGTACAGGCACACGAGGGCCGCCAGCAGGATGGCGGCAATCTGAGCCCGGGCCTCGTTCTGCTCGGCCACCAGCTCGGTGACGTCGGAGTAGACCTCGAACACGCCCTCCACAGGCGCATCGGGCCGGGGCCGTACCGGGATGTAGGAGTAGATGAGGTTGCGGCCCGAGATGGTGCCCTCGAAGGCATCGAAGCGGTCGCGGTAGGTGATGTCGCTGGCCACCACCCCGTCGCGCGCGCTGCGAAAGCCCGCGTTGGCGGACTTGTCCTCGCCGATCTGGCGCGGGTCGGTGGAGAACACCGTCGTGCCCTGGAGGTTGTAGACCTTGACCTTGACGACCCGCAGCCCGCCCATCTTGGTCAGCACGTCGGCGCGCAGCTGGGCGACGGCCGGGTCGGACGCCAGCGACTCGCGCGGCAGCGCCCCGGAGCGGGCCACGAATTCCCGGTAGTCGCCCCACACGGTGTTGGCGAGGGCCCGCGTGAGGTCCGCGTTGGAGCGCGACTCGTGATCGACGAGGAGCTCCTCCGTGTAGTGCTGGTAGGCCCAGATCAGCACGCCCGTGATCAGCACCACCCCGAACAGGCTCGTCAGCGAGAATAGCGGGTCAGCCTGAAGGAGGAAGCCGGGCTGGCCGGGACAGGCAGGTTGCGCATGGGCGTGCTCCTGGGCAGCCGGAGTCGCGCGGCCGGGTCGTCAACCCGGAGCCGCCGCGCAGGGCGCCTGGCTGGTAGGTCGGCACCATAACCGGGAACTTGAGGCGCCGCCACCCTGCCGTGGCATGCTTGCGGGACAGGTGGACACGCTGCAGCCGCCCCGCCCCGGGGCCTGGGCAGCGCCCCGGACTCCGATGTACTACGAACCCGGCATCACCCCCCACGGGCTGCCCCACGACCCCTTCAAGTCCTGCGTCGTGCCGCGGCCGATCGGCTGGATCTCCACGGTGGACGCGCAGGGCCGCGACAACCTGGCCCCCTACAGCCAGTTCCAGAACGTCACCTTCAACCCGCCGATCGTGATGTTCGCGGCCAACCAGAACACGCTCGGCGAGCGCAAGGATTCGGTGCGCAATGTCGAGGCCACGGGTGAGTTCGTCTGGAACATGGCCACCTGGGACCTGCGCGAGGCCGTCAACCGCACGGGTGAGGAACTGCCCCACGGCGTGGACGAGTTCGAGCACGCGGGCCTGGGCAAGCTGCCTTCGCGCAAGGTTCGTCCGAAGCGCGTGGCCGGCTCACCGATCCAGTTCGAGTGCGTGTACCTGAACACCGTGCGGTTTCCGGGTGTGCCACCGATGGGGTCGGTGGATGTCGTCTTTGGCCGCGTGGTGGCAGTGCACATCGACGATGCCGCCCTCGACGAGCGCGGCCGCGTGGACATCCTGAAGATCCGCCCCATCGCCCGCATGGGCTACTACGACTTCACGGTGGTGGACAACCGCTTCGAAATGGTCATCGGCGGCGGCAACTCCGCGCTGCTGGCCGGGCTGGAGGGCTCGCCGGAAAAGGCCGCGGCTGCTGCTGCGCCGTCTGCTGCCTCTGCTGCCTCTGCTCCCTTCGCCCCGTAAAGCCGCCCCACCCCCATGCAACCTGAATTCGAGACCCTCACCTTCAGCGTCGACGATGGCCTCGCCACGCTCACGCTGAACCGACCCGAGCAGCTCAACACCTTCACCGCGCGCATGCGCGACGAACTGGTCGCCGCCTTCGACCTGACCGACGCCGACGACGCCGTGCGGGCCGTGATCGTCACCGGGGCCGGGCGCGCCTTCTGCGCGGGGGCGGACCTCTCGGCCGCCGGCGACACCTTCGACTACGCGAAGCAGCAGGACGCGCGGCGCGAGGCCAGCCGCCAGGGCGACGTCTACCGCGACGGCGGCGGGCAGGTGACGCTGCGGATGTTCCGCAGCCTCAAGCCCGTGATCGGCGCGATCAACGGCGCGGCGGTGGGCATTGGCGCGACGATGCAGCTGCCCATGGACGTGCGGCTGGCCTCCACGCAGGCGCGCTTCGGCTTCGTCTTCGCGCGCCGTGGGATCACCCCCGAGGCGGCCTCGTCGTGGTTCCTGCCGCGTCTGGTGGGCATGCAGACGGCGCTGGAGTGGTGCATGAGCGGGCGGGTGTTCGGCGCGCAGGAGGCGCTGGAGCGCGGACTCGTGCGCGCGGTGCACGAGCCCGCCGACCTGCTGCCCGCCGCCCGCGCGCTGGCCCACGAGATGACGCGCCACAGCGCGCCGGTGTCGGTGGCGATGACGCGGCAGATGCTGTGGCGCATGGCCGGCGCCGCGCACCCGATGGAGGCGCACCGCCTGGACAGCCGGGCCATCCAGTCGCGCGGGCAGGCGCAGGACGTGCGCGAAGGCGTGGGCGCGTTCCTGGACAAGCGCGAGCCGAACTGGCCCGATCGCGTGAGCCACGACCTGCCAGGCTTCTTCGACTGGCGCGGCGAGCCGCCCTTCGCCTGAGCCCATCAGGCCGGGCGCGCGTGCCCGGTCTGCACCCCGCCGTACTTCCCTCTTCTCATTCATGCCGGAGCAGAAATTGACTTTCCCCGACAGCCTGGTCGCCCCGCTGCGCAAGCGCCTCGCCCGCCTGGGCCTGCCCGCGGGACTTGGGGTGCTGGCCCTCTTCGGCACGAGTTGGGCCGGCGAGAACCGCATCGACGCCGTGCGCCCCGACGCGCCGGAGCTCGCGGCCTACGGCAAGTCCCCCATCGGCGTGCGCACGCTGCGCCTGGTGAACCCGGGGCAGATGGACATCCTGAAGGCCAAGGCCGGGGAACCCACGCCCCTGTACGACCGGCCGCTGACGGTGGAGGTCTGGTATCCGTCGCAGCCCCATCCGGCGCAGCCGGAAAAGTCTGCTGACGGCCTGGAGCCGGGCCAGTACCGCACGCTCACCCGTGACCCGAAGCTCACCGTGGTCATCCAGGGCAAGGCCCTGCGCGACGCCGTGCCGGCCGCGCAGGGCGGGCCGTATCCGCTGGTGATCATCTCCCACGGCTACCCCGGCAACCGCTACCTGCTGAGCCCGCTGGCGGAGAACCTGGCCAGCAAGGGCTATGTCGTGGCCTCCATCGACCACACCGACAGCACCTACGGCGACCAGGCGGCCTTCGCAAGCACGCTGCTGAACCGGCCGCTGGACCAGCTCTTCGTGCTCGAGACGATGTCGCGCCTGAACACGGGTGACCCGGCCGACGCCGCCGGCGGCTCGCTCAAGGGCATGGTGCAGGCCGCCAACACGGCGCTGATCGGCTACTCCATGGGCGGCTACGGCGTGGTCAACGCCATCGGCGGCGGCTTCACGGCAGCCTCGACGCGGCTGGCGGTGGCGCCGCCGAACGGCGTGCTCGCGCGCCGGCAGGCGGGCTCGGCCGAGCTGACGGCGAGCGTGGACCCGCGCGTCAAGGCTGCGGTGGCCTTCGCCCCTTGGGGCTGGAACGCCGGGTTCTGGGACGCCGCCGGGCTGGCCGGTATCCGCACGCCCATCCTGTTCATCGCCGGCAGCGTGGACGATGTCTCGGGCTACGCGCCCGGGGTGCGCAACCTCTTCGAGGCCAGCGTCAACGCCCCGCGCTACATGCTCACCTACGAGAACGCCAACCACAACGCCGGCGCACCGATGCCTGCACCGGCGCAGACCTGGGCAGCCGTCCCCCACATGCCCAACCCCGCGGCCTTCCACTACATGGACCCCGTGTGGGACAGCGTGCGCATGAACAACATCGCCCAGCACTTCGTCACCGCGTTCCTGGGCCGCCACCTGCGCAACGACGCCTCGATGGAGGCCTATCTGAAGCTCGTGGAGCACGCGCGCGACGGCAGGTGGTCGGCCGAGCCCAATGGCGCCTTCAAGGCCGACCATACCCACTGGAAGGGCTTCCAGCGCCGCCAGGCTTCCGGGCTGCGGCTGGAGTTCAGGCCCGCCGCGCCCTGAGTCCTGCCGGGGCGCGCCTCAGGCGCGCCCCGCGAGCATCGCCTCCACCAGGTCCTGCACGGCCAGCGCCTCCTCGGCCGTGGCCAGGAGGTGCGGCTGCCCGCGCAGCCACCGGTCGGCCTGGGTGAGCTGGCGCTGCAGGGCGCTGCGGCGGGGGTCCTCCCCCGAGCTCCAGTCGATGGCCTCCACCCACGGCCCGCCGTCGGAGCGCCACAGCTGGTTGAACTCGCGGAACTGGTGGTTCAGCCGCTTGCCCCGCACGGTGACTTCCTGCCGGTCGGGCTGGCGCCCGCCCGTGGTGGCCAGGATCGTCACCGGACGGCCATCGGCCGTCTCCAGGCGTGCGATCAGGTCGAGCTCGCACAGGTGGTCGGCGCCGGGGCCGGCCGGGTAGCGCGGCGACGCGACGCGCAGGCTCAGCGGCCCGAGGAACCGGCCCGCCAGGAAGAGGAAGTGCGAGATCACCTCGCGCGTGTAGCCGCCCTCGTCGCGAAAGCGCAGCCAGTCGGCCTCCACCTGCCAGGCGCGAGGCCAGGCCGGGTACTGCACGACGATGTCGATGCCCAGCAGCTCGCCCGTCTCGCCGGCGTCTATCGCCCGGCGCAGTTCCTCGAAGCCGCGCGAGGCAGCCTGGGTGAAGTTCACGACGCCAGGCAAGCGGGCTCGGCGCAGCAGCTCGACGAGGTCGCGGCTGGCGGCGTGGTCGGTGCCCAGGGGCTTTTCCATGAAGACGCCCTGCCCGGCTGCGGCCGCTGCCAGCGCGTAGGCCTTGCGCGGGCCTGGCGGGCAGGCGAGGTACACCACGTCTGCGCCCTGCATCGCAGCCTCGGCGCTGGATGCCACGGGTGCCTCGGGCCAGCCCTCGCGGGTCCTGGCGATTGCCTCGGCAGAGGGGTCCCACACCCCGCTTACCTCGAAGGCCGGATGCAGGCGCAGGTTGTCGAGCATGCGCCGGCCCATGATGCCCAGGCCGATCACGGCCATCCTGTGTGTCATGCGGGTGCCCTGAAGCAAGTGGGTGGCTGGCAAGTTGATCACGACGAGGGACATCCAGGCAAGGCAGCTCCGTGCAAGCCCGCATGCACGGCTGCGGCGCGGGCCACAGAATGCGCGGATCACGAGGGAGGATGCACACGATGGACACGCCGATCCAGGCACCCGGCAGCGCGATTTCAGACGGGGCCGATCAGGGCATGACGAGCTGGGCGGGCCGTGCCTTGCCGGTGCGCTTCACGGCCAGCGGCAGCGAGTACTTCCGCATCTGGATCGTCAACCTGCTGCTGACGATCGTCACGCTCGGCTTCTACCTGCCTTTTGCCAAGGCGCGGCGGCTGCGGTACTTCTACGCCAACACCCTGGTGGACGAGCAGCCCCTGGCCTTTCACGGCGACGCATGGAAGATGTTCCGGGGCTACCTGCTGATGCTGGTCCTGTTCGGCGGCTATGCCGTGTCGTCGTACGTGTCGCACTGGGTCGCACTCGGCGCCTTCGTCGTGCTGGCCCTGCTGTGGCCGGCGCTGTGGCGTTCTTCCCTGATGTTCCGGCTGGGCAACACGAGCTGGCGCGGCCTGCGCATGTCCTTCCAAGGCGGGCTGGACGGCGCCTACGGCGCGATGCTGCCCCTATTCGTGCCCGCGCTGCTGATCCTGGCGGCCACGGCGTGGTTCCTGAACGGGGTCGATCCTCGTGACCAGGCCGCGGTGATGGCCGCGAACAGTGCCACGGCCCCTTTCGTGGGGCTGTCGATGCTCCTGTTGATGGTGATGTCGCCCTGGGCCCTGTGGCGCATGAAGGTCTACCAGCACGGGGGCTACCGCTACGCGCGGGAAGCCACGACCTACTCCGGGCGGCTGCGCTCGTTCTACGGCCTGGGGCTGAAGCTGGTGCTCGTCGCCCTCCTGGCCGTCGTCGTGATTGGCGTGGGGGTGGGCGTGTCGGTCGCCCTCGCGAAGACGAGCGCGAACCCCAAGGCCATGGTTTTCGGGATCGCCATCCCCATCGCCGTCGTGACCGCGATGGTGTACATCTGGCTCTTCTCGCTGGCCGGTGCGGGCCTGCAGAACCTCGCCTGGAACCCCACGCAATCGGCGCAGTTGCAGTTCTCGAGCTCGCTGCGGGTCGGGGCGTTCACCTGGCTGAACATCCGGAACATGGCGCTCGTGATCGTGACTCTCGGCCTGTTTCGTCCGTTCGCGGTGGTGAGCGTGCTGCGGATGCGGCTGGAGGCGGTGGAGGTGCGGGCCACCGGCCACATCGACAGCTGGGCTGCCGACATGCCGGCGTCCAGCGGCACGGGTAGCGGAGAGATGGCAGGCGATTTCTTCGGCATCGATGTCGGGCTCTGACACGGGCGCCGTGGCCGCGGCCCCGCCCGCAGCGCGGGCCGCCGGTGGCAGCGAGTTGCTGCGCGCGCGCTGGTTCAACGGCCGCGAGGCCCGAGCTCTGGAGGTCGACCTCGCGCTGAACGCCGACGTGCTCTGCCTCACCGCAGCAGGGGGGGCGACGCACCATTACGCGCGCCGCGCCGTCACCTGGCCCGAGCGCACGCGCCACGGCGTGCCCCAGCTGCTGCTGCCCGATGGCAGCGTCGTCGAGCTGCCCGACGCCCCGGCCTGGGACGACTGGGCGGCGCGACACCACCTCGCCGAGCCGATGGCGGTGCGCTGGGCGCGAAGCTGGCATGTGGCGCTGGGGTGCGTCGTCGGCGTGGTGCTGCTGATGGCGGGCGCCGGGGTCTGGGGCGTGCCCTGGGCCGCCGAGAAAGGCGCGGTTTGGGTGCCGCAGGCTGCGCGTGCCCACATCGACCGGCTCGTGCTGTCGCAGCTGCAGAGCCGGGGCTGGCTGGAGCCGAGCAAGTTGCCCGCGGGCACCGTCGAGCGCCTGCGCACCGCGCTGGACGACATGGTGGGTGCGGCCTACCCGGCCGACAAGCGCCCGCGCGTGCAGCTGGCCGTGCATGCGCTGCCGCAATGGGCGGGGCCGAACGCCTTTGCGCTGCCCGGAGGCCAGATCGTCGTCTCCGACGCCCTGCTCGAGATGCTGCCGGGCGAGGGCGACCGCTTCCATCCCGGGGTGCTCGGCGTGCTCGCCCACGAGGTGGGGCATGTCCACGCCAACCACGGGCTGCGCAACCTGATCGTCGCGTCGGGCATCGGCGCGCTGGCCGGGATGTGGATCGGCGACTTCTCCAGCGTCCTGGCCACGGCACCCACGCTGCTCATCCAGGCCAGCTACTCGCGCGACTTCGAGCGCGAGGCCGACCGCGAGGCGCTGCGCATCATGCGCGCGGCCGGCGTGGACCCGCGCGGGATGGTGGCCTTCTTCACGCAGCTGCAGCGCCGGTACCCGGCCCGCCAGGCCGGCCTGCCGGATTTCGGCCTGGCGAGCCACCCGCCCGACAGCGAGCGCACGCGCCTGTTCGAGAGCGGCGCGCGCTGACTCGCCTAACATCCGCGGCTCGATGCCGCACGACCAGCCGCCCTCTTTCTCCTCAGCCGCCTCCGCCGCGGACTTCTCCGCGCACACGCCCATGATGGCGCAGTACCTGCGCATCAAGGCCGAGTACCCGGACACGCTCGTGTTCTACCGGATGGGCGACTTCTACGAGCTCTTCTACGACGACGCGCGCAAGGCGCACCGGCTGCTGGACATCACGCTGACCACGCGCGGGGCCTCGGCCGGCGAACCCGTAGTAATGGCTGGTGTGCCCGTGCACGCCATGGAGAGCTACCTGGCGCGGCTGCTGAAGTGCGGGGAGTCGGTGGCGGTGGCCGAGCAGGTGGGCGAGGTCGGCGCGGCCAAGGGCCCCGTGGAACGCAAGGTGGTGCGCGTGGTCACGCCGGGCACCGTGACCGACAGCGAACTGATGGCCGAGCGCGCCGACACGCTGCTGCTGGCCCTGCACCGCTCGCGCGGCGGCGCTCGTGAAGCATCCGCCTGGGGGCTGGCCTGGCTCGGGGTGGCCAGCGGCCAGCTCGGTATGACCGAATGCGCCGAGCGCGACCTGCCTGGCTGGCTCGCCCGCCTGGAGCCTGCGGAGATCCTGCACGACGGCAGCGGCCTGCCCGCCGCCGCAGCCGCCACCCGGGCTGCGGCCACGGCCCGGCCGGCCTGGCAGTTCGACCCCGACCTGGGCACGCGCAAGCTCTGCGCCCAGCTGCGCGTGGCCTCGCTGGCAGGCTTCCAGGCGCAGGAGCTGCGCGCCGCGCAGGCCGCCGCCGCGGCGCTGCTGGGCTATGCCGAACACACCCAGGGCCGGGCGCTGGCCCACGTGCAGACGCTGGAGGTGCCGCGCACGCGCGAGCTGCTGGACCTGCCGCCGGCCACGGTGCGCAACCTCGAGCTCGTGCGCA
>JBMOGN010000101.1:0-12001 GCA_049318345.1 Rubrivivax sp. | reverse complement strand
AACCAGCAGTCGCTGCTGTTCCGCCGCAAGCGCTTCTGCCGCTTCACCGTCGCCGGTGTCGAGCAGATCGACTACAAGGACGTCGACACCTTGCGCGACTTCATTGGCGAGAACGGCAAGATCACCCCGGCGCGCCTCACCGGCACCCGGGCGTTCTACCAGCGCCAGCTGACCACGGCCATCAAGCGCGCCCGCTACCTCGCGCTGCTGCCGTATTCCGACCAGCACAAGCTCTGAGGAGAAGGCCATGCAAGTGATCCTGCTGGAGAAGGTGGCGAACCTCGGCAACCTGGGCGATGTCGTCAAGGTGCGGGACGGTTACGCACGCAACTTCCTCATTCCCTCCCGCATGGCGCGTCGCGCCACCGAAGCCGCGATCAAGGAGTTCGACGCCCGCCGTGCCGAACTCGAGAAGGCGGCTGCCGACAAGCTCGCCGCTGCGCAGGCCCTGGGCGAGCAGCTCGCCGGCAAGACGGTGCGCATCAGCCAGCGCGCTGGCGTCGACGGCCGCCTGTTCGGCTCGGTGACCAACCACGACATCGCCGAGAGCCTGGGCAAGATGGGCCTGAAGGTCGTGAAGGCCCAGGTGCGCATGCCCAACGGTCCGATCAAGACCGTCGGCGAGCACATGGTCTCCGTGGCCCCGCACAGCGATGTGGTGGTCGACGTGACGGTGCAGGTCGTGGCCCAGGCCGAGTGACGGGCCCGTCCGGTTCATCTCCGAGGGCCGGCGCAAGCCGGCCCTCTTCGCTTGTGCCGGGCATTTGTCCACCGGCCGTGCCCAGGAAATCCACCGGCTTGTCCACCTGCGGCGTGGCCGGTGCCGGGCTTACCCCTTGCTCGCGGATACATCCGAGCCCCTAGGATTCCCGCATGTCCACCATATTCGAAAGCCGCGCCGAACCCGGCCCGCGCGACGAGGAAGTCGCCCGGCTGCGCGTGCCCCCTCACTCCACGGAGGCCGAGCAGAGCGTGCTCGGCGGCCTGTTGCTGGACAACCTGGCCTGGGACCGCTGCTCGGACCTGGTCACCGAGAGCGACTTCTACCGGCACGAGCACCGCCTGATCTACTCGGCCATCGGCGGCCTCGTGGGTGCGGCCAAGCCGGCTGACGTCATCACGGTATTCGAGGTCCTGCAGCGTCTCGGGCAGGCCGATGACAGCGGTGGACTGCCGTACCTGAATGCCCTGGCGCAGAGCGTGCCGAGCGCGGCCAACGTGCGCCGCTACGCGGAGATCGTGCGCGAGCGTGCCGTGCTGCGCAAGCTGATCTCGGCCAGCGACGAGATTGCCACCCGGGCCTTCAACCCGCAGGGGCAGCCGGTCTCGCAGATCCTGGACGAGGCCGAGACCAAGATCTTCCGAATCAACGAAGAGGGCGCCCGCGGGCACGCCGGCTTCCACGAGATGCGCGGCCTGGTGAAGACCCTGCTCGACCGGGTGGACGAGCTGGAGAAGAACGGCGCCGAGGAAGTCACGGGGGTGCGTACCGGCTTCTACGACCTGGACCGCATGACCGCCGGCCTGCAGAAGGGCGACCTGATCGTCCTCGCGGCGCGCCCCAGCATGGGCAAGACCGCCTTTGCGCTGAACATTGCCGAGCATGTGGCGGTGGAGGAGGGGCTGCCGGTGGCCGTCTTCTCGATGGAAATGGGCGCCTCGCAGCTCGCGCTGCGCATGGTGGGTTCACTGGCCCGCATCGACCAGACCCACCTGCGCACCGGTCGGTTGCGCGACGAGGAGTGGGAGCGGCTGCCCGCGGCGGCCGACCGCCTGGCCAAGGCCCCGGTGTACATCGACGAGACGGCGGCCCTGAATCCCGCCGAACTGCGTGCCCGAGCCCGGCGCCTGGCAAGACAGTACGGCGGCACGCTCGGCCTGATCGTCATCGACTACCTGCAGCTCATGAGTGGCAGCAGCGGGGGAAGCGAGGAGAACCGCGCCACAGTGCTGGGAGAGATCTCCCGGGGCATGAAGGCACTGGCCAAGGAGCTGCAGTGCCCGGTAATCGCGCTCTCTCAGCTGAACCGCAGCGTGGAGACCCGCAACGACAAGCGGCCCATGATGAGTGACCTGCGCGAGTCCGGTGCCATCGAGCAGGACGCCGACGTGATCATGTTCATCTACCGCGACGACTACTACAACAAGGACAGCAAGGAGCCCGGCGTAGCCGAGATCGTGATGGCCAAGCAGCGAAACGGCCCCGTGGGAACGGTCAAGCTGACGTTCCTGAAGCCGCTGACACGATTCGACAACCACACCTCCGGCGAGGCGCCGGAGTACTGAGCGCGGCGCCGACGCAGGCGGTGCGCCGGGCTACTTGAAGAGGTCGCGGACCTTGTCGGTCCAGGTCTTCGAGTTGGGCGAGTGGCGGTCGCCGGATTTGCGGAACGACTCGTCGAGTTCCTTGAGCAGCTTGCGCTGGGCGTCGGTGATGCGGATCGGGGTCTCGACCACCACGTGCACGTACAGGTCGCCGGGGTAGCTGGATCGCAGGCCCTTGATGCCCTTGCCCCGCAGCCGGAAGGTCTTGCCGTGCTGGGTGCCCTCGGGCAGGTCGATCTCGGCTTTCGAGCCGAGCGTGGGGACCTCGATGGTGGCTCCCAGGGCTGCGCTGGTCATGCTCACGGGTACCTTGCAGTGCAGGTCGTCGCCGTCGCGCTCGAAGATCTCGTGGGCCTTGATCCGGATCTCGATGTAGAGGTCGCCCGGAGGGCCACCGTTTGTGCCCGGCTCGCCGTTGCCCGTGGAGCGGATGCGCATGCCCTCGTTGATGCCGGCGGGGATCTTCACCTCCAGCGTCTTCTGGCGCTTGATCCGACCGAGTCCGTCGCAGGTGACGCAGCGATCGGGGATGACCTTGCCCGCACCCTGGCACTGGGGGCAGGTCTGCTGGATGCTGAAGAATCCCTGGCGCATGTGCACCGAGCCCGCGCCGTTGCATGAGCCGCAGGTCTTCGGGCTGGTCCCGGGCTTGGCGCCCGTACCTCGGCAGGTGTCGCAGGTGTCCCAGGTGGGGATGCGGATCTGGCTGTCCTTGCCGTGTGCAGCCTCCTCCAGCGTGATCTCCATGGCGTAGCTCAGGTCGTTGCCACGGTACATCTGCTGGCCGCCGGGGCGACGCCCGCCAGCCCCACCGAAGATGTCGCCGAAGATGTCGCCGAAGGCCTCGGCAAAGCCACCGAAGCCTTCCGGCCCGCCCGGCCCGCGCCCCATGCCCGCATTCGGGTCGACCCCGGCATGGCCGAACTGGTCGTAGGCCGCGCGCTTCTGCGGGTCCGAGAGCATCTCGTAGGCTTCCTTGGCCTCCTTGAACTTCTCCTCGGCGGCCTTGGCCGCCTCCCCCTGGTTGCGGTCAGGGTGGAACTTCATGGCCAGCTTGCGGTAGGCCTTCTTGATTTCCTCGTCGGAAGCGTTCTTCGGCACGCCGAGGATTTCGTAGTAGTCGCGCTTGGCCATGGAGCGGGCTCTTCAGTTTCCCAAACATGAACGCCGCGAGGACGTGAAGCAGATCGTTCTGCTGCGTCCCGCGCGGCGGGGGAGGTCGGCGGCCCGCGAAGGGGCCAGCCGAACGGTCACTTCCGGACTTCCTTGAACTCGGCGTCCACCACGTTGTCGTCGGCCGGCTTGGCGGAGGACGAGGAGGAGGGCTTGGCAGTGCCGCCCGCCGCCGCAGCGGCCGCCGCATCGGAGGCCGCTGCCGCCGCCTGCGACTCGGCGTACACCTTCTCGCCGAGCTTCTGGCTGGCCGTCATCAGGGCTTCGGTCTTGGCCTCAATGTCCGCCTTGTCCTCGCCCTTGAGGGATTCCTCGAGTGCCTTCAGGGCGGCCTCGATCTTCTCCTTCTCGCCGGCTTCGAGCTTGTCGCCGTGCTCGCCGAGGCTCTTCTTGACGGAGTGAAGCGTCGAGTCGCCCTGGTTGCGGGCCTGGGCGAGTTCGAGCTTGCGCTTGTCCTCCGCAGCGTTGAGCTCCGCGTCCTTCACCATCTTCTGGATCTCCTCCTCGGACAGACCCGAGTTGGCCTTGATGGTGATCTTGTTCTCCTTGCCCGTGCCCTTGTCCTTGGCCGAGACGTGCAGGATGCCGTTGGCGTCGATGTCGAAGGTCACCTCGATCTGCGGCAGCCCGCGCGGCGCAGCGGGGATGCCCTCGAGGTTGAACTCACCGAGGGACTTGTTGCCCACGGCCATCTCGCGCTCGCCCTGGAAGACCTTGATCGTCACGGCCGGCTGGTTGTCGTCGGCCGTGGAGAACACCTGGGAGTACTTGGTCGGGATGGTGGTGTTCTTCTTGATCATCTTGGTCATCACGCCGCCCAGGGTCTCGATGCCCAGCGACAGCGGCGTGACATCCAGCAGCAGCACGTCCTTGCGTTCTCCGCCGAGCACCTGGCCCTGGATGGCAGCACCCACGGCCACCGCCTCGTCGGGGTTGACATCCTTGCGCGGTTCGCGGCCGAAGAACTCCTTGACCTTGTCCTGCACCTTCGGCATGCGGGTCATGCCACCCACCAGGATCACGTCCTCGATGTCGGAAACCTTCACGCCCGCATCGCGGATCGCGGTGCGGCACGGCTCGATGGTGCGCTCGATCAGTTCCTCCACCAGGGCTTCCAGCTTGGCGCGAGTGAGCTTGATGTTCAGGTGCTTCGGGCCCGAGGCGTCGGCCGTGATGTAGGGCAGGTTGACGTCGGTCTGCGTGCTGTTGGAAAGCTCGATCTTGGCCTTCTCGGCCGCCTCCTTCAGGCGCTGCAGCGCGAGGACGTCCTTCGTCAGGTCCACACCCTGCTCCTTGCGGAACTCGGTGACGATGTGGTCGATGATGCGCTGGTCGAAGTCCTCGCCGCCCAGGAAGGTGTCGCCGTTGGTGGACAGCACCTCGAACTGCTTCTCGCCATCGACGTCCGCGATCTCGATGATCGAGATGTCGAAGGTGCCACCACCCAGGTCGAAGACGGCGATCTTGCGCTCGCCCTTGCCGTGCTTGTCCAGGCCGAAGGCCAGCGCCGCCGCGGTGGGCTCGTTGATGATGCGCTTGACATCCAGGCCGGCGATCCGCCCGGCGTCCTTGGTGGCCTGCCGCTGGCTGTCGTTGAAGTAGGCCGGTACGGTGATGACGGCCTCGGTCACTTCTTCGCCGAGGTAGTCCTCGGCCGTCTTCTTCATCTTGCGCAGCACCTCGGCGCTGACCTGCGGCGGCGCCACCTTCTTGCCCCGCACTTCCACCCAGGCATCGCCGTTGTCGGCTCCCACGATCTGGTAGGGCATCAGGTCGATGTCCTTCTGCACTTCCTTCTCGGTGAACTTCCGCCCGATCAGGCGCTTCACGGCGAAGAGGGTGTTGCGCGGGTTGGTTACCGCCTGGCGCTTGGCCGAGGCGCCCACCAGGATCTCACCGTCTTCCTGGTAGGCGACGATCGACGGCGTGGTGCGCGCGCCCTCGCTGTTCTCGATCACCTTGGTCGAGTTGCCTTCCATGATGGCCACGCACGAGTTCGTGGTGCCGAGGTCGATGCCGATGATCTTTCCCATTGCGGATGCTCCTGGAGCGGTGTTCGAGTTATGTCGTAAGTGCGGACCGAAGGCCGCGTTTCAAGACTTGGGCGGGGAGACGGTGACGAGAGCCGGGCGCAGCACGCGCTCGGCGATCAGGTAGCCCTTCTGCAGGACGCTCACGACCGTGTTGGGTTCCTGGTCAGCGGGCACGACGCTGATCGCCTGGTGCTGGTGCGGGTCGAAGCGGGTTCCGGCCGGGGGGGCGATGGCCTGCACCTTGTTGCGCTCGAAGGCGCTGCCGAGCTGGCGCAGGGTGGCCTGTACGCCCTCCAGCAGCTGCTCCGGCGTGGCCGCGGGGATGGCAAGCGCCGCTTCCAGGCTGTCGCGTACGGGCAGCAGGCTCTCGGCAAAGGATTCGACCGCGAACTTCCGGGCCTTGGAGATCTCCTCCTCGGCGCGGCGTCGCACGTTCTCGGCCTCGGCCTTGGACCTCAGGTACGCGTCCGACATCTCGGCATGACGGGCTTCCAGCGCGGCGAGACGCTCGTCCACCGTGGGTTCGGCAGCGGGGGGCTCCGGGGTAGAGGGGGAAACCGTCTCGGCAGGATCAGGGGCGGCTTGGCTCATGGGCAATGAAGGGGTTGGAGACTGGTGACGGCCGGCATCGGGTCCCGGGCGCCGACTGGGGGGATATGGGGGTGCCAGCCGGAGCTTCAAGGGCTGAACCGACAGCCTCGTGAGCCCCGACCTTCAGGCTTCAGCCGGCTGAGCGGTCAGTCCTCAGCCGAGGCGGACCAGCGCTGCCAGCTGGCGAGGTGGCGCCGCTGGCGAGCGGTGGGCCGCCCGTTGCTGCGGCTGGCAGCGGGTTCCACGCCCTGGCGGCGCGCCTCCTGCTCCCGGGCCCGCCGCGCCACGCTGGCCGGATCCTCCTCGTACAGCGTCTGGGCCACCGGGGCCGGCCCGCGGATGGCGCTGAGCGCGCGCACCGTCAGCACCAGCTCCTGCCCCGTCCGGCGCAGGACGATGCGGTCGCCCGGCACGGGCTCCCGGGAGGCCCGGGCCGTCAAGTCATTGATCCGGACCTTGCCTTGTCTGATCGCCTCGGCGGCCAGGCTTCGCGTCCGGTAAAGTCGGGCCGCCCAGAGCCATTTGTCCAGGCGGACCTTGTCTTCTGTGCTCATGGTTGGAAAGCCGGTACGGGCGCCGGACGCGGGCTCGGCGGTCGCCGATCAGGCGCGTGTTGAACCTGGCCAGCTTCATTGTCCCCCATTCGAATCGAGGAGACTCTTTATGCGTCGCATTGACTTTCTCAGGAGCCTGCCGCTGTTGGCCGCGGCTGGCGTGTGGCCCGTGTCCGCGCAGGCTGCAACCGCCTTGAAGATGATGATCCCGGCCAACCCGGGCGGAGGGTGGGATACCACCGGCCGGGCGCTGGGCAAGGCGCTGCAGGACGCTGGCGTGGCGTCCTCGATCACCTATGAGAACAAGGGCGGCGCAGCAGGCGCGCTGGGTCTGGCGCAGTTCTACAACGCCTCCAAGGGAGATGGCCAGGCCCTCATGGTGATGGGGGCGGTCATGCTGGGGGGCATCATCACCGGCAAGCCGCCGGTGTCGCTCAGCCAGGTCACGCCGATTGCGCGCCTGACCTCGGAATACAACGTCTTCGTGCTTCCCGCCAACTCGCCCTTCAAGACGATGGCCGATGTCGTCGCGCAGCTCAAGAAGGATCCGGGCAGCGTGAAGTGGGGCGGGGGCTCGCGTGGCTCCACCGAGCACATTGCCGCGGCCATGATCGCGCGCGAAGTGGGCGTGGATCCGGCCCGGATCAACTACGTGGCGTTCCGCGGCGGCGGCGAAGCCACCGCCGCGATCCTCGGCGGTAACGTGACGGTGGGCGGCAGTGGGTACAGCGAGTTCGAGCAGTACATCGCGGCGGGCAAGATGAAGCCCATCGCCGTCACCTCCGAGGCTCGGCTCAAGGGGCGGGATGTGCCCACGCTGCGCGAACAGGGGCTGAACGTCGTGATCGGCAACTGGCGCGGGGTGTACGGCGCTGCCGGCATCACCCCGGCGCAGCGCAAGGCGCTGACGGACATGATCGTCAAGGCCACGAAGTCCAAGGCCTGGCAGGAGTCCATGGAGAAGAACGATTGGACGCCGGCTCTGCTCACCGGAGCTGCCTTCGACGACTTCGTGGACCGGGACTTCGCGAGCCTGCGCGCCACGATGGTCAAGGCCGGGATGATCTGACCGCCTGCGGCGGTCAGACGGTGCGCCCGATCCATGCAGGATTCCCGTTCGGCTCGACGCCTGCAGACCCTCGTGGGGATCGGCGCGCTCGCGCTGGCTGCCGTGCTGGCCTGGGGAGCGATCGGGATTCCCTCCCAAGCGGGCTACTCGGGCGTCGGCCCGAATTTTCTGCCTTGGGTCGTGTCGGCCGTGCTGGCCTTGTGCGGCGTCGGTTTGCTCGTCCAGGCCCGCGGCGCGGGATTTGCGGAGATGGAGGTACCCACCGGGGCTGCGTCGGGTGACTGGCGGGGCTTTGCCTGGGTGGCTGCGGGCGTGCTCAGCGTGGCCGCGCTGATCTCGACCCTCGGCTTCGTGCTGAGCTGCACCTTGTGCTTCATGCTGGCCGTGCGCGGCCTGCGGCTGTCGCAGGGAACGCCTGCGGGCGGTCTGCGCCAAGGAGTCCTCGACTTCGTCACGGGCTTTCTCATCGCGGCGCCGGCCTTCTGGACCTTTACCAAGGCGCTGGCCATCAGCCTGCCCGCGCTGACCTCCACAGGCTGGCTGTGATCGAGACCTGGCAGCAACTGCTGGCCGGCTTCGCCACCGCGGCGCAGCCTGTCAACCTGCTATGGGCCTTCGTCGGCTGTGCACTTGGCACGGCCATCGGCGTGCTCCCAGGCCTGGGGCCTGCCGTGACGGTAGCGATGCTGCTGCCGATCACCGCGCAGGTGGAGCCCACCGCCTCGATGATCTTCTTCGCCGGCATCTATTACGGCGCGATGTATGGAGGATCCACCACGTCCATCCTCCTGAACACGCCCGGCGAGACTGGCACCATGGTCACCGCGCTCGAGGGCTTCAGGATGGCGCGCAGTGGCCGTGCGGGCGCCGCACTGGCCACTTCCGCGATCGGGTCCTTCGTGGCCGGGACGATTGCCACGGTGCTGGTCACGCTGTTCGCGCCCGTGGTGGCGGAATTCGCCGTCCGGCTTGGCCCGCCCGAGTACTTCCTGCTGATGGTGCTGGCCTTCATCACAGTCAGCGCCGTGCTCGGACGCAGCAAGCTTCGGGGTGTCACGGCCCTCTTTCTCGGCCTGGCCGCGGGGCTGGTTGGCCTGGACCAGATCACCGGACAGGTGCGCTACACCGCGGGGATCCCGGAGTTCCTGGACGGCATCGAGGTGGTGCTGGTCGCGGTCGGACTGTTTGCCGTGGGCGAGTGCCTGTACACGGTGCTCTATGAAGGGCGCAGTGCGGTCACGATGAACCGTATGGGCCGGGTTCACATGACCGGGCAAGAGTGGCGTCGGTCATGGCCGGCCTGGCTGCGCGGCACCGCCATCGGCTTCCCTTTCGGCACCATTCCGGCCGGCGGCACGGAGATTCCCACTTTCCTGAGCTACGGGGTCGAGCGGAGGCTGAGCCGCCACCCGCAGGAGTTCGGCACCACCGGCGCCATCGAGGGAGTGGCTGGCCCGGAGGCCGCCAACAACGCGGCGGTGACGGGCACGCTGGTGCCTCTGCTCACGCTGGGCATTCCCACGTCGGTGACGGCGGCGATCCTGCTCAGTGCGCTGCAGGGCTACGGGATCAACGCCGGTCCGCAGCTGTTCCAGACCTCTTCGGCCCTGGTGTGGGCGCTGATTGCCTCGCTGTACATCGGCAACGTGATGCTGCTGGTGCTGAACCTGCCGCTGGTGGGCCTGTGGGTAAAGCTGCTGCGCATCCCGCGCCCGCAACTCTATGCCGGCATCCTCATCTTCGCCACGGTGGGTGTCTACGGTATGCGCCAGAGCGCCTTCGATCTGGTGCTGATGTTCGCCATCGGCTGCCTGGGGGTGCTCATGCGGCGCTTCGACTTTCCCACCGCTCCGGTCATCGTCGGCATGATCCTCGGGCCGCTGGCCGAAGCGCAGTTCCGCAACGCCCTGGCCATTGGCGAGGGTCACTTCAACGTCTTCATCGAGCGCCCGCTGTCGCTCGCACTGCTCGTGCTCGTTGCTGGGGTGGTGGTGGTGCCGCCGGCTTACCGCCTGGCGCGCGCGCGCCTACCCCTAGTTCGACGCCCCCATTGAGAGGGCGCGCTCACGCTGTGCCTGCAGCGTCCCGGCGTCCGGCCCTTGCTGGAGCCACCCCTGTAGGTGGCGCAGGGCCACAGCCATGAGGGCCTGAACGCCACCTTCTGACGCGTTCAGGCAGGGGATGTAATGGAACTCGCGACCTCCGGCCTCGAGGAAGGCCTCGCGGGCCTCCATGGCGATCTCCTCCAAGGTCTCCAGGCAGTCCACCGGGAAGCCCGGGCAGATCACATCGACACGTTCGAGGCCGGCGGCGGCCAGGTCCTGCAAGGTCGGCTCCGTGTAGGGGCGAAGCCACTGGGCGCGGCCGAAGCGGCTTTGGAAGGTCACCTTGAACTCGTCGGCTGACAGTCCCAGTTCCTGCGCCAGCAGACGGGCCGTCTTGTGGCACTCGCAGTGGTAGGGGTCGCCCATGTCGAGCGAGCGCTGAGGCAGGCCGTGAAAGGTCATGACCAGCATGCGAGAGCGACCCTGTGCCGCCCAATGCTCGCGCACGCTGCGGGCCAGCGAGGCGATGTATCCGGGCTCGTCGCCGTAGCGGTTGACGAATCGGAACTCGGGGAGGTACCGCGCCTGCCGTGACCACGCCGCCACGGCGTCCCAAATGCTCGCCGTGGTGGCGCTGGCGTATTGCGGATACAGCGGCAGCACCAGGATTCGGGCGGCGCCCTGCGCACGCAGGGCGGTGAGACCGTCGGCCACCGAGGGTGCGCCGTAGCGCATGGCGTGGCAGACGATGATGTCCGGCGACACCTCGGCCATCTGCTGGCGCAGGCCTTCGGCCAGGCGCTCGGTCCAGACTGTCAGCGGGGAGCCCTCGGGCAGCCAGATGCTCGCGTACTTCGCGGCAGAGCGGGCCGGCCGCACGCGCAGAATGATGCCGTGCAGGATCGGCCACCAGGCCAGCCGCGGGATCTCGACCACCCGCGGGTCCGACAGGAATTCCGCCAGGTAGCGGCGGGTCGCTGCGGGCGTGGGTGCCGAGGGGCTGCCGAGGTTCACCAGGAGGACGCCGGTGCGCGCTGGCGTGCCGTGGCGGTAGGCCGGTTCGGTACGAAGCGTCATGGCGTGGTGCTCGCGTCGAAGCGCATGACGGCTGCACCCGGTTCGTCGGGGGCGCTGCCCAGTCCGATCAGCCCCCGGCCCACGAGCGGGCAGGTGCTGCGCCGCAGGACAAGCCTCTCGCCGTCGTGAAACCGCAGGTAGGTGCCGTTGAAGCTCAGGTCGGTGAGCTGGAAACTGCCAGCGTGCCAGTCCACCCTCGCATGCGATCGCGAGACGCGGGGCTGATCGATGCAGCAGGCACTGTTCGGATCGCGCCCGATGACCAGGGGCATGCTGCGATGCTCGAAGCGCTCCTGGCGGTTCGCCCAGGCCAGCGTCAAGCCCGTGGGTACGGGGACCTCAGGGAGATCCCCGAAATGGGTGTCGGGCTCGTCCGTGCCCCCTCGGCGCAGCGCGACCCAGATCGCCACGGGCTCCGAGCGTCCGCGAACCGCAATGCGGTCCAGCCGGCGGAAGCCGGGTCGCCGGGCGACAGGCAGGGCCTCGAAGACCGATTCGGTGATGAGCGTCTCGTCGTCGCCGGTGTGCTCCACGAGGCGGGCGGCCAGGTTCACGGCGTCACCGAAGCAGTCGCCGTCCTTTTCCACGACTTCGCCCAGGGCGAGTGCCACCTGCAGGCGAAGCGGAAGTTCGGCCGGCACGCCCGTCCGCGAGTCCTGGCGGTCGATGACCACCGATGTCAGGGTGCGGTGCAGGCGTTCGGCGCACAGGCAGGCTTCCGACGCGTGGTCGAAGGTCGCCATGAGGCCGTCGCCCAGGGTCTTGAAGACCTGTCCGCCGCTGGCCGCCACCTCGTGACCCAGCGAGGCGACGCAGCGCGTGACCAGGATCGTAGCCTGTTCGTTGCCGAGCACCTCGAACAGGCTGGTGCTGCCGCGCAGGTCCGCGCAGAGTACCACCCGGTTCGAGATGCGTGCCATCCCGTGAGCCCCGCGCTACAGGTTGTCGAGGTAGGTGCGCAGCTTGTCCGACCGGCTCGGGTGCTTGAGCTTGCGGATCGCCTTGGCCTCGATCTGGCGGATGCGTTCGCGGGTGACGTCGAACTGCTTGCCGACCTCCTCCAGCGTGTGGTCCGTCGACATCTCGATGCCGAAGCGCATGCGCAGCACCTTGGCCTCGCGCGGGGTCAGGCTG
>JBMOGN010000100.1:0-12003 GCA_049318345.1 Rubrivivax sp. | reverse complement strand
AGACCATCAAGCACATGGTGGCCTCGGGCATGGGCGTGACGGTGGTGCCGCAGCTGTCGGTGCCCAAGGGTGCGCAGCCGCACGTGGCCTACCTGAAGTTCACGCCGCCCGTGCCCACTCGGCGTGTGGTGCTGGCCTGGCGGCGCAGCTTCACGCGCTACGAGGCGATCGCCGCGCTGCGCAACGCCGTCTACGCCTGCGAGCTGCCGGGCGTCAAGCGGCTGACCTGAGGACCCGACGATGCCGGAGCCGTCCGGCCTGCAGCTGGCCGAACTTCTCGCGCTGGCCGACATCGAGGCCTGCGTCGCGCTGATGCAGGCCTCCGACCCCTGGCGGCGGCTCGGGGTCGGGCCCGAGGCCTGCCGGCGCACGATCACCCACCCAGGGCGCCTGGCGCACGGGGCCTGGATCGACGGCCAGTTCGCCGGCTTCGTCGTGCTGAACTTCGAGGGGCCCTTCAGCGGCTACGTGCAGCTCATCGGCGTGTCGCCCGAGCGGCGCGGCCACGGCGTGGGCCAAGCGCTCATGGCGCTGGCCGAACGCATGGCCTTCGCGCGCGGCCCCAACCTCTTCCTGTGCGTGTCCGGCTTCAACACCGGGGCGCAGCGCTTCTACGCCCGCCTGGGCTTCGAGGAAGTGGGCCGGCTGAGGGACCACCTCGTGGCCGGCGAGGACGAACTGTTGCTGCGCAAGTCGCGCGGCCCGCTGCTGGGCAGCCGATAATCGAGGGTTGCCTCACCCTCTACGCCGCGGCTGTCTGCCGCCGCGCCTGCCATGACCGCCGCCCTTCCGGAGCAGGTGCGCCGCCGCCGCACCTTCGCCATCATCTCCCACCCCGACGCGGGCAAGACCACGCTCACGGAAAAGCTGCTGCTCTTCTCCGGCGCGATCCAGATCGCAGGCTCGGTGAAGGCGCGCAAGGCCAGCCGACACGCCACCAGCGACTGGATGGAGATCGAGAAGCAGCGCGGCATCTCGGTGGCCTCCTCCGTCATGCAGATGGAGTACCGCGACTGCGTCATCAACCTGCTGGACACCCCGGGCCACCAGGACTTCTCCGAAGACACCTACCGCGTGCTCACGGCGGTGGACGCCGCGCTCATGGTGATCGACGCGGCCAACGGCGTGGAGCCGCAGACGCGCCGGCTGCTGCAGGTCTGCCGCGCACGCAATACCCCGATCCTCACCTTCGTCAACAAGATGGACCGCGAGGTGAAGGCGCCGCTGGACCTCTTCGACGAGATCGAGCGCGAGCTCGGCATGGCCGTCGTCCCCTTCACCTGGCCCGTGGGCATGGCCAAGTTCTTCGGCGGCGTGCTCGACCTGCGGCGCGACCAGATGCGCGTCTTCGCCCCCGGTGAAGACCGCATGCGCGAGGGCGACGAGATCATCCAGGGCCTGTCCAACCCGGCGCTCGCGCAGCGCTTCGGCCCGGCGTGGGAACAGGCTGAAGGCGAGGTCGAGCTCGTGCGCGAGGCCGCCCCCGGCTTCGACGAGGCCGAGTTCCTCGCCGGGCGCCAGACGCCGATGTTCTTCGGCTCGGCCATCAACAACTTCGGCGTGCGCGAGGTGCTCGACGCCCTCGTGGACCTGGCCCCGCCCCCGGGCCCGAAGCCCGCGCTGCAGCGCACGGTGCAGCCCACCGAACCGAAGTTCAGCGGCGTGGTCTTCAAGATCCAGGCCAACATGGACCCGGCCCACCGCGACCGCATCGCCTTCGTGCGCGTGGCCAGCGGCCACTTCGAGCGCGGCATGCGGCTCAAAGTGACGCGCTCGGGCAAGGAGCTGCGCCCCAACACGGTGGTGAGCTTCCTCAGCCAGCGTCGCGAGCTGCTGGAAGAAGCCTTTGCCGGGGACATCATCGGCATCCCCAACCACGGCGTGCTGCAGCTCGGCGACACGCTCACCGAGGGCGAGGCGCTGCAGTTCACAGGCCTGCCCTTCTTCGCCCCGGAGATGTTCCGCTCGGTGGAGGTGGCCGACCCGCTGCGCACCAAGCAGCTGCGCGCGGGCCTGACGCAGCTCGGCGAGGAAGGCGCGATCCAGGTCTTCCGGCCCGTGGCCGGCAGCGTGCTGCTGCTGGGGGCGGTGGGGCAGCTGCAGTTCGAGGTCGTCGCGCACCGGCTGGAGCACGAGTACGGTGTGAAAGCCCGCGTGATGCCTGCGCGCTACAACGTCGCGCGCTGGGTCACAGCCGAGACCGGCGACGGCGCGGCCGCCGACGAGCGCGAGCTCAAGCGCTTCATCGACGGCAACGCGCACCGCGTGGCCCTCGACGCGGTGAACGCGCCGTGTGTGCTGCTGGAGTACGCGGGCGAGCTGCGCGCGATGCAGGAGAACTGGCCCAAGATCCGCTTCCACGCGCTGCGCGAGCACGCGGGGCTTGTGTTCCAGCAGAAGATCGACGCGTGAGCGGGCACACGCCGGCCTCGGCCCCGCGGGGTAACGCGCGCCCTGACTCCGCGTGGCCGCTGGCAGCGGTGGCGCTGTCGGCGCTTCTGTTCATCGGCATGGACACGCTGGTCAAGCTGCTCGCGCCGCGCTTCGACGCGGTGCAGCTCACCTTCGTGCGCTTTGTCAGCGGCAGCGTCTTCGCGCTGGCGCTGTGGGCGTGGCACCGCACGCCCATGCCGGCGCGCGCGAGCTGGCCGCTGCACGGGCTGCGCGCGCTCTTGCTGCTGGCCGCACTCGTGAGCTGGTTCTTCGCCATCAAGCACCTGCCGCTCGTGCAGGCGGTGGCGGTGGGCTACACGGCGCCGATCTTCATCGCCCTGCTGGCCATGCTCGTGCTGCGCGAGCGGCCCTCGCGCTGGGTGGGGGTGTCGCTGGCACTCGGCGCGCTCGGCGTGGGCGTGGGGCTGTGGCCCGAGCTGCGTACGAGCGACTCGGCCGGCAGCTCGCTGCGCGTGCAGGGCATGCTGGCCGCCGCGCTGTCGGCCGTGTGCTACGCCGGCGTGATCGTGCTGGCGCGCCACCAGGCGCAGCGCGACGCGCTGTGGAGCATCATGCTCGTGCAGAACCTGCTGCCCACGGCGATGCTGGCTGGGCCTGCGGCACTTGCGTGGCAGCCGATGGCGGCGGCCGACCTCGGCCCGGTGGTGGCCATCGGGCTGCTGGCCACCGGCGGCCTGATGGCGCTCACCTGGGCCTTCACCCATGTGGAGGCCAGCCGGGCCGCGCCGCTGGAGTACACCGGGCTGCTGTGGGCGGGGCTGCTGGGCTGGTTCGTCTTTGGCGAGCAGCCCGGCCCCTACCAGCTCGCCTCGGCCGCGCTCATCGTGCTCGGGGCGCTGCTGCTGCTCAGGCGCTGAGCGCCGACCCTACCCGGCCCCGCCAGCCGGGTCGTCAGCAAAGCGCCCGAGGATCTCGCGCACCGCCGGCAGGTTCGGCCGCAGCTGCGCCACGCACTGCGCATCGAGCTGCCCCTGCGCGGCCATGCGTTCGAGCTCCTGCAACGCCGCCTCCACCGTCCAGGCGTCCTTGTAGACGCGCCGGTTCACGAGGGCATCGAGCACGTCGGCCACCGCCACGATGCGGGCCTCGGGCGCAATCGCCTCTCCCGCGAGCCCGGCCGGATACCCGCTGCCGTCCATGCGCTCGTGGTGGCCCGCCACGATGTGGCGCAGCACCGGGATGCCTGCCAGATCCTGCAGCCCCAGGCTGTGCACGAGGCTGTCGATCATCTGAACCCCCAGGCTCACATGGGCCTGCATGGCCAGCCGCTCCTCGGGTGTGTAGGCCCCGGGCTTGGTGAGCAGGGCATCGGGCACGCCGATCTTGCCCACGTCGTGCAGCGGCGCGAACAGGAACACCTGCTCCACGAACTCGTCGCTCAGGCCCCAGGCGGGCGCCAGGGCGCGCGCCAGCAGGCGCGACAGGCGCCCCATGCGGTCCAGGTGCGCACCCGTCTCCACGTCGCGCAGCCTCGCGAACTCGCGCGCGATGTGCATCGAGCCCACAAGCGAGCGCACCGCCGAGACCTCGTGGCTCACCATGAGCGCGACCAGCCGCGCATACAGGTCGAGCCGGGCCGTCACCTCGGCCGTGAAGACGCCGCTGCGGGTGGAGTCGTAGAAGAGCACGCCCTCGAACTCGTGGCCGTCGAACAGCGGCACCGTGTAGGACGAGAGGAAGCCCTGCTCGCGCAGCCAGCGGCTGTGGTGAGCCTGCCCACGCACGCTGGAGGGGATGTCGTCGATCACCCGGGACTGGCGCATCTCCTTCAGGCGCAGCAGGCTCGGCGCATCGCCCAGCGGGCACTCGTAGGCGTGCAGCCGCACCCCGTGCTGCGTGCTGTCCACGAAGGTGCGCAAGGAGTCGGTCTGCGCGTCGTACAGCGCGCACGCCACCCGGTCGACCTCGGGCACCGCCCGCATCACATCCTGGTGCAGCGAGCGCACGCGCTCCCCGATCGACAGCGCCTGCCGCTCGGGCAGCGCGAGTTCGCGCGCAGGCTGGCCTTCGGGCAGGGGGGTGGGCCACATGACATGCCGATCATAGAGACGCGGCAGGCGGCTCGGCCCCTGGCAGGCCCAGCGCGTGCTGCTGGACGTGAACGCCTGGATCGCCACCTGCCCGCTGGCGGAAAACGGCATCATCCGGGTGCTTTCGATGCCCAGCCACAGCCGCGGCGGCGGGGTGCCGATGAGCACGGTGGGTGCCAGGCTGCAGCCCGCCTGCCGCAGCCTCGACCACGCCTTCTGGCCCGATGACGTCAGCCTGCGCGGCGCCACGGCGCAGCACCTTCTCGTGCTGTAGCCTCATGCGCCGGCTGATGCGCTTGGCGAGGCGGCCAGCCCGGCCCCTCAGGGGTTGCGCAGCATCACCCGGTCGATGCGGTGCACGACGCCGTTGGTGGCGAAACGGTCGGTCGCCACGAGGCGCGACGGGCAACGGCATTCGTCCGTGAGGACGCCATCGCGGTCGAGGCTGACCTGCCCGCCCTCGAGCATCGTGATCGGAGTACCCACCGGCAACTCGGCCTTCAGGAAGGATCCCGGCAGCACGTGATAGGCCAGCATGCCGCGCAGCCGCTGCGGCTGGTTGCGCAGGCTCGCCCAGGTCTGGCCGATCGAGGCCATGTGCGCCTGCCACGCTTCCTGCGTCGGGGCAAAGAGCGTCATGCGGTCAGGCCCTTCCAGGGCCGGAGCCAGCCCGGCCACCACCAGCGCCTCGGCCAGCCAGGCCGTCGTGGGCTCTTCCTGCACCGCCTGCAGCACCGTGTGCTTCGGGGCGCGCAGCACAGCGTCGACGACGTGAACGAAGCCCTGCGCGACGGGCAGGCTGCCGTCCAGGACGCGAGCGCGCCCCTGCTGGCCATCGGTGGCCACGAGGCCTTCTGCGGCAACGTTCTCCACCTTGAACACAACTCCCGAGCGCGTCGAGATCGCCCGGCCCGTGGGCAGTTCGGCACGCCCCAGCGCACGGTCGACGAGGTGGTCGCGCACGAAGGCCGCGGCCCGTGCCGGGTCGGCCAGCAATTCCGCGCGGCTCGTGCCAGCCTGCGTCCACCAGGCCTCGAAGGCCGCATCCGTGGGCGCAAAGACGGTCACGCCCTGCGCCTGGGCCAGCGCCGGCTCCAGGCCTGAAGCCTGCACGACGGCCACGAAGGTGGACAAGGCCGGCTCTCGCCGCAGCGCGCTGGCCAGGTCCTCCGCCGTTCCTCCCCCACCACAGCCGGCCAGCCAAGCCAGCCCGGCCCACGCCATCACGCGCCATCCACGCCAAGTCATCCGTGCACCTCCCCTTGATGCTGCGGGCGTGGCCCCGGGCGGCGCCCATGCGCCCGCCCCCCCCACCCACTGGCGCCACCTTAGGGGCCGCGCAGCGCGAGGCCGCTGCGCCAAGTCAATGCCGCCGCGCGCCACCGCGCGCCGCCTCGGCCTGCCCGCCCCGCAGCCCGGTGCGGGCACCAACTTGCACCCCTGCTCTGGCACGATCGCGGCGTGGACGACTACTACGCCCGCCCACGCCCACGCCCTCGCACACCTCGCACACCTATGTTCTCGCGCCGGCGGGGGCCTGTGCACGGGGCCGTCCAGGGCGGCGAGAAGCGCAGCGTCGGGGTCGGCGCGCGCAGCGCGCCTCGTCCTCGAACTCGCCGCCGCTTGTCTGAGCGTAGCGAACGCAGTGAGCGAAGCGAGTTCGGCGGCGCGACCCTGACGCGAGCATCGCAGCGGAATCGGCCCTGCGGGCCGACCGCCCGCCCGGCCCCGTGCACAGGCCCCCGCCGGCGCGAAGCGCCAGAGGCACGCGCTGGCGCGAGGCAAGCGCTGAGCGCCTCCGCCCAAGGCACCTCCGGATAATGGCTCGCGTGACCCGCCCCTCCCGCCTCGCCCTGTACCTCGACCTCATCCGCTGGGACCGCCCCGCCGGCTGGCTGCTGCTGCTGTGGCCCACGCTGTCGGCGCTGTGGATCGCCGGCGACGGCTTTCCGGGCTGGCACCTGACGGCCGTCTTCGTGCTCGGCACCGTCCTCATGCGCAGCGCCGGCTGCTGCGTCAACGACGTGGCCGACCGCGACTTCGACCGCCACGTCAAGCGCACCGCGCAGCGCCCCGTCACGACCGGCGCCGTCTCGGTGCGAGAGGCGCTCGCACTCGGCGCGGGGCTCGCGCTGCTGGCCTTCGGCCTGGTGCTCACCACCAACCCGCCGACGATCCTGCTGTCCTTCGCCGCGCTGGTCGTCACGCTCGTCTACCCGTACGCCAAGCGCCTGGTCTCGATGCCGCAGGCCGTGCTCGGCGTGGCCTTCAGCTTCGGCATCCCGATGGCCTTCGCCGCGGTGCTGGGCGGGCGCGAGTGGAGCGCGCCATCGGTGGGTGCGGCTGTGCCCGGGGCCGCCTGGGCGCTGCTCGGCTCCAACCTGCTGTGGGTGCTGGCCTACGACACCGTCTACGCCATGGTCGACCGCGACGACGACCTGAAGGTGGGCATGAAGACGAGCGCGATCACGCTCGGGCGCTTCGACCTGGCCGCGGTGGCCGCCTTCCATGCCCTGCACCTGCTGAGCTGGACGATGCTCGGGCGCTGGCTCGGCCTGGGCGGCTGGTTCCTGGTCGGTGTGGCGGCTGCAGCCGTACAGGCCGCTCGCTACCTCTGGCTCGTGCGCCACCGCACGAGGGAGGGCTGCTTTGCGGCCTTTCGGGCCAACCACTGGCTCGGCTTCACGCTCTTTGCCGGCACCGCGGTGGACCTGGCGCTGCGCTGAAGCCGCGCGCGCACGCCCTGCGCAGCGCGCCTCGGTAGTTTCACCAAGCCCCATCGCCGCCACCTGCCCGCGCGGCGATACTGCGCCCCTTCGCATTCCACCCTCCGGAGATTCCTTCCATGAAGCTCTCACGCATCCTCGTGGCCGCCGCCGCGCTCGCGCTGGCCGCTGGCGCCGCCCAGGCCCAGCAGTTCTTCCGCATCGGCACCGGCGGCACGGCCGGCACCTACTTCCCCGTGGGCGGCATGATCGCCAACGCGGTGAGCCAGCCCGGCAAGATCGCCTCCACCGCGCAGGCCAGCGCGGGCTCGGTGGCCAACGTGAACGCGGTGGCCAGCGGGCAGCTCGAGTCGGGCTTCTCGCAGGCCGACGTGGCCACCTGGGCCCATACCGGCACCGGCGTGTGGGAAGGCCGCCCGGCCGTGAGCGGGCTGCGCCTGATCGCCAACCTCTATCCCGAGAGCGTGCACATCGTGGCGCGCAAGGGCTCGGGCATCAAGACCGTGGCCGATCTCAAGGGCAAGCGCGTGGCGCTGGACGAGCCGGGCTCCGGCACGCTGCTCAACGCGCGCGCCATCCTCGCAGCCTACGGCCTGAAGGACGCCGACCTCAAGCCCGAGTACATCAAGCCCAACCAGGCCGGTGACAAGCTCAAGGACGGCTCGCTCGACGCCTTCTTCTTCACCGGCGGCTGGCCTGCGGGGGCCATCTCCGAGCTCGCCTCCTCGGGCGCGGGCATCGAGCTCGTGCCGATCGAAGGCGCGCAGGCCGACGTCATCCGCAAGGCCTCGAGCTTCTTTGCGCCCGACACCATCCCAGCCGAGACCTACAAGGGCGTGGCCGCGGTGAAGACGCTGTCCGTGGGTGCGCAGTGGGTCACGAGCGACAAGGTCGACGCCAACCTCGTCTACGACATCGTGAAGGCCCTGTACTCGGACGCTGGCCAGAAGGCGATGGCCGCGGGCCACGCCAAGGGCAAGTTCATCACGAAGGAAAACGCACTGCTCGGCGCGGGCATCCCGCTGCACCCCGGTGCGGCGCGCTTCTACCGCGAAGTGGGCGTGCTGAAGTAAGGCGCCGCACCTGCGCACCCCCCGACACACGGGCGGCCGGCGGCCGCCCGTTGTCCTTGTGCCGGCCCCGGGCGCCATGCGCCCGCCCCCCGACGGACACCGCCCCGCATGACCTCCCCCGCCCCCGCCCTCGACGACAAGGCCCTGCTGGACCTGGAGCAGAAGTTCGACCCGGAGATGCGCTTCCGGCCGCTGCCGGCGCTGGCCACGACGCTGGTGGGCGCGCTGCTGATCGCGCTGTCGCTCTTCCATTACTACACCGCCGGCTTCGGGCTGCTGCAGGAGATCACCCACCGCGGCGTACACCTGGCCTTCGTGCTCGGGCTCATCTTCCTCGTCTTCCCGCACCGCCCGGCGCTGCTGGCGGCGGCTGCGCGCCCGAGCTGGGCCAATCCCGGCGGGCTGCCCTGGTTCGACTGGGTGCTGGCGCTGGCCGCGGCGGCGGCTGCGCTCTACATCCCATGGGTCTTCCACGACCTGATGTTCCGCGTGGGCAACCCCGGCACGCTGGACGTGATCATGGGCACGATCATGATCGTCGCGCTGCTGGAGGCCACGCGGCGCAGCATGGGCTGGCCGCTGCCGGTGATCGCCATCATCTTCATGGTCTATGCGCTGGCCGGCCCCGTCTTCCCGGGGCTGCTCAAGCATGCGGGATCGAGCTGGAGCCAGCTCGTGAGCCACCAGTACCTCACGAGCCAGGGCATCTACGGCGTGGCCGTGGGCGTGGTGGCCACCTACGTCTTCCACTTCGTGCTCTTCGGCGTACTGGCCACGCGCATCGGCCTCGGGCAGCTGTTCCTGGACGTCGCCTCGGCGATTGCCGGGCGCTACGCGGGCGGGCCGGCCAAGGTGAGCGTGTTCGGCTCGGCGATGTTCGGCATGCTCTCGGGCTCCTCGGTGGCCAACGCCGTGACCGTGGGCTCGCTGACCATCCCCGCGATGATCCGCGTGGGCTACAAGCGCGAGTTCGCCGGCGGCGTGGAGGCCGCGGCTTCCACCGGTGGGCAGATCACCCCGCCGGTGCTCGGCGCCGCGGCCTTCCTGATGATCGAGTTCCTGTCGCTGCCCTACCAGACGATCATCGCCGCGGCGGCCGTGCCCGCCTTCATGCACTTCTTCGGCGTGTTCATGCAGGTGCACTTCGAGGCCAAGCGCTTCGGTCTGCGCGGGCTCACGCCCGAGGAGATGCCGCGCCTGCGCGAGTCCTTCCGCCAGAGGTGGCCCACGCTCGTGCCGCTCGTGCTGCTCATCTTCATCCTCGTGAGCGGCCGCACGCCCTACCTCGCGGCCTTCTCGGGCATCACCTCCTGCGCGATCGTGGGCCTGACCACCCGCGTGAGCGGCAACACGGCGCGCCACTGGGGGCTCTTCGCCGCGCTGCACGCGGTGCTGGTCGTGCTCGTCTTCGGCGGCATCCAGGACACGCAGCTCAAGGTCGCGATCTTCCTCGTGGCGGCCACCGCCGTGCCGCTGCTTCTGCGCGCGCTCAAGGTCGATGGGCGCATCGGCCTGCCGGTGCTCGTGGAGGCGATGGGCACGGGGGCGAAGTACGCGCTGGCCGTGGGGGCCGCCGCGGCCACCGTGGGCATCGTCATCGGCGTGGTCACGCTCACCGGCGTGGGCTTCAAGCTCTCCACGCTCATCACCGGTGCCGCGCAGGCCGTGGCCGGCGGCGTGGGCACGCTCATCCCGGCTGCCCTGGTGGAGCCCAAGACGCTCACGCTGCTGGTTGCGCTCATCATGACGGGCCTCGTGTGCATCCTGCTGGGCGCGGGCATCCCCACCACGGCCAACTACATCATCATGGTGACGGTGGCTGCACCCACGCTCACGCTATTGGGCGTGGAGCCGCTGGTGGCGCACTTCTTCGTCTTCTACTACGGGGTGCTGGCCGACATCACGCCGCCCGTGGCGCTGGCCGCGTACGCCGCGGCCGGCATGGCCGGCAGCGACCCCTTCCGCACCGGCAACACGGCCTTCCGGCTGGGCCTGGCCAAGGTGCTCGTGCCCTTCGTGTTCGTGTTCTCGCCGAGCCTGCTCATCGTCGCCAAGGGCTTCACGCCGTATGACTTCGCCGTCACCTTCATCGGCTGCATCCTGGGCATCACGCTGCTGGCTGCAGCGCTGTCGAAGTTCCTGCTCGTGGAGATGCGCCGTGGCGAACAGTGGCTGTGCGGGGCCGCGGCGCTCCTGATGATCGCGCCGGGGCTCGTGCCCACGCTGATCGGCGTGGCGATGGCGCTGCCGGTGGTGCTGCGCCACGTGGTGGCGGCGCGGCAGGCGAGGCCCGCCACGGGCTGACCCTCGCGCCCACAGGCTGCGGGCCGGCCCTCACCCCCCGCGCCCGAGCTCCTCGGCACGCCGGCGCGCCGCGTGCAGCGCCCGCACGAAGGCCGCCTTCACGCCGGCCTCGTCGAGCGCCGTGATCGCAGCGTGCGTGGTGCCGCCCTTTGAGGTGACGCGTGCGCGCAGGGTCTCGGGCGCCTCCTCGGACTGCGCCGCGAGTGCAGCCGCCCCCGCGAAGGTCTGCTGGGCGAGCTCGCGCGCCTGCGCCGGCGTGAGCCCCATCTGTGTGCCCGCCTCGATCATCGCCTCGAGGAAATAGAACACGTAGGCCGGCCCCGAACCCGACAACGCCGTCACCGCGTCCAGGTCCTCCTCACGCGCCACCCACACGAGCTCGCCCGTGGGCGCAAGCACGGCCTGCACGAGCGCGCGCTGCGCATCGCTGACACCCTCGCGCGCGTACAGGCCCGCGATGCCGCGGCCGATGAGCGCCGGCGTGTTGGGCATCGCGCGCACCACCTGCGCGCTGCCGGTGGCCGCCACGATCGTCTCGCTTCTCACGCCGGCCATGATGCTCAACTGCAGCGCCGTGCCCACTTGCGGCGCGCACGGCGTGGCCGCCTCGGCAAAGAGCTGCGGCTTGACAGCCCAGACCACGACCTGGGCCGCCGCCAGCGCGGGCCCGGCGGCCTCCAGCGCCTCGATGCCGAGCTCCGCGCGCAGCCGCTCGCGCTGCGCCGCCACGGGCTCCACGACAACGAAGCGCTCTGCCGGCACGCCCCCGCGGCGCAGGCCGCCGAGGATGGCCAGCGCCATGTTGCCGCCGCCGATGAAGGCGAGGATGGGCAGGGTGTTCATGGCATCAGTGTAGGCGCCGGGCGCTACAGTCCGCGCCTGGGCCACCTGACGAAGGAGCGCACATGGGCACGTCCCTGTCCTATGTCCACCCCACCCCCGAGAGTCCCTGGGGCACCTACCTGTCCCAGGTCGACCGCGTCATCCCCTACCTCGGGCCGCTCGCCCGCTGGGCCGAGACGCTCAAGCGCCCCAAGCGCTCGCTCATCGTGGATGTGCCCATCGAGATGGACGACGGCACGGTGGCCCACTTCGAGGGCTTTCGGGTGCAGCACTCGCTCACGCGCGGCCCGGGCAAGGGCGGCGTGCGCTACCACCCGGACGTCACGCTGGAAGAGGTGATGGCGCTGGCGGCGTGGATGAGCATCAAGAACGCCGCCGTGAACCTGCCCTACGGCGGCGCCAAGGGCGGCATCCGCGTGGACCCGAAGACGCTGTCGCGGCGTGAGCTGGAAAAGCTCACGCGCCGCTACACCAGCGAGATCGGCATCATCATCGGCCCGCACCAGGACATCCCGGCCCCGGACGTCAACACCAACGCCCAGATCATGGCCTGGATGATGGACACCTACTCGA
>JBMOGN010000099.1:0-12035 GCA_049318345.1 Rubrivivax sp. | reverse complement strand
GGCGGGCCGAGCGCCAGGCGATGCTGGAGTCGGCGCGGGCCGCGCTGGCCCAGGCCGAGCGCGCGCACGCGCAAAACGAGAACCTGGCGGCCCAGCGCTTCATCTCCACGGCCGTGCTCGACGGCACGCGTGCGCAACTGGAGACTGCCCGTGCGCAGGCCGCCGCGGCCGAGGCCACGCTGGCCAGCGTGCGTGCCGGGTTGCGGGACGCCGCGCTGGTGGCACCGATCTCGGGCATCGTCTCCAAGAGGCTGGTGATGCCGGGCGAGAAGCTCTCGCCCGAGCAGCAGGTGCTGTCCATCGTCGACCTGTCCACGCTCGAGCTTGCGGGCAGCGTCGGCACGCACGAAGTCGGCCGTTTGCGGCCGGGCGCCGCGGTGGAGGTGGAGGTCGAAGGGCTTGCCGCGCCGGTCGCCGGGCGCATCGCGCGCATCGCGCCGACAGCCGAGCCGGGCACGCGGTCCATCGGGGTGACGGTGAGCCTGGCCAACCCGCAGGAACGATTGCGTGCGGGCCAGTACGCGGTGGCTCGGGTGCGCCTGTCTGACTCTACGCGGCGGCGCACGCTGCCGCAGTCGGCCATCGTCATGGCTGCCGGGCAGGCCCAGGTGTGGGTGGTCCAGGCCGGCGTGCTCGCCCGGCGCGCCGTGACCCTCGGGCGGCGTGATGAGCGGCGGGGCCTGGTGGAGGTGCTCGAGGGCCTGGACGCCGACGCGCAGGTGCTGGCCATGCGCTACGACAACCTGCGCGAGGGTGCGCGGGCTCGCGTGCTGGCCGCTCCTGCGCCCGCCCAGGCTGGCGCGGCATCCGCCGCTGCGCGCTGAGGCCGCCCCATGTGGATCACGCGCGTCAGCATCGCCAACCCGGTCTTCGCCGCCATGATGATGGTGGCGCTGTGCGTGCTGGGCATCACCGCCTATGCGCGGCTGGGCGTCGAGCAGCTGCCCGACATCTCGCTGCCTGGCGCCTGGGTGGAGGTGGCCTACCCCGGCGCCTCCCCCGAGGCGGGCGAGCGCGAGATCGCCAAGCCGCTGGAGGAGACGGCCAACAGCATCGCCGGCGTCAAGCGCATCACCTCGCGCAGCCTGGAGGGCCGCGTGCAGATGCAGGTGGAGTTCACGCTCGACACCGAGATGGGGCGCGCGATGCAGGACCTGCGCGACCGCATCGGCGCCATCCAGCCGGTCTTCCCCAAGGACGCCAAGGCGCCCACGATCGTGCGCTGGAACAGCGAGAACAACCAGCCGGTGGTCAACCTCGCGCTGCTGTCTGCCACGCGCTCGCAGCGCGAGCTGTCCATCCTCGGCGAGCAGGTGGTGGCCAAGCGGCTGCAGCGGGTGGACGGCGTCGCGCGTGTGGATGTCAGCGGCCTGGCGCAGCGCGAGGTGCGCATCGACCTGGACCCGATGCGGCTGCGCGCCTATGCCGTCACCCCGGCGGAGATCGCGCAGGCGCTGCGCGAGGCCAACGCCGACCAGCCCGTGGGCCTGCTGTCGGACCGCACGCAGGACGCGCTGCTGCGCGTGGAGGGGCGCGTGCGCGACCCGCGCCAGTTCGAAGGCGTGGTCGTGGCCCGGCGCAACGGCCTGCCGCTGACGCTGGCCGACCTGGGCACGCTCAGCGAGCGCGAGCGCGAGCCCGACTCGCTGGCCCGCATCAACGGCCAGCGCGCGGTCAACTTCAACGTCTTCCGGCAGCAGGACGCCAACATCGTGGCGGCCGGAGAGGCCGTGAAGAAGGCGGCCGAGGAGCTGCGCAAGACCTTGCCGCCCGACGTGGAACTGCGCCAGATCTACGCGGCCAGCGACTGGGTGAAGGGCTCGCTGGACGGGCTGCGGCACACGCTCATCGAGGGCGCGCTGCTGACGGTGGCCATCGTCTTCCTGTTCCTGCGCTCGTGGCGCTCCACCGTGATCACCGGGCTGACCCTGCCCATCGCGGTGATCTCCAGCTTCATCGCCGTGCAGGCCTTCGGCTTCACGCTGAACTTCATGACCATGATGGCCCTGAGCCTGTGCATCGGCCTGCTCATCGACGATGCCATCGTGGTGCGAGAGAACATCGTGCGCCACGTCGGCATGGGCAAGGACCACGCCACAGCCGCGCGCGAGGGCACCGACGAGATCGGCCTGGCGGTGATGGCCACCACCTTCGCCATCTGCGCGGTGTTCGTGCCCGTGGCCTTCATGGGCGGGGTGATCGGCAAGTTCTTCTACCCCTTCGGGATCACCGTGGTGGTGGCGGTGCTGGTGAGCCTGTTCGTGAGCTTCACGCTCGACCCGATGCTGTCGTCCGTGTGGCGCGACCCGCCCTCGGCGCGGCTGGCGCGGCTGTGGGGCGTGCGCCATGCGCTGGACGCCACCGACCGCAGCCTGGACCTGCTGCACCGTGTGTACGAACGCCTGATCCGCTGGATCTTCTCGCCCTGGCGGGTGCGCATCCTCGTGCCGCCGCTGCCCTGCTACGCGCGACCCTTCGATGCGCAGGGCCGGCGTGATCACCTGGCGCCGCGGCGCTGGCGCCTGGCGACCCTGAGCCCGCGCGGGGTGGTGATGGCGGTGGGTGTGGCGAGCTTCGTCGGGGCGCTTGCGCTCACGCCGCTGGTGGGCAGCGAGTTCGTGCCCCAGACCGATCAGGGCTACACGCAGCTCGCGCTGCGCATGCCCACCGGGGCGAGCCTGGAGCGCACCGACGAGAAGGTGCGGCAGATCGAGGCGATCGTGCGCGAGCTGCCCGAGGTGCAGACCGTCTCGACCTACGCCGGCGGGGCCGGCCAGCGCAACCAGGCCTGGCTCAACATCTCGCTGACCGACCGCAGCCAGCGCAGCCGCACGCAGAAGCAGGTGGAGGACGACATCCGCGCGCGCATCGCCAGCGTGCCCGGCACCGACGCGGCGGTGGGCTTCAACCGCCCGATCTATGTCGCCATCCTCGGCAGCGACCCCCAGGTGCTGGCCCAGGTGGCCGAGGATCTGGCCGCGCGCGTGCGGCTCATCCGCGGTGCCGTGGACGTGGAGAGCTCGGTCAAGCCGGGGCTGCCGGCCTATGCCGTGCGCCTGAAGCCCTCGGCCGTGCGCGAGCTCGGGCTGTCGCCCTCGCAGCTCGCCTCGAGCCTGCGCACCTACGTCAATGGCGAGACGGCCACCTACTGGACCACGCCCGACGGAGACCAGATCGACGTCGTCCTGCGCCTGAACCAGCAGCGCCGCGAGCGCGTGGAGCAGCTGCGTGCGCTGCCGGTGGCCTTTGCGCGCGACGGCACCCCGGTGGCGCTGGACAGCGTGGCCACTATCGAGCCCATCTTCAACCCGGAGATCATCCGCCGGCAGAACCTGCAGCGGCGCGAGGCCGTGTTCGCGGGCGTCAAGGACCGCAGTGTCGGCGAGGTGGGGGCCGAGGTGCAGAAGCTCATCCGCGAGACCCAGCTGCCCCCGGGCGTGAGCTTCGACGTGGGCGGGCAGATGCAGGAACAGGCCGACGCCTTCAAGGGGCTGCTGGCGGCCATGGCGCTGGCCGTGGTCTTCATCTACATCGTCCTGGCCAGCCAGTTCGGGAGCTTCCTGCAGCCCGTGGCCATCATGGCCTCGCTGCCCCTGGCGCTCATCGGCGTGATGCTCGCGCTGCTGCTGTGGCGCAGCACGCTCAACGTCTTCTCGATGATCGGCCTGGTGATGCTGATGGGCCTGGTCACGAAGAATGCCATCCTGCTCGTGGACTTTGCCAACCAGGCGCGGCGTGCCGGTGCCACGGTGGCCGACGCGCTGCTGCAGGCCGGGCTCGTGCGCATGCGGCCCATCATCATGACCACCGCGGCGATGGTCTTCGGCATGCTGCCGCTGGCGCTGGCGCTGAACGACGGGGGCGAACTCCAGGCCCCGATGGGGCGGGCCATCATCGGGGGCGTCCTCACCTCGACGCTGCTCACGCTGGTGGTGGTGCCGGTGCTCTACAGCTACCTGGTGCGCGGGCACGCCGGCCCGGTTGCCACTCCTGGCGACGCGCCGCGCGTAAAAGTGCCGGATTCCCCGGGCTGATCGGGCGCTCGAGGGGCTTCACCACCGGGCGTCCCGGGCGTATCATCCGTCTACCCCTGGTTTGAGTGGGGCCTTTCGGCCCCCGTTGCCGGAGACGCGCGCGTGACGAACCCTTCTTGCCAGTTCGATTCCTCGTCCATCCTGCCGCGCAGGCCCGCACGGCTGGCCACCGTGGCCCTGCTGATGGGGCTCGTGGCCTGTGGGGGAGGTGGCTCGGGAGGAGGCGGTGAAGTGGCAGGGCCGCCGCCGGCTCCAGCGCCGGCACCCGCCCTGAGCACCACCAACACCTTCCCGGTCGGGCTGGCCGTGGCCACCCCGGGCGACCTCACCACCGGCGCCACCTTTGCCCAATTGCCCGCGCCCTGGCGGGTGGCGCTGGGCTTCGGCCGCGAGGCCGCGGCGGCGGCCGCGGCTGGCGACGGCCGCGCCCTGGTGCGGCTGCTCGCGCGATCGGCCCCCTTTGCATCGGCCCACGCCGGCCTGACCGGCACGCCGTCGCTGCTGGCCACCGCCGACCTGCTGAAGAAGGTGCTGGACAGCGACGCGACGGTCTCCGTGGCGTCGCTCATCGACCTGGAGGGCCTGTTCGGCGTGGCGGGCACCGACGCCAACTGCTACGGCCCGAAGGTGAAGTACGCCTCGCACCAGGACGCCGGCTCCGGGCCGTCCTCGGGTGAGCTGCCCAGCGGCGACGTGGGCATGTGGCTGGCCACCGAGCCCGACGGCCAGCCCTGCGTGCTGGCGGAGATGAGCCGGCGCATGGCCGGTTCGCGGCGCCAGGGCATGCAGGGGCTGCTCGTGGCGGCCGTCATGCGCCGCACCATCGCCTCCACCAGCGGGCTGGCCATGCCGGCAGCCGGCGCCACGACCGACCTCACCACGTCGTTGCAGCCCGTTCTGGCCGCCGCGATGCCCACGACCTCGGTCACGGTGATCTCGGCCACGCTGGCGCTGAACGCCACCTCCACCACCTACACCTACCGGCTCGTGCTCACCAACGGGCTGAGCGGGGCGAGCGCCAAGCGCGGGGAGATCATCCTGCGCCACGCCCCAGGCAGCTCGTCCACCGCCTACTCCGGCACCCTGGAAATCGCCGGCTTCACGCTCGGCTCCGACCCGGTCTTCGGCTGCAGCGACCAGGTCGATTCCGCCACCTCGCTGTACAAGGTGGCGCGCGCGAGCTCGCTGAAGTACTCGCGCAACGGCAACGACATGAGCTTCGCCAGCCGCATGGCCGCCTACTGCGGTCACCCCAGCGGCAGCGGCACGCGCGACGCCGCGCAGGTGGCCACCTTCACCAGCGACAACCAGCTCGACCCGCGCGTGGGCCTGCCCTCGGGCGCGCCGCCGGTGCCCCGGGGATCCACCCTCGGCTGGCGCGGCGACTTCGCGCGCTACGCGGCGGACTACGCCGTCACCACCGGTGCCGGCACCTTCCAGCTGGCCTGGCAGGCGGGCTCCACCGACAGCCACTCGCGCAGCCTCGTGGCGCGCACGCAGGCGCTGGCAGCGGGCATGACCGTGGCGGGGAGCTTCGCCTACGCCGACGACATCGCCACCACCACCGGCACGCTGCTGGGGATGATCTGCAACTGGGCCGGCCCGGGCAATCGCCATTCGCCGATCACGCGCTTCCAGAGCCAGGCGGCCACCCAGGCCGGCAGCTCCGGGGCCTATGCCCTGGCCGACAGCAAGATCACCTACGCGCCCACCAACTCCTGCTCGTCCACGACCACGTCCTTCGATGTGAACGCCGACGGCACGCTGACCGCAGGCGAGGGCGTGGGCACCGCCACCGCGCTGGACGGCCTGACCGGCACGAGCGTGACGGTGGACCAGGAGATGCGCAGCCGCGGGCTGCTGACGCCCTCGATGTTCTGAGCCCGGCGCCGAGCCCGCCCGAGCGGGCTCAGGCGTCGTCGCCGGCGCTCAGCGGCACGCAACTGCAGAAGAGGTTGCGGTCGCCCCAGACGTTGTCCACGCGACCCACCGGTGCCCAGTACTTCTGCCGCCGCAGGCCAGCCACGGGGTAGGCTGCCTCCTCGCGCGAGTAGGGCTGCTGCCAGTCGGCCACGAGCAGGCTGGCGGCGGTGTGCGGGGCGTTCTTCAGCGGGTTGGCCTCGCGCGGCCACTGGCCGCTTTCGACCTTTGCGATCTCCTGGCGGATGGCGATCATGGCCTCGCAGAAGCGGTCGAGTTCGGCCAGCGGCTCGCTCTCGGTGGGCTCCACCATGAGCGTGCCGGCCACCGGGAAGCTCAGCGTGGGGGCGTGGAAGCCGTAGTCGATGAGCCGCTTGGCGACATCCTCTGCGGTGATGCCGGAGCTCTCCTTGAGCGGGCGCAGGTCGAGGATGCACTCGTGCGCGACGCCGCCGCCCCGCAGGCCCTGCACGCCGCTGCTGAACTGCACCGTGTAGTGGTCGGCCAGCCGCGCGGCCACGTAGTTGGCCGCCAGGATCGCCGTCTCGGTGGCGTCGCGCAGGCCCTCTGCGCCCATCATGCGCACGTACATCCAGCTGATGGGCAGCACCGCGGCGTTGCCCAGCGGAGCGGCCGACACCGCGCCCACGGGGCTGTCGGTGCCGATGCCCGCCGTGTGGTGTCCGGGCAGGAAGGGCACGAGGTCGTCCACCACGCACACCGGGCCTACGCCCGGGCCGCCGCCGCCGTGGGGGATGCAGAAGGTCTTGTGCAGGTTGAGGTGGCTCACGTCGCCGCCGAACTCGCCCGGGGCGGCCACGCCCACCAGGGCGTTCATGTTGGCGCCGTCCACGTACACGCGCCCGCCGTGCGCGTGCACGAGCTCGCACAGCTCCTTCACCCGCGTCTCGAAGACGCCGTAAGTGGAGGGGTAGGTGATCATGGCCGCGGCGAGGTTGGCGCTGTGCTGCTCGCACTTGGCGCGCAGGTCGTCCAGGTCCACGTTGCCGCTGGCGTCGCACTTCACCACCACCACGCTCATGCCCACCATCTGCGCGCTGGCCGGGTTGGTGCCGTGCGCCGACTCCGGGATGAGGCAGATGTGGCGGTGGCCCTCGCCGCGCGAGCGGTGCCAGGCGCGGATGACGAGCAGCCCCGCGTACTCGCCCTGCGAGCCGGCGTTGGGCTGCAGGCTGATGCCGGCGTAGCCGGTGGCCTGGCACAGCCAGGCCACGAGCTGGTCGTTCAGGGCCCGGTAGCCGGCAAGCTGCGCGGCCGGGGCGAAGGGGTGCACCTGCGCGAACTCCGGCCACGTCACGGGAATCATCTCGCTGGTGGCATTGAGCTTCATCGTGCACGAGCCCAGCGGGATCATCGTGCGGTCCAGCGCCAGGTCCTTGTCGGAGAGGCTGCGGATGTAGCGCAGCATCTGCGTCTCGCTGTGGTGCGTGTTGAACACCGGGTGCGTGAGGAAGTCACTCGTGCGGCGCAGCGCAGCCGGAATCATCGGCTCGATGCCGGCCTCCCAGCGGCCCGCATCGGGCAGCGCCTGGCCGGGCTGGGCGAACCACGACCACAGCGCGGCGAGGTCTGCGCGCGTGGTGGTCTCGTCCAGGGCCACGCCGACCACGGTGGGGCTGATGCGGCGCAGGTTGGCGCCGGCCTGCACGGCGCGCTGCAGGACCTCCTCGGTGCGTGCGCCGGTCTCCACGGCCAGGGTATCGAAGGCGTGCACCGTGAGCACGCGCTGGCCCAGCTCGCGCAGGCCCTCGGCGAGGATGGCGGTGTAGGAGGCCACGCGGCGGGCGATGCGGCGCAGCCCGTCCGGGCCGTGGTAGACCGCGTACATGCTGGCCATCACCGCCAGCAGCACCTGGGCGGTGCAGATGTTGGAGGTGGCCTTCTCGCGGCGGATGTGCTGCTCGCGCGTCTGCAGCGCGAGCCGGTAGGCCGGGTTGCCGTGCGCGTCCACGCTCACGCCCACGAGGCGGCCGGGCATGGAGCGCTTGAACTCGTCGCGGCAGGCGAGGTAGGCGGCGTGCGGGCCGCCGCCGCCCATGGGCACGCCGAAGCGCTGGGTGGTGCCCACGACGATGTCCGCGCCGAGTTCGCCCGGCGGCACGAGCAGTGTCAGCGCCAGCAGGTCGGCCGCCACGATGAACGCCGCCTGCTTTGCATGCGCCTGCTCGATGAAGGGCCGCAGGTCGTGGATCTGTCCGCCCGTGGACGGGTACTGCGCGATCACCGCGAAGTACTCGTGCTCGTTCATCAGCTCGGGCGCGACGCCCACGAGCACCTTCAGGCCCAGCGGCTCGGCGCGCGTGCGCACGACCTCGATCGTCTGCGGGTGGCAGTCGCCGGCCACGATGATCGTGTCGGCCTTGGCCTTCACGCTGCGGCGGGCCAGCGTCATCGCCTCGGCGGCGGCCGTGGCCTCGTCGAGCATCGAGGCGTTGGCGATGGCCATGCCGGTGAGGTCGCACACCATCGTCTGGAAGTTCACCAGCGCTTCCATCCGGCCCTGGGAGATCTCCGCCTGGTAGGGTGTGTAGGCCGTGTACCAGGCGGGGTTCTCCAGGATGTTGCGCAGGATCACCCCGGGGGTGTGGGTGCCGTAATACCCTTGACCGATGAAGCTCCTGAGCACCTGGTTGCGTGAAGCCACCGCCTTCATCTCCGCGAGAGCCTGGGCCTCGCTGACGGCGGCCGGCAGGGCCATCGGCCGGGTGCGGGCGATGGGCCGCGGCACCACGGCCTCGATGAGCGCGCGGCGCGAGGCTGCCCCGATCACCGACAGCATGTGGGCCTCGTCCTCGGGCGTGGGGCCGATGTGTCGCGAGACGAACTCGGCGGCGTGCTCGAGGTCGGGCAGGGGCTTCAGTGCAGTCTTGAGCATGGCGGGTGCGGGGTCTCGGGTGGGGCGCGAAGCACGCGCGATGCGGCAGTCAGAGCGTCTTGAGCAGGGCGTCGTAGCCGGTGGCGTCCATCAGGCTGCCGGCCTCGCCGGCCGCGCTCAGGCGCACCTTGAAGAACCAGCCCTCGCCCATGGGGGCGCTGTTGGCCAGGGAGGGATCGGCGCGCAGCGCCTCGTTCACTTCCACGACCTCGCCCGACATCGGCATCTTCACGTCGGCCGCCGCCTTGACCGACTCGACCACGCCCGCCGCCTCGCCCTTCGCGAAGGTCGCGCCCACCTGCGGCAGGTCCACGAAGACCACGTCACCCAGGGCGTCCTGGGCGTGCACGGTGATGCCCACGGTCGCCTGGGCGGGCTCGTCGGTGTTGATCCATTCGTGGTCGGGCGTGTAGAGCACGGGCATCGGGCTTCTCCGGTTGGGGACGGTTGACGAAACAGGGGCTCGGCCGCGGCACTCAGCCGCGGTGGTAACGGTGGGGTGCAAAGGGCATGGGCGCCACGCGCATCGGCACGCGGCGGCCCCGCACGTCGGCCAGCACCTCGTGGTGGGGCTGCGCGTGCTCGGCACCGAGCCAGGCCATGGCGATGGGCTGGCGTACGGTCGGGCCGATGGTGCCGCTGGTGACGCGGCCGATCTTGTGGCCGGCCGCATCGAAGAGTTCGGCGCCCTCGCGCACCGGCACGCGTTCCAGGCCGATCAGGCCCACGCGGCGGCGCATCGGGGCGTTGGCCATCTCGCTTTCGATCACGGCCGCGCCGGGGTAGCCGCCCGCGCGCGCGCCGGCCGGGCGGCGCACCTTCTGGATGGCCCAGGTCAGGCCGGCTTCCACGGGCGTGGTGGTGGTGTCGATGTCGTGGCCGTACAGGCACAGCCCCGCTTCCAGGCGCAGGGTGTCGCGCGCACCCAGGCCGGCCGGGCGCACCTCGGGCTGCGCGAGCAGCGCGCGGGCAAGCGCGGCGGCATCCGAGGCCGGCACCGAGATCTCGAAGCCGTCCTCGCCGGTGTAGCCCGAGCGGGTGAGGTAGCAGGCGCTGCCGGCGAGGTCAAAGGCCCCGCCGGTCATGAAGGTGAGGCCGGCCACGCCCGGGTTCAGGCGCGACAGCGCGTCCACCGCCCGGGGGCCCTGCAGCGCCAGCAGCGCGCGATCGGGCAGGGGCTCGACACGGCAGCGCGAGCCGATGTGCGACTGCAGCAGGGCCGTGTCGGCGTCCTTGCAGGCGGCGTTCACGATGAGCAGCAGGTCCTCGGCCCGGCGCGTGACCATGAGGTCGTCCAGGATGCCGCCTTGCGCGTTGGTGAAGAAGGCGTAACGCTGGCGGTTCACGGCCAGGCCGGCGACGTCCACGGGCACGAGGGTTTCCAGGGCGGCGGCCGCGTCGTCGCCGACCAGCCGCACCTGGCCCATGTGGGAGACATCGAAGAGCGCAGCCGACTCGCGGCACCACTGGTGCTCGGCGAGGATGCCCGCGGGGTACTGCACCGGCATGTCGTAGCCGGCAAAGGGCACCATGCGGGCGCCGAGCTCCACGTGCAGGGCGTGTAGCGGGGTCTTGAGCAGATCGGCGGACATGGCGGAACTCCCGAGGGCGGCTGGACACCGCCGGTGTCCCGGCGGAGTGGCCCTCGCTGTCCGCTTTACCTGAGAGATTGGCGCCCTGCGGCCCGCTTCCGGGCGGGCAGAGCACTTGCCCCTTCGGTGGGCCGGCCGGCGGTCGCGCCGCCGATCGGCCTCTCTCCAGTGAGGTGACGCCCCGACGAGCAGGGCGCTTGCCAGTCCTTTTGCCTGAGCGTTACGCCGGTGCTTTCGCCCCAGCTCGCCTTCGGCGGCCCCTGCCGGCCTCGCGGCCGACCGGGACTCTCTCCTGGCGCGGCCAGTATAGCGGCGGGCCTGGCGCGGCCTCGTGAGCCGGCACAAGCCCCGATCCGGCAGCGGGGCGAACCGACGCACAATCGCCGCATGCAAGACGACATCGACACCTTGCGCCGCATCCTGCGCAGCTGCCGCACGATCGCCGTGGTCGGGTTGTCGGCGGAGTGGCACCGCCCGAGCTACTTCGCGGCCAAGTACATGCAGGAGCACGGCTACCGCATCGTGCCCGTGAACCCGCGCTACACGGAGATCCTGGGCGAGCGCTGCCACCCGACGCTGGAGGCCATCGGCGAGCCGGTGGACATGGTGGATGTCTTCCGCCGCGAGCAGGACGTGCCCGCAATCGCCCGCAGCGCGGTGGCCATCGGCGCGAAGTGCCTGTGGCAGCAGCTGGGCATCCGCTCGGTGGAGGCCGACCGCATCGCCACCGAGGCCGGCCTGGACTCGGTGTGGGACCACTGCGTGAAGATCGAGCACGGCCGGCTCTTCGGCGGGCTGAACTGGGTGGGGGTGAACACCCGCGTGATCTCCGCCCGCCGACCGGGGTGAACCGATGGCCGACCGCTCCTTCAAGCCCGAGACCCTGGCCATCCACGCCGGGCAGATCCCCGATGCGGCCACCGGCGCGCGCGCCCTGCCGATCTACCAGACCACGAGCTTCGTCTTCGACTCGGCCGACCACGCGGCCTCGCTGTTCAACCTGCAGACCTTCGGCAATGTCTACTCGCGCCTGAGCAACCCGACGGTGGCCGCACTCGAGGAGCGCGTGGCGGCGCTGGAGGGCGGGCGCGCCGGGGTGGCAGCGGCCAGCGGCATGGCCGCCGAGGCGCTGGCGCTTCTGACCATCCTGCAGGCCGGCGACCACGTGGTGGCGGCCGGGGCCCTCTACGGCGGCACGGTGACGATGCTGGCGGTGAACCTGCGCAAGTTCGGCATCGAGACCACCTTCGTGCCGGCCACCGACGCGCAGGCCTTCGCCGCGGCGATCCGCCCGAACACCCGCGCCGTGTACGCCGAGACGCTGGGCAACCCGAGCCTGGTGGTGCTGGACATCGCCGCCGTGGCCGAAGTGGCGCACGCGCACGGCCTGCCGCTGGTGGTGGACAACACCGTGCCGAGCCCGGCGCTGTGCAACCCGATCGCCTTCGGCGCGGACATCGTCGTGCACTCGGCCACCAAGTACCTGGCCGGGCACGGCACCACGCTGGGCGGGGTGGTGGTGGAGTCGGGGCGCTTTGCCTGGGACAACGGCAAGTTCCCCGGCATGACCGAGCCCTCGCCGGGCTACCACGG
>JBMOGN010000098.1:0-12091 GCA_049318345.1 Rubrivivax sp. | reverse complement strand
AGCTCGGGCACGAGCTTGTCCATGTCGTACATCAGGCGGCCGTCGGGCAACTTCTTCTTCGCGTAGGTCATCAGCCTGTCGTAGCACAGCCACGACACGCCGTAGGCCGGACGGTTGGCGCCCACGGTGTGGATGTCCAGCGAGTTCGGGCCGAACTCGTTGGCCACGATCAGCACGTCCTTGGGCCGCTCCTGCGCCGAGGCGGCGCCCGGCATCAGGCCGAGGGTGGTGGCGGTGGCGCCGGCGGCGCTGCTGGAGAGGAAGTCGCGACGGTCCATGAAGTTCTCCCAGATGGTTCAGACGGTTGGCACGGAAGGGGACAGGGTGGAGGCGGCTCCGACCCCGGCCCCTTTTGAAGCGAGGTAGGCACGCCAGCCTCCGCAGGCGGTGATGTCGGTGGCCCCGGACAGCGCGTGGCCCTCGCACAGGAAGCCGTGCACCCGGCGGCCGTCCTGCAACTCGATGCTGCCCAGGCCCAGCGGAGCTGCCACGAGCGCGAGGAAGGAGCCGACCTGCGCCTGCGGCACGGCCCAGACCTCCACCTCGATGGCGCCGCCGGCCTCGCCCGGCGCGATGCGCTGCAGCCCGGGCTTGGGCGGCACGGTGCCCGGCAGCGCGTACAGCCGGTAGCACCCCGCGGTGCGGATGGTCTCCAGCAGCGTGGCGCCGCGCTCCAGCAGCTGGCCGTTCAGCGGCAGGCCCGACAGGTGCGCGCCCACCACGGCCAGCGCCAGGGTGGGCTCGGCTGCCGGCTCGTGCAGCAGCGGCGGCACCTGACGCTGGCCGCTCCAGCGGCGGCCGATGTCCACCAGCGCCGTATCGTGGCCGCCGGGCGCGATGAAGGTCACGCCGAAGGGCAGGCCTGCCGGCGTGCGGCCGGCCGGCACCGCCAGCGCGCTCCAGCCCAGCAGGTTGACGAAATTCGTGTAGGTGCCCAGGCGGGCGTTCTCGCCCACGGGGTCGGCATCCAGCGCCGCGAAGCTCGGGTGGCCCGGCGCGGTGGGCACGAGCAGGGCGTCCACCCCGCGCCACAGCGCGCGCGCCGGCTGCGCGAGCTGGCGCAGCCGGTACTGCGCGCGAAAGGTGTCGGTGGCGCTCATCCCCTGCGCGCGCGACACCACCTTCAGCACGGTCGGGTCCAGCGCCTGCGGCTGCGCGGTCATCAGCGACTCGAGCACGGCGTGTCGCTCCGCCACCCAGGGGCCCTCGTACAGGAGCGCCGCCACCTCGTGCAGCACGCCGAAGTCCAGCGGCACGAGCTCCCAGCCCATACGCCGAGCCTGGGCGAGCGCCGCCTCCCAGGCCGGGGCGTAGCCGGCATCGCCGTGGAAGACCGGCTGCTGCGGCACCCCCACGCGCAGCCGCGCCGGCGCGCACCGCGGACCCGGCGTGAAGCCCGACCACTCGTCGGTCTCGTCGGCACCCTCCAGCACCGACAGCACATGCGCCGCGTCGTCCACCGTGTGCGCGAACACCGACACGCAGTCCAGCGACCGGCAGGCCGGCAGCACGCCCGTGGTGGGCACGCGGCCGGGCGTGGGCTTCAGCCCCACGAGCTCGTTGAAGCCCGCCGGCACGCGGCCCGACCCGGCCGTGTCGGTGCCCAGCGAGAAGGCCACCAGCCCGCTGGCCACGGTCACGGCCGAGCCCGAGCTCGAGCCGCCGCTGACCCGTTCCGCATCGAAGACGCTGGCCGGCCGCCCGTAAGGCGAGCGCGTGCCCACCAGGCCCGTGGCGAACTGGTCGAGGTTGGTCTTGCCCACCCACAACGCACCAGCGTCGAGCAGCCGACGCACCACCGTGGCGCTTTCCGGGGCGAGGTGGGTGTAGGCGGGGCAGGCGGCCGAGGTCGGCTCGCCGGCGATGTCGATGTTGTCCTTCACCGCGAAGGGCACCCCGAGCAGCGGGAAACGCTGCAGGGCCTCGGCGCGCGTGACGCTGGCAGCCAGGCGGGCCGACAGCAGCTCCAGCTGCTGCGCCCAGGCCTCGTCCGGGCACAGATGGATCCACGCTGCACGCCCGGAATCGGTGCGCGCACGGGCGCAGGCCCGGGTGCGCACGGCGTCCACGGCCGCCCGCACATCGGCGCCGTCGGCCACCGCGGCCAGGATGGAAGCCACGGTGGGCCGCGCCAGGGAGTCGGCGTGGTCGGCAGGCAGCGGATGCGAGGGCGCAGGGAGGGCGGACATGGATGGGCAAACTGGTATACAAGTCGGTGTAGCAGTAAGCGTGCCAGGCGCCCATCTACCCGGGATTCGGTCTGGAGACGGCGTCTTGGGCTGCTGCCGACCCTGTGCGCATGGACGCCCCCCACCCGCCTCCGGCCCGTCCCCCCCACCCGGGCCGCTGCGACCTGCGCTCGGGCGCGTCAGGGTGCAGCTGGGCTGAAGCCCAGGCCCGCCGGGCGTGGGGTCGCACCGGGTAGCCAGGGCGGCTGCGCTGTGATCGACTCCTGCCCATTCACCGGAGACTGCCCATGATCCTGCGCCGCCCCCTCCCGTCCCTCCCACCCCGCCTGTCTCGCCTGCGTGCGCTTGCCGCCCTGGCCACCGTGGCCGGCTTCCTCGCGCCAGCCGCCCTCCTGCTTGCGCCGACTGCGGCCCAGGCCCAGGCCCAGGCCTTTCCGCGCCAGCCGGTGCGGCTGATCGTCACCTTCCCGCCCGGCGGTGCGCCCGACATCCTGGCGCGCACCTTCTCCGAGAAGGCCAACCTCGGCCAGCCGGTGGTGGTGGACAACCGGCCCGGCGCGGGCGGCAACATCGGCGCCGAAGCGGTGGCCAAGGCGCCGCCGGACGGCCACACCCTGGTCATGGCCACCGTGGGCACCCACTCCATCAACGGCGCGCTGTACAAGCGCATGCCCTACGACATGGTGAAGGACTTCGTGCCCGTGGCGCACGTCGCCAGCACGCCCAACCTGCTCGTGGTGAACACCGACCTGCCGGTGAAGACGGTGGCCGATCTCGTCGCGCACCTGAAGGCCAACCCCAACAAGCTGAGCTTCGGCTCGCCGGGCATCGGCTCCTCGGTGCACGTCTCGGGCGAACTCTTCAAGTCGATGACCGGCACGACCATGACGCACGTGCCCTACAAGGGCCGGCAGTTCGCCATCCCCGACCTCGTGGGCGGGCAGATCCAGCTCATGTTCGACAACATGCCCTCGGCGCTGCCGATGGCCCGCGAGGGCAAGATCCGCGCGGTGGCGCAGACCGGCGCCAAGCGCTCGCCCGCCGCGCCCGATGTGCCCACGGTGGCCGAGAGCATCCCCGGCTTCGAGGCGACGAGCTGGTTCGCGGTGTTCGCCCCGGCCGGCACCCCGCGCGAGGTGGTGATGCGGCTGAACCAGGAGATCCACCGCGTCTTCAAGCTGCCCGATGTGCAGGACAAGCTGAAGTCCCTCGGGCTGGACCCGTGGCTGTCCACGCCGGAGGAACTGGCGCGCTTCCAGGCCGCCGAAATCGCCAAGTGGGCCAAGGTGGTGAAGGACTCCGGCGCCTCCGCCGACTGAGCGCGTTGCCCCGCGGGCGGCGCCTATGATGCGGCGATGTCCGCGCCCGGCCCCCGCGCCTTCGCCGCCCTGCTCGGGCTGGCCTGCCTGTTTGCCGGCAACCACATCGCCGCGCGCGTGGCGATGGATCACGGTGTGAGCGTGTCCACGGCGGCGGCCGCGCGCAGCCTGAGCACGGCCATCGTGGTCGGCGCGCTCGTGTGGTGGGCGCGGCCGGCGCTGGCCGTCAGCACCCGGCAGTGGCGCGTGCTGGTCGCGCTCGGGGCGCTGCTGACGGTGCAGACGCTGTCGGTCTACGCCTCGGTGGCACGCATCCCGGTGGGGCTGGCGCTGCTGGCCTTCAACCTCTATCCGCTGTGCGCGGCGGCCTGGGCGGCGCTGCTGTACCGCCACCGGCCCGAGCGCGCGGTGCGGGTGGCCATCCCGGTGATCCTGGCCGGGCTGGCGCTGGCGCTGGATGTGGCCGGCGCGGCTTCCGGCCTGGGCGCGCGTGCGCAGTGGTCGCAGATCGGCGCGGGCGTGGGCTTCGCCGTGCTCGCGGCCGTGAGCTTCGGGCTCGTGCTCGCGCTCACGCAGCACGAAGTGGGGGCGCTGGACGGGCGCTTTCGCAGCGCCTTCACCATGTCCATCGTTGGGGTGTGCGCGCTGGCGCTGACCCTGTCGCAGGGCGGGCCGCACTGGCCCGATGCGCCCATCGGCTGGTGGGGGCTGGCCGGGCTGAGCGCGCTCTACGGCACGGCCTTCACGCTCACCTTCGTGCTGCTGCCGCGCCTGGGCGTGGTGGGCAACTCGCCCATCATGAGCGTCGAGCCGGTGATCGCGCTGGCGCTGGGCTGGGCCCTGCTGGACCAGCTCGTCAAGCCCGTGCAGTGGGTGGGCGCGGTGCTCGTGGTGGGCGCCGTCATGGGCCTGGGGCTGCGCCGGTCGCCCCGGCGCTGAGCGGCCGCCTCAGGTGCGCGCCAGCGCGCCGCCGTCGGCACCCCAGACGATCTGGATCGCGTCCGATCGCAGCAGGTCCAGCGCGCCGGCCGGGAAGGGCCGGCCCTGTGCCGTCACGGCCTCCTGCGGCTTGCGCAGCATGCGGGCCTGCGAGGTCTCGGCCAGGGTGGCCATGCGCTGGCGGCTGTCCTCGCCGGAGCGGGTGCCGGTGAGGTTGGCCGCCAGGCCCGACAGCTGCGTGTCGAAGCGGTCCAGCGCGGCGCTGAAGCGTCCGCGCACGAGGTCCACCACGTCCAGCGCGTCGTCCAGGGTCTGCATGGCCGACTGCGCGTCTTCGGGGCTGCGCAGCTGCAGCACCGGCGCGGCGGGCGCCGGGGCAGGGGGGGCTGCGGGCGCGGGAGCGGGTGCCGGCGCGGGGGCTTCGGGCACGCCCTCGCTGAGGTAGTTCACCACCGCCTTCAGGGCCAGGCGTCCGGTGGCGATGTCCAGCCAGGCCTGCATGTCGGAGCCGGCGTTGTTGAACTCCGACATCAGCTGCTGCGCCGAGGCGAAGGTGCCCATGGAGGTCAGCACCATGGTGCTGCCGGCGGCGTTGCCGCGGCCCCGGCCCGGCGCGCTCGAACGGCCTTCGGGCCGCTGGCCGAGGCCCGACTGTTCGGTCAGCGCTTCTACGCGCACGAGCTCCTGCTGCAGTTGCGCGGAGGCACTGCGCAGCTCGGGCGCCGAGGCACTGTCCTTGGCCAGGCGCTCGGAGACGGCGCGCATGCGCAGGAAGCTCGCGCCGATCTCCTCCAGCGCGGCGCCGGCGCGCTGCGCCAGGGCGATGCCGCCGTTCAGCCCCGTCATCGACACCTGCGCGGTGCCGGCGGCCAGCGCGGCGCGCGCCGATGACGCGCGCGTGTCCGCCTCACCCGCCGGCTGGTCGAGTTGCGTGTACAGAGACGCCCGCTGCGTGTCGAGGTCCATCGTGAGGGTGGCGGACGCCGCGGCCGCCGAAGGTGCGGGCCGCGGGGTCCGGTTGATCGATCCGGTACTCATGTGCTCCAGGCCTGGGCCTGACCGGCGCGTCTCGTGCCCGAGGGCTTGCGCGCCGTGTCCGGGGGAGTCCCCGGCCGCCATTGGAGCGTGGGCCCTCGCAGCGCGTCAACGCCCGGGGAGTGCGGTCGGTTCCCGGGCGTGAAGTCCTGCTCGAATCGGCTCGCGCCGCCGTGCACCCTCAGCAGGCGCCGGCGACGAAGCCTTCCTCGCGCAGGGCATCGATCACCGCCGCCAGGTGCGCATGGTGGCGGGTTTGCAGCACGATCTCGATCTCCACGCCCTGCACGGGCAGCGTGGTGAAGGCGCGCTGGTGGTGCACCTCCTCGATGTTCGCGCCGCAGCGCGCCACCACCGAGGTCAGCCGTGCCAGCACCCCCGGGGTGTCGCGGGCTTCCACGCGCACCCGCGCCAGGCGCCCGGCTCGCACCATGCCGCGACCGATGATGGCCTGCAGGCGCAGCGGGTCGATGTTGCCGCCGCACAGCACGAGGCCCACGTTCCGGCCCGCGTAGCGGCCCGGGTCCTGCAGCAGCGCGGCCAGCCCGGCCGCGCCCGCGCCCTCCACCAGCGTCTTCTCGATCTCCAGCAGCATGACGAGGGCCTGTTCGATGTCGCCTTCGTCCACCACCTGCCACTCGTGCAAGAGCTCCCCGGCAATGGCTCGCGTGAGCCGTCCGGGGCGGCCCACCGCGATGCCCTCGGCGATCGAGCTCGTCCCGATGGGGTGCGCGCTACCGGTGACCGCATTGACCATCGAGGCGAAGCGTGCCGTCTGCACGCCCACGAGCCGGATGTCCGGGCGCAGGGCGTGTGCGGCCGTGGCCATCCCGGACATCAGCCCGCCGCCGCCCACGGCCACCACGAGCGTGTCGATTGCGGGCTGCGCGCGCAGCATCTCCAGGGCCACGGTGCCCTGCCCGGCAATCACGTCCGGGTCGTCGAAGGGGTGCACGAAGACGAGCTCGTCGCGCGCCGCGCGCTGCAGCGCATGCTCGTGCGCCTCGTCGAAGGTCTCGCCGTGCAGCACCACCTCCGCCCCGAAGCCGCGCGTGCGCTCGACCTTCACCGCCGGCGAGAGCGCCGGCATGACGATGACCGCGCGCATCCCCAGCCGCCGCGCGTGGTGCGCGAGCCCTTGCGCGTGGTTGCCGGCCGAGGCGGCGATCACGCCCTTGACCGCACGGCCGGACTGCGCCAGCACCGAGAGCTTGTTCAGCGCCCCGCGCTCCTTGAAGGAGGCGGTGAACTGCAGGTTCTCGAACTTCAGGAAGACGCGTGCTCCCAGGATCTCGCCAAGCGTGCGGCTCTCCAGGCACGGCGTGTCCTCCACCTGGCCTTCAAGCCGGGCGGCAGCGGCCTGGATGTCCTCGAGCGTGGGAGCGTGCTGCGCCATCGCCGGCATGCTAGCAAGGTGCGGGAGCGGTCCGGCTTCACAGACGCATGCCGAGCAACTGCGACAGTTCCTGCGAGGAGGCGAGGCCACCGGCGAGGGCGGCGTAGCTGCCGGCCAGGCGGGCACGGGTCTGGATCTCCGGTTCGGTCACGACGATGTCGCTGCCGAGGGTGGAGGTGGTGGCCGGATCGGGTACCGGGCGGGCCCGGTGATCGGCCAGCATGAGCGTGGGACGGTAGATCGCAGGTGCCGTGGCCGACGCCGCTGGCGGCGGGCCCAGTGCCGTGGTGTCGAAGCGCGTGTACACCGAGCGCGCGGCCCGGCTCCCGGGCTTCGGCAGGAAGGTGCGGCCGAGGTCCCCGTCGGTCGAGAGGTTGTCCACCTCGAAGGGCGAGGCCGAGGAGAACACCGCATGCGAGATGAGCGTGCCGTCCACGGTGCGGAAGGTGACGTAGGCGCTCGGGGTCGAGCCTGCAGGCGCGTCGGCGAAGACCTCTGCCGGGGTGTAGCGGCCCAGCAGCTTCGTGCCGGCATACATCTCCACCGTGTTGTCGGCCTGGGCAGTGTTCCACTGGAAGCCGAAGCTCGTGGTGGGCCGGCCGGTCAGGTCCACCGTCATCTCCCGGGCCTGCGGCCTGAAGGCCGACGCGGCCACCACCATCACGTGCTGGGCCGCGTCCAGGCTCGCGTACGTGCCCGGGAAGGTCCCCGAGGTCGGGCCCACCGGGATGCCGCCGCGGGTGGCCAGGATGCGCGCATCGGTGGGCTCGAAGGTCTCCGTGGGCCGGCTGCCGTCCACGCTCAGCGGGCCGATGGAGCGGTCGAAGGTCATCAGCCCGGCGGGCTTCGCCCGGGGCGCGCCCGAGGCCGTGATCGGTGCAGGGGCGGTGCGGCGGTCGTCGGGTTGCCAGGGCGTGATGAGGATCGTGGAGGTGGCCGAGTCGCTCAGGAAGCCGTCGGACACGCGCGTGGTCAGGGTGCGCGAGGCGGTGTTGTCCTGCGCGGTGGTGTAGGTGATGCGCCCGGAGGTGGTGAAGTAGGCGTTGAGGTTCGCGATGGACCCGGTGAAGGTACGCGCCGTGGCGGTGCCGCCCACCGTGATCCCAGACGCCGCCGCGCCGCTGATCGTTCCGTCGGCCACGGACAGCGTGACGGTCAGGATGCCGCTGTCGATGTCGCCAAACGGAGTTCCGCTGTAGAAAAGCGGGCTGGGCGTGTTGCCGAGGACCGAGAAGCTCGTCGGCGCGCGGACCGTCGGCGCGTCGTTGACGGGCGTGATCTGCAGCGTGCTGGTGGCCGTGGTGGTGGACACGCCGTCGGTCACGCGCGTGGTCAGCGTGCGTGCCACCGTGTTGTTCGGCGCGGTGGTGTAGTTGATGCGCCCGGCGGTGGTGAAGTAGGCGTTGAGGTCGGCCACGCTGCCGGTGAAGGTGCGTGCCGTGCCCGTGCCGCCGATGGCGATGCCGGTGGCCGCCTGGCCGAAGATCGAGCCGTCGGCCACTGCGAGCGTCACGGTCAGGGTGGCGCTGTCGCTGTCGCTGAAGGGCGTGCCGGTGAACACCAGCGGGCTGGCCATGTCCTCCACCACCGTGAAGGCCGAGGGCGCGCTCAGCGTCGGCGGCTGGGCGGCGGAGCCCAGCCTGAAGTTGTCCAGGGTGCCGTAGGCCGGCGAGGTCCCGGGCGCCCAGTCGATCTTCACCGCCGTGAGGTTGGTCCAGTTCAGGCTCAGCGTGGCCATCGTCTTCTGGCCCGTGGGCCCCGTCTGGGCCAGGCTGTCGCTGAAGGTCGTGGTCAGGGTCGTGCCGTTGGCGAAGGTGCCCGTCACCACGGCGTCCGACAGGGTGTTGTCGCCCTGGTAGCTGTACTGGTCGGGTCCGTAGTCGAAGGACACGAGGTCGAAGGTCGAGCCATCGCTGCGCGTGAGCGTCGTGTTGTCGGACCAGTTGTTCGCGTGCAGGACCTTGCTCGGGTAGCCGGCGGCCACCACCAGCATCGTGTCGTCGAAGTTCGCCAGCCGGTTCTTGAAGGTGTAGCCCTTGCTGGTCAGGATGCTCGAGTTCTGGTCGCCGGTGGTGAATTCCTCGAAATCGATGACGGTCTGAGGGGACGAGGCCGATGTCGTGCCGAGGACCTCACGCAATTGCACCGCGTCCAGGGCGGCGCCCTCGCCGTTCTCCTGCCCCGCCTTCATCCGGAACTCGAGGTTGGCCGCGCTTCCCGTGCCGCTGAGCGTGAAGCTGGCGCCCTGCCAGGGCTGCCCCTGCACCGGGTTGACGTCCGCCACCTTCTGGTTGTTGAACCACACCTCGAAGGCGTTGCTGGCAGCCGTGCCGTCGTTGCCGTAGCGGTAGGCGAAGTTCAGCTGGTAGGACTTGCCTGCGGTGGTGGTGACGGACTGGCGGACGCCCCCGTTCATGAGCTCGATGTTCTGCGAGCCCGTGCCCGGGTTGGGCGTGACGATGCCGTCCTGCAGCTCGGCGGTGGAGGCCGTGATGCCGGTCCAGCCCGTGACGGCCCGGACCTGGAAGCCGCTGGGGATGTCGTCGGCTTCGAAGGAGCCGTTGGTGATCAGGTCCGTGCCGTAGGTCGGGGCCACCGGCTGCCCGGTGGAGACGGTGTGGTGGTCGGTCTCGAAATTGGTGTGGCTGAAGAGCTCGGCCCGCGTGAACTCCTGGCCCTGGGCGGCAAAGAAGTTGACGAAGCGTGTGGTCCCGTTCAGGCCCAGGCTGTCGACGGTGTAGGTGCCCACGAGGGTGGAGCCGCTGTACAGCCGCACGCCCTGCGACGCGTCCGGCCCCCAGCTCGTATCGGGCGAGCCCCACAGGAAACCGTAGTAGTTCACGGCCTGGGCGAACTGCAGGGTCACCGGGTTGTTCGCTCCCGCCCACAGGAAGTTGCCCGTGGAGCCGGTGGGCTGCATGGCCTGCGGCACCGAGGTGCCGTACAGCACCCCGCCCACCCGGTTCAGGTCGAGGGTGTCCCCGGCGTCGAAACTCTCCACCTGGGTGCCGTCGTAGGGCGTGAGCGGGCCGCTCGTGACCGAGTACGAGGGCGTGGATCCGACAGGTGGCAGGGGCAACGGGACTCCCGGTCCGTGGAACAGGGCCGGTTTCCACCCGTCTTTTCGCGGGATCGCGCGGAGCGCCGGCCTCTCAAGTTCAGGATTTCGTCGGAACCTGAGCCGCATTCAGGGGCCTGCGGGCGGCGCGGCCGGCCTGCCGTGAAGGAATGCCTTCCGGGTGCCGGGCTAAACTGTGTCGAGTTGAAACAGGCCGGCCTCCTGCAACAACTCGTCACACCCGTGTGGCTTGCACGCCGCACTCTCGCGGGCCGGCCCGACCCGGTACCGGGAAGGAAACTGCCGTGAATGCAAGCTCGCCCCCTGACTGGCAGCCCGTGCTCGAAGGTCGGCTCGTGCGCCTGCGCCCGCTGCGCGCCGACGACTTCGAGGCCCTGCACGCCGCAGCCGCCGACCCCGCCATCTGGGCCCTGCATCCCGAGCCCACGCGCTGGCAGCGCGAGGTCTTCCAGCGCTTCTTCGACAGCGGCCTGGCCTGCGGCGGTGCGCTGGTGGCGCACGACGCGACCACGGGCGCGGTCATCGGTTCCTCGCGCTACTACCAGTGGGACGAGCCGGCGCGCCACGTCACGGTGGGCTACACCTTCCTTGCGCGCAGCCACTGGGGCGGGGCCGTCAACGCCGAGATGAAGCGCCTCATGCTCGACCATGCCTTCAATTGGGCGCGTACCGTGTGGTTCGAGGTCGGGGTGGCCAACTGGCGCTCGCGCCGGGCCATGGAGAAGATCGGGGCGCGGCTGGATGGCGAGATGGCGCCGCCGCCCGGCGCGACGCAGGCCACCTCGGTGCGCTTTCGCATCAACGCGCCTGCCGGCTCGTGAGCGCGCCGGGCCGGCAGGCGGTCGTCCTGGGAGCGGGGCCGGCCGGTCTGGCAGCCGCCGCGTGCCTCGTGCAGGCCGGCGTGCGCGACGTGACCGTGCTGGAGCGCGCACCGGCCCTGGGCGCGTCCTGGCGGGCCCACTACCGGCGGCTGCACCTGCACACGGTCAAGGAACTCTCCGCGCTGCCGGGCCTGCCCTTTCCCTCCGAGGCGCCGCGCTACGTGCCGCGCGCCCAGGTGGTCGCCTACCTCGAGGCCTACGCCCGGCACTTCGGCCTGGCGCCCCGCACCGGGTGCGAGGTGCAGGCGGTGCGTGCGGCGCCGCCGGCCTCCCCCTGGCGCTGGGAGGTGCACACGGCCGACGGCCCGCCGCTGGCAGCGCGGCACGTCGTCGTGGCCACGGGCGCGAACGCGCGGCCGCTGTGCCCTGAGCTGCCGGGCCAGGCGCACTTCGGCGCACGCGTGCTCCACAGCCGCAACTACCTCGATGCCACCCCCTTTGCCGGCATGCGCGTGCTCGTGGTGGGGATGGGCAACACGGGCGCGGAGATCGCGCTGGACCTGTGCGAGCAGGGCGTGCAGGTGGCGCTGTCGGTGCGCTCGCCCGTGAACATCGTGCACCGCGACGTGCTCGGCCGCCCGACGCAGCGCACCTCGCTGCTGCTCGCGCGGCTGCCCCCGCGGCTGGGCGACGCGCTGGCCGGCCTGCTGCGCGACCTCACCGTGGGCGACCTCTCCCGCTTCGGCCTGCGCACGCCGGCGCGCTCGCCGCTGTCGCAGCTGCGCGAGGAGGGCCGCACGCCGATGATCGACGTGGGCACGCTCGCGCGCATCCGCCGTGGCGAGATCGCGGTATACCCCGGCGTGGAAGCCCTCCAGCCCGGCGCCGTGCGCTTCAGCGACGGGCGCGAGGTGCCCTTCGACGCGGTCATCCTGGCCACCGGCTACGCGCCGGCCGTGCAGGCGCTCTTCCCCGGGCAGCCCCTGCCGCTGGACGAGCGCGGCCTGCCCCGCGTGCTCAGCGGCAGCCAGGCCCTGGCCGGGCTGCACTTCGTCGGCTTCGATGTGCGCCAGCCCGGCGGGCTGCTGCGCACCATCGCCCAGCAGGCTCTGGCGGTGGCCCTGGCCATTGCGCACGAGCCGGCCGGCGGCCGGGGAGCCGCCGAGGAGCCGGCCTCGCTGGGCGATGCGCCGTGACGCGCAAGGACCGCCACGTGAGCCAGACCCCGGCCACGCAGTGGCTGCGCGAGCACGGCATCGCCTACACCGAGCACCCCTATGACTATGTCGAGCACGGCGGCACGGCCGAGTCGG
>JBMOGN010000097.1:0-12278 GCA_049318345.1 Rubrivivax sp. | reverse complement strand
CAGCGCCTGGGCCGCGTGGTGCCGCAGGGCCTGGCGCGCGAGATGGCCTACACCGGCATGCGGCTGCCGGCCGATCGCGCCCTGGCTTGCGGGCTGGTGAACGCCGTGCTGCCCGATATCGGCGCCCTGCATGCCCAGGCCCAGGCGCTGGCGCAGGACATCGCCGCCAAGAGCCCGCTGGCGATCGCGGGCAGCAAGCAGGCGCTGAACTTCGCGCGCGATCACGGCACCGGCGCGGCGCTGGCGCAGATGACGCTGTTGCAGAGCGCGATCTTCGACATCGACGAGATGACGGCCGCCATCGCCGCGTGGAAGGACCGCCGCTCGGCCAGCTTCGAGCCGCTGCGCGGGGTCACGCCGACCTGAGTGCTGAGCAAGCGCAGTGTCCCGCATCTGCCTGCCCTTGAACGGCCGGCATCGCCCCCCATATCCGGGGCGTGCTCAACTGCGTCCCCGAAAGGACCCGCCATGATCCGACGTCTGTTTGCCATCCTGGCACTGGGTGCAGCCGCCCTGCTCGGCGGCTGCGGCTACAACGACTTCCAGAGGCTCGATGAACAGACGAAGGCTGCCTGGTCGGAAGTGCTCAACCAGTACCAGCGCCGCGCCGACCTGATTCCCAACATCGTGGCCACGGTCAAGGGCGAGGCCAACTTCGAGCAGGAGACGCTCACGAAGGTGATCGAGGCGCGCGCCAAGGCGACCTCGATCCAGGTCACCCCCGAGACCCTGAACAACCCCGAGGCCTTCAGCCGCTTCCAGAAGGCCCAGGGCGAGCTCGGCGGCGCGTTGTCGCGCCTGATGGCCGTGAGCGAGCAGTACCCGAACCTGAAGGCCAACCAGGCCTTCCAGGACCTGCGCGTGCAGCTCGAGGGCACCGAGAACCGCATCACCGTTGCGCGCAATCGCTACATCAAGGCGGTGCAGGAGTACAACGTGCTGGTCCGCGAGCTCCCGACCAACCTGACCGCCAAGATGTTCAGCTATTCGGTCAAGCCGGGCTTCACGGTGGCCGACGAGGCCGCCATCTCCGCGCCGCCGGCGGTGAGTTTCGACAAGCCTGCCGCCAGCCCGGCGGCGCCTGCCGCGTCGAAGTGATGCGCGCCTTCGCCGCGGCTGCGTTCGCGGCGCTGGCGCTGTGGGCGGGCTCGCCCGCCGCCGCCCAGGATGTGCTGCCCGTGCCCGTGCTGTCGGCGCGGGTGATGGACCTCACCGGTACCCTGAACCCCGGGCAGCGCTCGGCCCTGGAGGCCAAGCTCGCCACCTTCGAGTCCGAGTCAGGCCCGCAGATCGTGGTGCTGCTGGTGGCCACGACCCAGCCCGAGGACATCGCCGCCTACGCCCAGCGCGTGGCCGACAGCTGGAAGATCGGGCGGCGCGAGGTGGGCGACGGGGTGCTGGTGGTGGTGGCCAAGGGCGACCGGCGCGTGCGCATCGAGGTCGCCAAGGCACTGGAAGGGGCCATCCCGGACCTGGCCGCGCGCCAGATCATCGACGAGGCGATGCGCCCGGCCTTCCGCGCCGAGGACTACGCCGGGGGCCTGAACCGTGCCGTGGACGGGCTGATGGCGCGCGTCCGCGGCGAGGCGCTGCCCGCGCCGGCCGCGCGCGCGGCCAGACCGCCCCAGGCAGGCGTGCAGCTCGAGGACCTGCTGATGTTCATCTTCGTCGGCGTGCCGGTGGTCGGCGGGGTGCTGGGCAGGTTGTTCGGGCGCCGGTTCGGCTCGGTGCTGACCTCCGGCGTGGCCGGCGGACTGGGCTGGTGGTTCACGCACAGCGTGCTGCTGGGCCTGGCCGCCGGGGTGGTGACGCTGGTGGTGGTGGGGCTCTTCGGCCTCGGCTCGGGGCTGGCGCGCAGCAGCCGCTCGCGGGGCGGGCCGATCGTCTTCGGCGGCGGCTCCGGTGGAAGCTGGGGCTCGGGAGGCTGGAGCGGCGGCGGGGGCTCGGGCGGCGGCTTCGGCGGCGGAGGCTTCTCCTCGGGCGGCGGCGGCGACTTCGGGGGCGGCGGCGCCTCTGGCAGCTGGTGAGGTGCAACGAGATGGCTCCCCTACCTGACCCTCCAGGCGGACCCGGTGCATCGGGCTCTTCCGGAGCTTCCGGCCCTTCCGGCCCTTCCGGCCAGCCCGCCCGCGCGCGCGGCGGCCGGCTGATGCGGCTGCTGAAGCACCGCTGGATGGACGAAACCGACGCCCGGCGCGCACTCGGGCCCGCGGCGCTGGAGCGCATCACGCAGCGCATCGCGGCCAGCGAGCGCAGCCACAGCGGCGAGATCCGCGTGTGCGTGGAAGCGGGCCTGCCGCTGAGCTACCTCTGGCGCGGCGCGACCGCGCGCGAACGCGCGGTGACGATGTTCGGCAAGCTGCGCGTGTGGGACACGGATGCCAACAACGGCGTGCTGATCTACCTGCTGCTGGCCGAGCACGCCATCGAGATCGTGGCCGACCGGGGCCTGGCCCGGCATGTCCCCCGGCACCACTGGGAGCAGCTGGTGCACACGATGCGCGAGGACTTCCGCGCCGGGCGCTTCGAGGAGGGCCTGGCCCGCACGGTGGACGAGGTGCACACCCTGCTGCAGGCCCACTTTCCGTTGGCGCCGGGGGTCATCAACCCGAACGAGCTGCCCGATCGCCCGCACATCGAGGGCTGAAGCGTTCCGAGGGGCACCGCGATCGGTGCCGATAATCAGCGCCCATGAACGGCGTGCATCTCACCGCAGACCTCAGCGGCTGCAAGGCTGCCGTGGCGGCCATGACCGACGCGCACGCGCTGCGCGACTGCTGCCTGGAAGCGGTGCGGGTGGCGGGGCTGCGGCCCGTGGGCGAACTCTTCCACGCCTTTCCGGTACCCGGGGGGGTGACCGGAGCGGTGCTGCTGGCCGAGTCGCACCTGGCGGTGCACACCTGGCCCGAGCTCGGTGTGGTCACCATCGACGCCTTCGTGTGCAACCTGTCCACCGACAACGCCGCGCGCGCCGAGGTCCTCGTGCAACGCCTGGTCGAGCACTTCCAGGCCGTCGCCGTGCGGCGGCAGCGCCTCACGCGGGGGGCACCGGGCGGCCCAGCCGCGCCGCCGCCCGGCGGCCCGCCGCGTCCCCGAGCGTGAAGGCCTCCTCGAAAACCGAGTAGCCCGCCAGGTCGGCATGCGCGGCGTGCAGCCGGCCGGCAACGCCCTCGCGCAGCGCCCGCAGTGCCGGGTGGCTGCGCACGCCGGGGCCGGGCACGGCCATCGCATGCCCGTAGCGCATCAGGTCCACGCGGTCGAGCAGCTGCGGCAGATCCGGGTGCACGCGCGCCAGGTGCGCCACCACGCGCTGCGCCCACGCCTGCCAGGGCTCGTCGAGGAGCTGGCGCCGGATGGTCGCCGTCTGCGCGCGATCGCGCTGGCCGAAGGCCCAGTAGGCGGTGAGCACGGTGGGCGCGTCGCGCGGGCGCAGGCCCTGGTGGCGCGCATCCACGTAGCCCAGCGCGTAGCGTCCCGCCCCCGAGGCCGCCAGGTCCGGCTCATAGAAGACGCTGTCCCAGGCCGCCGACACACCGGGGCGGTCCAGCAGCGGCTCGCGCAGCAGCAGGTTGGCCACCAGCCAGGGCGCATGGTCAACGGCCGCGGCGGCTGCCGAGAGGGCGGGCAGCGCGGCAGGCGCCTGGACCACGACGCGGCGAGCCACGTGCAGCGGCAACGCCACCACCGCCTCGCGCGCGACCCAGCGCTCGCGCCCGCGCGGGCCGGCGTGCTGCACGTCCACCACCACCTCGTGGCGGCCCTCCTGCACACGCCGCACCCAGCAGGCGGCGTCCAGCCGCGCGCCCAGATCGGAGGCCAGCCGCCGCGTGAGCCAGGCGTTGCCTTCGGGCCAGGTGAACACGCCCTCGGAGGCAAGGGCCCCGTCGTCGTCGGCGTGCGCCGCAAAGCCATGGCGGCTGGCGAAGTAGTGCAGGCCGGCCCAGGCCGAGACGGCATCCAGCCCGGCGCCATAGTCGTCGCGGCAGGCGTAGTCGAGGTACCAGCGCAGCGCGGGATCGTCGAGCCCCTGGTCATGCAGCCACTGCGCAAAGGTGCGCTCGTCCAGGGCCTGCAGCGCGGCGGACCATGCAGCGGCCGAGGCGGGGATGGCAAAGCGCGCCTGACCCGAGACCTCGGCCACCCGGCGGGCGAACAGGCGGTACTGGCGCAGCGTGTCGGAGCCGGCGGGCGCCGGGGGCAGGAGCCCCTCGACCCACTCCCGGCCCGTCCACAGCCGCTCCTGCGGCGCATGGCAGAGGTGACGCTCCAGCGCGACGGTGCGCCCGGCCTGCGAGCGCAGCAGCCCGATCTCGTGCAGCCACTGCGACACCGCCTGCGCCTGCGCAGGCGGCACGGGCAGGTAGTGCGCGCCCAGCGGGCAGGGCAGGCCGCCCAGCGTGTGGCCGCGGGCGTTGCCGCCGGCCTCGTCCTCGAGCTCGAAGACGCGCACATCGTCCACGCCGGCGCGCACGAGCGCGCGCGCGGCCGCCAGGCCCGCCACGCCGGCTCCGAGCACGGCCACGGCGCAGCGCCGCACCGGGCCAGGGGTGTCTGCCGCATCGGGCGGCGACGCCTGGCGCAGCAGGTGGCCGCGAGCGTACGAGGCGCCCACCCAGCCACCTTGCCAGGCTGCAGGGTCGGGCGGCTGCGCACCACGCTCGCACCCGGCAGCCCAGGCCAGGGGCGCGGCCGCCAGCACGGCGCGGCGAGTCGGGCCCGCGCTCACCGGTGCGGCTGCACGCGGCCCCACTCTTCCTCGAAGGTGCGCACGAGCGTCTGGTTGGACAGCCGGTTGGGCTCGGCCGCCACGCGGGCCATGTCGGGCGGAAAGTGCAGCATCCCGGGCAGGCCCTGCGGCGTGAGGTAGCGCAGCCCCTGCGGGAACTGCCCGGGCGGGCGCCACGGTCGCCGGCCGGCCACGATGAAGCCCCATTCGCCGAAGCTCGGCACGTGAGCGTGATACGGCGTGGCGGTGAGGCCCACCGACTCGATGGTGGTCACCACGGTCCAGAAGCTGCGCCGGGCCAGCAGCGGCGAGGTGGTCTGCACCACGGCGTAGCCCGTGGCCGCGAGGTGCCGATCCAGCAGGGCGTAGAAACTGGTCGTGTAGAGCTTGCCCAGCGAGAAGTTGCTCGGGTCCGGAAAGTCCACGACGATGACATCGAAGATCTCCTCGTGGCTCTCCAGCCAGGCGAAGGCGTCGGCGTTGACCACCCGCAGGCGCGGGGAGTCGAAGGCCTGCGCGTTCAGTCTTCGCAATCGCTCGTCCTGCGCGAAGAGCCGGGTGACCTGCGGGTCCAGGTCCACCAGCCAGACCTGCTCCACGCCCGGGTAGCGCAGCACCTCGCGCAGCGCCAGCCCGTCGCCGCCGCCCAGGATGGCCACGCGCCGCGGCGCGCCGTGCGCGGCCATCGCCGGGTGCACGAGGGCCTCGTGGTAGCGGTACTCGTCGCGCGTGTCGAACTGCAGGTTGCCGTTGAGGAAGAGCCTCATCTCGCCGGCAGCGTTGGCGGTGACGACCATGCGCTGGTACGGGCTGGTGGCGGCGTGGACGATGCGTTCGCCGTAGAAGCGGTCCTCGGCCCAGGTGGTGAGGCGGTCGGCACCCAGGCCCGTGGCCACGAGCGCCGCGACCACCGCCGCGCAGGCCAGCGCGTGCAGCCGCACGCGCGGCAGCTGGGCCCGGAAGAGCCACAGGGCCCACGCGGCCACCGCGACGTTCATGAGCCCGAAGAGCACGCCCGTGCGGATGGCGCCGAACTGCGGCAGCAGCAGCAGCGGGAAGGCCACCGCCACGGCCAGCGCCCCGAGGTAGTCGAAGGTCAGCACCTGGGAGACGAGTTCCGACAGGCGCCAGCGGTCGCGGAACTGCGCCTTGAGGATGCGCATGACCAGCGGGATCTCCAGCCCCACAAGGGTGCCCACGAGCAGCACGAGCGCGTATAGCAGCACGCGAAAGACGGCCGGCGCCCCGTGCGCGCCGTGGGCGCCGTGCACGAAGTTGTGGGCGACGAAGAGCGCGGCGGGCATCAACCCGCCCACCAGGCCCACCAGGAGTTCCACGCGCAGGAACGTAGCGATGAGCTGCCGCGTGACGAAGCGGCTGAGGAACGAGCCGATACCCATCGCGAAGAGGTAGGCGCCGATGATGGTGCTGAACTGCAGCACCGAGTCGCCGAGCAGCCAGCTCGCCAGGGTGCCCGCGACGAGCTCGTACAGCAGCCCGCAGGCTGCCACGACGAACACCGAGGCCAGCAGCGCGACCTCGCCCGCGCCCGGGGGGCGGTCCTGAGGCCGCGACGCGGAGCTGGGGTTCACCGGCTCAGCCGTGCACGGCGGCCGAGACGATCATGCCGATGGCGATGCACATCGCGCCCACCACGATGGCCAGCGCGACGTTGCGCTTCTCCACGATCTCGGCCCACAGGTCGTAGGGTGTGATCTTGTCGATGATGACGAAGCAGATCCAGAAGATCGCCACGCCGATCAGCGCGAACAGCATCGATCCGAAGAAGACGCCGGGCTTGAGCCATTCGATACCCATCATGGGAACTCCTCGAGTTGGGAGGGTGGTGGAGAAAACCGCGTCGCACGGTCACGCAGGAGAGGTTCACTTGTGGCCGCCTCCGCCGCCCCAGCCGCCGCCGTACGAGCCGCCGGAGGTGGAGGAGGTGTAGCGGCTGCCGCGCTGCCGGCACTGCTCGTACTCGACGCTGCTCGCGCCGAAGGTCTCGCGAACGGTGTCGCACTCGTCGCGCGAGCAGGCCCGCAGCAGGCTCATCACGAGCACGATGCCCACCAGGACGACGAGGATGCTCACGAACAGGGAGCGGCCATGGGGATCGGCCTTGAAAGGCAAGGTCTCGCGCCCAGGAGCCACGCCCGTGGCGGTCTTCAGGCCGAAGGCCTCGAGCACGGTGCTCACTGACAGCTCCGCGCCCTCCGACCACGTGACCTCCGAACCCGCCTGCTCACGGCTCAGGCGCCGCGGCCCGCTGGCGTAGTCGGCCACGAGGATGCGTTCGTCGCGCTGCAGCCGCCAGTAGAACTCGCCCAGCACCCACGTGATGCGGCTCGGATAGCGGGCGAGCCGCTCGTAGTCGCGGCCCTTCCAGCGGGCGAAGTAGCCCCGCTCCTCGGGCGCACCGGCCAGAGGCACCATCCAGCTCCAGCCGTTGTCGGCGTCCACGAGGAAGGCGAAACCCACCTCGCGCGCATAGAGCAGGTACTCGCGCCAGAACACGACATCGTCGTCCGCGTCCTCGGGCTCCTCGCCGCGCTCGACGTAGCCGACGACCTGCCAGTCGCGCGTCTCGCCGCCCAGCGCCAGGCGCCCCGTGGCGCCCAGCGGAATCTGCGGGCCACCCCCTTCGGCGAAGCCTCCCTCCTGCTGGTAGTGCGCCAGGTCGCCGCCCACGCCCTGCGAGAGGTCCACCACCGCGTGACACTGGTGGCAGACGATGGAGCGCGTGCTGTCGAGGCGGATCTCCAGCGCGGTGCCGCAGGAGGGACATTCCACGCCGCGTGCGCCCAGCGCGCGTTCGGACTCCTCGCGCAGCCCGGTGAGCGCCAGTTCGGTCAGCGCCACCGGGCGGCCGATCGACCAGGCGGGCGCCAGAGCACGGGAGCCCGGGGCGCCACCCGCGAACTCCAGGCTGCCGACCGCGTCGTCGGCGCTGCGCAATTCCACCACCCGCAGCTCGCCCTGCAAGCGAGGCTCGGCAGGGAGCTCGCCCTGGGCGGCCTCGATTCGGGCGTCCACGGTCGAGGCCACCTGCCAGCGGCGCCCCTGAAGCGCGAGGACGGCACCCGGCAGCAGCTCGCGCAGCGCGGGCAGATCCGCAGGCACCTCCTGCGCGAAGGACATCACGTAGCGGCCGTTGTCCTCGGCCAGCCAGGCGCTGCGCCCGTTGTCGAAGAGCACATGCCACTCGTTCCAGCGGCCCTGGGCGTAGCCCAGCTGCAGGCGGCCCACGACGGTGAAGGACTCGCCCTGCCAGCGCCCGGCCGCGCCGAGCTGCAGGGGCGAGTGGTCGTCGAAGAGCTCAGCCGACACGCCGATGCGGCGCAGGGCCTCGCCCTCGCGCGCGAGCGTGCTGCGGCAGAAGCTGCACACGGCCACCGGCGAGGCGGCCGACGCGAACTCCACCGGCGCGCCGCAGTTCGGGCACGCGGCGCGCCAGCGGCGCTGCGGCGCGACGGGCTCGCTCACGGCGCGCGCCAGACTCGCGGATGGGCTGCGGCGGACACGCGCGCGCTCAGACCAGCTTCTTCAGCAGCTCGGCCTTCTTGGAGGAGAACTCCTCCTCGGTGAGGATGCCACGGGACTTCAGCTCGGCGAGCTTCTCCAGCGTGGACATCACCTCATCGGGCTTCATGGACGCGGCCGCAGGGGCCGCGGCCGCTGCCGCCGCCGGCGCAGCGGCCAGGCCCTGCAGGCCCTGCGCGAGGTTCTGGGCGAGCACCTGGCCCAGGGCGACGCCCGCGCCCAGGCCCATGGCGTCGCCGGCGACGCCGCTGCCGCCCGCACCCTCGGCCATCTTCGGGATCGCCTGCGCCGTCTGGTACTGCATGAAGCGGCCCATGTCCTGCCCGACCATGCCCATGCCGATGCGCTGGTCCAGCACCTTCTGCAGCTCCTCGGGCAGCGACACGTTCTGCACCGTCACCGACTCCAGGGCCAGGCCGATCTTCGTGAACTCGGGCGCGACCGCCTCGCGCAGCTGCCGCGCGAACTCCACCTGGTTGGCCGCCAGGTCGAGGAAGGGGATGCCGGCGGAGGCCACCGCGTCGCTGATGTGCTGCAGCATGAAGGCGCGCAGCTGCCCGTCGAGCTCGGCGGCGGTGTAACGCTCGCGGGTGCCGGAGATGGCGGTGTGGAAGAGCTTGGGGTCGGTCAGGCAGTAGCCGTAGTTGCCGAATGCGCGCAGCCGCACGGCGCCGAAGTCCTTGTCACGGATGGACACCGGCTGCGTGGTGCCCCAGCGCTGGTCCACCTGCTGGCGCGTGCTGAAGAAGTAGACGTCGCTCTTGAAGGGGCTCTGGAAGAGCTTGTCCCAGTTCTTCAGGTAGGTCAGCACCGGCAGCGTCTGCGTGGTGAGCCGGTGCATGCCCGGGCCGAAGACGTCGGCCACCTGGCCTTCGTTGACGAACACCGCCACCTGCGACTCGCGCACCGTCAGCGAGGCCCCGTTCTGGATCTCCCGGTCGGCCATCGGGAAGCGCCACGCGAGCGTGCCGTCGCCGTCCTCGACCCACTCGATGACGTCGATGAACTGTTTCTTGATGAAGTCCATGAGTGCCACGGGATGCCTCCTTTCACGGGTTGCGCACCGACGAGGCCGCGCCCTGGAAAAGGGCGCCTCGGCCACGCTGGCGGTCCGGATGGGCGGATGATACGCAGCGCCGCCGCCGGCGGCGACCGGATCAGGGCGCGCCCAGGCCGAAGCGGCGGCTGTAGGACAGCTCCAGCACGGGGCTGTCCAGCGCACCGCCGCCGCGCAGCGCGCGCACCCGGCCGTAGCCGAGCTTCAGGTGGCTGTGCGGGCCGCTGGCCCAGCTCGCCCAGGCCAGCGCCTGGCCGATCGCCCCGCCTCCTGTGGAGACGGCCGCACCGCCGGCCGCGCCGACCAGGGCCTCAGCCCCGAGCCGCCACGGGGCCGCGCCAGCCGGGGTGGACACCCCGGCGCCCACGAGCCCGGTGGAAAAGGCACCGGCATCGCCACCGAAGGCGCTGTGCGCCTGCGCGCTGAGGTACAGCCAGGGGGTCAGGCGCCGGTCGATCTTCCCGGAGACCAGATCGATCGGGCCGCGCCGGCCATCGCTGCGCGCGGCTCGCTGCATGCGTTGCACGCCGGCGGTCCACTCCCAGGCCGAGACGGTGCCCGCCGCGCCGGCAGCCGCGCGGCCAGCGGGTGGTTCCAGGTCGAGCCCGAGCCCGAGTTGCACGCTGCGGGCACGCGGCAGGCCACCGGCACCCCGCACCTGCCCGGCCTCGGCAAAGAGTTGCCAGCCGGGCGCCAGGGTCCAGGCGAGGCTGGCCGAGACCTTTGCGAGCCCGCCTCCACCGCTGGCCAGCGCACCGCCGCCGCCCAGCCCGAGCGCACCGCGCGCGCCCACCTGCAGGCCGCTGACCACCTCGGTGGACAGGCCCAGCGAAGTCAGGATCTCCATGTAGCCGGCCGCCCCGCCCGTGGCCGCCGCCCCCATCTCGAATCCCCAGTCCACACCCGACAGGCCCGTGGGGTGCAGGGCCCGCCCGCTGGCCAGCCCGATGCGACGGCCGCTGCCGTCTTGCAGCTGCCAGGAGACCAGCGACAGCTGAGCCTGGCTCCAGCCCAGGCCGCTGCCGCGCGCATCGGCCAGGCGACTGCCCGCACGCGAATCGTCGGTGTAGCGGTAGCGGCCGTCCCAGCCGAGCACGAGGCCCAGCTGCGTGCCGCCGATGGCCGTGCCGGCAAAGCGGGTGCCCGACAGCGACAGGCCGGCCTGCCAGCCGCCGAGGTCCATCATCAACGACGCCGCGGGGCGCAGCATGAGCCCGTCGCCCACGGGCGCCGCGCCCCCGCCGCCACCCCCGGCATACAGGCCGGCTGCGGCCTGCAGCCGGGCACCGAGCTGCCAGCGGCGCTGCACCTCCACACCGCCCACGAACAGGCCGGCGCGGCGGCCACTGGCCGCGCCATAGACGGCCGGCCCCGCCCACCAGCCTGGCGCGGCTTCCAGCAGCAGCGAGCCGCCCACGAGCCCCATGCGTTCGCCCGCGGGCAGCGCCACGCGCTCGACGCCCAGCGTCACCGACAGGGGCAGCTGCGACCACGCCGGCGCATCCTGCGCGCGGGCCGGCGCCCCAATGAAAAGGGCGGTCGCGCAGGCGACCGCCCCGATGTGCAGAACCCGCAGCAGCTTCAAGGCCGGGCTCCGCGCGCGCGGATCACTTCTTGCGCAGCTTGGCGATGGCCGCGATCTGCGCGGCCATGGCGGCGAACTCGCTCTGCGCGGCGGCGAAGTCGATGTCGCTCTTGGCGTTCTTCATCGCTTCCTCGGCGGCCTTCTTGGCTTCGAGTGCCTTGGCTTCGTCCAGGTCGTGGCCGCGGATGGCCGTGTCGGCCAGGACCGTCACTCCACCGGGCTGCACCTCGAGGATGCCGCCGGCGACGAAGACGAACTCCTCCTCGCCGTTGTCGGCGCGCTCGATGCGCACCGCACCGGGCTTGATGCGGGTGATCAGCGGCGTGTGGCGCGGCATGATGCCGAGCTCGCCGTTCTCGCCCGGCAGCGCGACGAACTTCGCCTCGCCGGAGAAGATGCTCTCCTCGGCCGAGACGACGTCGACGTGAATGGTGGCCATGTCGGCTCCTTGGTCGGACGCAGGTCGAGGTGCTTACTGGATCTTCTTGGCCTTTTCGAAGGCCTCGTCGATGGTGCCCACCATGTAGAAGGCCTGCTCGGGCAGTTGGTCACACTCGCCGGCCACGATCATCTTGAAGCCGCGGATGGTCTCCTTCAGCGGCACGTACTTGCCGGGCGTGCCCGTGAAGACCTCGGCCACGTGGAAGGGCTGCGACAGGAAGCGCTGGATCTTGCGCGCGCGCGACACGGCGAGCTTGTCCTCGGGGGAGAGCTCGTCCATGCCCAGGATGGCGATGATGTCGCGCAGTTCCTTGTAGCGCTGCAGCGTCGCCTGCACGGCGCGGGTCGTGGTGTAGTGCTCCTCGCCCACGACGTTGGGGTCGATCTGGCGACTGGTGGAGTCCAGCGGGTCCACGGCGGGGTAGATGCCCAGCGCGGCGATGTCGCGCGACAGCACCACGGTGGCATCCAGGTGCGCGAAGGTGGTGGCCGGCGACGGGTCGGTCAGGTCGTCGGCGGGCACGTACACGGCCTGGATGGAAGTGATCGAGCCCACTTTGGTGGAGGTGATGCGCTCCTGCAGGCGGCCCATCTCCTCGGCCAGCGTGGGCTGGTAACCCACCGCGGAGGGCATGCGGCCCAGCAGCGCGGAGACTTCCGTGCCGGCCAGGGTGTAGCGATAGATGTTGTCCACGAAGAAGAGCACGTCGCGGCCCTCGTCGCGGAAGGACTCGGCGATCGTCAGGCCCGTGAGCGCCACGCGCAGGCGGTTGCCCGGCGGCTCGTTCATCTGGCCGTAGACCATCGCCACCTTGGACTGGCTCAGGTCCTCCTGGACGACGACCTTGGAGTCGCTCATCTCGTGATAGAAGTCGTTGCCCTCGCGGGTGCGCTCGCCCACGCCGGCGAACACCGACAGGCCTGAG
>JBMOGN010000096.1:0-12503 GCA_049318345.1 Rubrivivax sp. | reverse complement strand
CCGGGCATGTACACCCGCACCGACAACCCGCTGCACATCGTGCAGGAGGTGATCGACAACGCCGCCGACGAGGCGCTGGCCGGATTCGGCCGGCGCATCGCCGTGACGCTGCATGCCGACGGCTCGGTGAGCGTGGACGACGACGGCCGCGGCATCCCTTTCGGCCTGCACCCCGAGGAGGGTGTGCCGGTGGTGGAGATCGTCTTCACCCGGCTGCACGCCGGGGGCAAGTTCGACAAGGGCGCCGGCGGCGCCTACAGCTTCTCCGGCGGCCTGCACGGCGTGGGCGTGAGCGTGACCAACGCGCTCGCACGCCGGCTGCAGGTCACCGTCTGGCGCGAGGGGCATGCCGCCTCGCTGGCCTTCAGCGGCGGCGACGTGGTGGAGCCGCTGGCCGTGCGCGAGCGGGCCGCCTCCGAACGCCGGCAGGGCACCTCGGTGCGGGTGTGGCCCGATGCGCGCTACTTCGGCAGCGTGGAGCTGCCCCGCGGCGAGCTCGTGCACCTGCTGCGCAGCAAGGCCGTGCTCATGCCCGGCGTCACCGTCACGCTCACGGTGGAGAAGTCGGGCCAGAAGGACGCCGAGACCACCACCTGGCTCTACAAGGGCGGGCTGCGCGACTACCTCGCGCAGGGCCTGCCGGGCGAGCCGCTGATTCCGCTGTTCGAGGGCGAGCAGTACGCCAGCGGCCAGGAGGCCGAGAACGTGGCCGAGGGCGAGGGGGCCGCCTGGTGCGTGGCCTTCACCGACGAGGGTCAGTCGCTGCGGGAGAGCTACGTCAACCTCATCCCCACGGTGGCCGGGGGCACGCACGAGTCGGGGCTCAAGGATGGTCTCTTCGCGGCCGTGAAGGGCTTCATCGAGCTGCACTCGCTGCTGCCCAAGGGCGTGAAGCTCATGCCCGAGGACGTGTTCTCGCGCGCGAGCTTCGTGCTCTCGGCCAAGGTGCTGGACCCGCAGTTCCAGGGCCAGACCAAGGAACGGCTGAACAGCCGCGACGCGCTGCGGCTCGTGTCGAATTACGTGCGCCCGGCGCTCGAGCTGTGGCTCAACCAGCACGTGGAGCATGGCCGCAAGCTCGCCGAGCTCGTCATCCGCCAGGCCCAGGCGCGCCAGCGCGCCGGGCAGAAGGTGGAAAAGCGCAAGGGCTCGGGCGTGGCGGTGCTGCCGGGCAAGCTCACCGACTGCGAGAGCCGCGACACGCTCTTCAACGAGGTCTTCCTGGTGGAGGGCGACTCCGCCGGGGGTAGCGCCAAGATGGGCCGCGACAAGGAGACGCAGGCCGTGCTGCCGCTGCGCGGCAAGGTGCTCAATGCCTGGGAGGTGGAGCGCGACCGGCTGTTCGCCAACACCGAGATCCACGACATCGCGGTGGCGATCGGGGTGGACCCCCATGGCGCCGACGACGAGCCCGACTTCTCCGGGCTGCGCTACGGCAAGGTGTGCATCCTGTCGGACGCCGATGTGGACGGCTCGCACATCCAGGTGCTGCTGCTCACGCTGTTCTTCCGCCACTTTCCGCGCCTGATCGAGCGCGGGCATGTGTACGTGGCCAAGCCGCCGCTGTTTCGCGTGGACGCCCCGGCGCGCGGGCGCAAGCCGGCGGCCAAGATCTACGCCCTGGACGAAGGCGAACTGCAGGCCACGCTGGACAAGCTGCGCAAGGAAGGCGCGCGCGAGGGCAGCTGGTCGATCAGCCGCTTCAAGGGCCTGGGCGAGATGAGCGCCGAGCAGCTGTGGGAGACGACGCTGAACCCGGAAACGCGCCGGCTGCTGCAGGTGTCCTTCGGGCCGCAGGGGGCTGCGGCGGTCACCGCCTCGCTGAACCGCCTCATGGGCAAGGGCGAGGCTGCGGCGCGGCGCGAGCTCATGGAGCTGCACGGCGACAGCGTCGAGGTGGACGTCTAGTGGGCGCCGGGCCGGCGAGCACCGGGGCGCTGCCCCTGCGCCTGCGCCTGCGTCCCACGCTGGTGTCGGACCTGGCCTTCGTCTCCACGGTGGAGAACGACCCGGCCAACCGCCCCTTCATCACGCCCTGGGAGCGCACGCAGCACGAGGGCGCGGTGCGCATCCCCGATTTCCGGCACTTCATCGTCGAGGCCGGCGCGGACTGGGCCGCCTCGGGCTTCGTCATCCTGCAGGGCTGCCGCAACCCGCACGGCAGCGTCGAGCTCAAGCGCCTGGTGCTGCAGCCCAAGGGGCAGGGCCTGGGGCGCGCGTGCGTGCGCGAGCTCAAGGCCATGGCCTTTCGCGACCTGCGCGCGCACCGCTTCTGGCTCGACGTGAAGGCCTCCAACGCGCGTGCGCAGGGCCTGTACGCGAGCGAAGGCTTCCTGGAGGAGGGCCGGCTGCGCGAAAGCGTGCGCGTGCGCCTGGACGGCGCCGACGGCTACGACAGCCTGGTCGTCATGAGCATGCTCGACCGCGAGTACCAGGCGCGCATCGCCCTGGGGCAGGAGCAACCCCGCTGAGGGCAGGCCCCATGTACGCGCAGCATTTCGGCTTCCAGCGCGAGCCCTTCTCGATCGCCCCCGACCCGCGCAGCCTGTACATGAGCGAGCGCCACGGCGAGGCGCTGGCGCACCTGTTCTACGGCGTGACCAGCGGCGGCTTCGTGCTGCTCACCGGCGAGATCGGCACCGGCAAGACGACGCTTTGCCGCGCCTTCATCGAGCAGGTGCCGCGGCGCTGCAACACCGCCTTCATCCTCAACCCTCGCCAGCAGCCCGAGGAATTGCTGCGCTCGATCTGCGAGGAGTTCGGGGTGCCGCTGCCCGAGGAGCCCGGCTCCAAGGCGCAGGTGGACGCGCTCAACGCCTTCCTGCTGCGCACGCATGCGGTGGGGCACCGCAACCTCGTGATCGTGGACGAGGCCCAGGCGCTGCCGGTGCCGGCGCTGGAGCAGCTGCGCCTGCTCACGAACCTGGAGACCGGCGAGCACAAGCTGCTGCAGGTGATCCTCATCGGCCAGCCGGAGCTGCGCGACATCCTGGCCGGCGACGGCCTGGAGCAGCTGGCGCAGCGCATCGTGGCGCGCTACCACCTCACCGCGCTGGACGCCGCCGAGACGGTGCGCTATGTGCACCACCGGCTGCAGGCGGCCGGCCGCGACCCGCAGGGTGTCTTCGATGACGAGGCGCTGGAGCGCGTGCACGCGCTGTCGCGCGGGGTGCCGCGGCTGGTGAACGTGCTGTGCGACCGCGCCCTGCTGGGGGCCTATGCGGCCGGCGTGTGGACGGTGAACGGGCCGCTGGTGGACCAGGCGGCCAGCGAGGCCTTCGGGCCCTGGCACCAGCGCTGGCGCGCGCGGCTGTGGCGCCACCGCACGGCGCTGGCCGGGGCGGGCGTGGGCATCGGCCTGGGCCTGCTGCTGGGTTTCCTGTGGTGGGCCGGGCCCGCTACCCGGGCGGGGGGTTGAGCGGTGTCGCTGATTTTGGATGCCCTCAAACGCGCCGACGCCGAGCGCGCCCGCGCGCAGGGCCGACTGCCTGCGCTCCAGGACGAGGTGCTCGCCGCGCGGGTCTCGCAGCCCGTGGTCTCGACCTTCGACCCGCAGGCGCCGCTGCGGCCGGCGCCTCCGCCCGCCTGGGCCCGACCCCGCGTGGCCGCCGCGCTTCTGGGCGGTGTGCTGCTGCTGGGCCTGGCCATGCTCGCGCTGGGCCCGGCGCGCCGGGCGGAGGCGCCGCCTCAGCCGGCTGCCACGGCCCCCGCTTCCCCGGCCGCCCCGGCCCCCACCCCGGCCCCCGCAGCCGCTCCGGTCCGTGCGGCCCAGGCGCCCAAGTCGCCACCGGCGCCGGCCGCTGCGGCTCAGCCGGCGAAGCCGACACCGCAGGCGCCGCCCGCGCAGGCTGCCCAGAAGGCCCAGGCTAAGGTGCCGGCCCAGGCAACCAAGCCGACCGCACCGGCCCAGGCGACCACGCCAACCACGCCGACCCCTCAGGACCGTGCGCCAGCGGGCAGCGGAGCCGCCGCGGCCGCCTCGGCTCCGCTGCCCGGCTACGCCGACCTGCCCGACACCGTGAAGGCCGGCATGCCCCGGCTGGTGCTCAGCGGCATCGTCTACTCCGCCGACCCGGCCAGCCGCATGCTGCTGGTCAATGGCCAGGTGTTCCGTGAGGGCGATGCCGTGGCCGCCGGGCTGGTGCTGGAGCGCATCGGCCCGCGCCAGGCCACCTTCTCGATCAACGGCACCCGCTTCACGATGAGGCTGTGAGCCGCCGAATCTCCGAACTTTCCGACCCCCGACGATGAACGACCTGTTCGACCCCCCGCCCGCCGACCCCGCCGAACCGCAGGACGCCGTGGCCCTGGCCGCCTACGCCGAGCGCGCCTACCTCGAGTACGCGCTGAGCGTGGTCAAGGGCCGGGCGCTGCCCGATGTGTGCGACGGCATGAAGCCCGTTCAGCGGCGCATCCTGTACTCGATGCAGCGCATGGGCCTGGGCTTTTCCGGCAACGCCGGGGCCAAGCCCGTGAAGAGCGCGCGTGTGGTGGGCGACGTGCTCGGCCGCTTCCACCCGCACGGCGACCAGGCCGCCTACGACGCGCTCGTGCGCATGGCGCAGGACTTCTCGCAGCGCTACCCGCTCATCGACGGCCAGGGCAACTTCGGCAGCCGCGACGGCGACGGCGCGGCGGCCATGCGCTACACCGAGGCGCGCCTGGCACCCATCGCGCGGCTGCTGCTCGACGAGATCGACGAAGGCACGGTGGAGTTCCAGCCCAACTACGACGGCTCCACCGAGGAGCCGCGCCAGCTGCCCGCGCGGCTGCCCTTCGTGCTGCTCAACGGGGCTTCGGGCATCGCCGTGGGCCTGGCCACCGAGGTGCCCAGCCACAACCTGCGCGAGGTGGCCGCGGCGGCGGTGGCCCTGGTGCGCAACGAGCGCCTGGGCGACGAGGAGCTCCACGCGCTCGTGCCCGCGCCCGACTTCCCCGGCGGCGGGCAGATCATCAGCCCCGCGGCCGACATCCGCGCCGCCTACGCCAGCGGCCGCGGCAGCCTGAAGGTGCGCGCGCGCTGGAAGATCGAGGAGCTCGCGCGCGGGCAGTGGCAGCTCGTCGTCACCGAGCTGCCCCCGGGCACCAGCGCGCAGAAGGTGCTCGAGGAGATCGAGGAGCTCACCAACCCGAAGGTGAAGGCCGGCAAGAAGGCGCTCACGAGCGAGCAGACGCAACTGAAGGCCGGCGTGCTGGCGGTGCTGGATGCCGTGCGTGACGAATCCGGCAAGGAGGCTGCGGTGCGCCTGGTCTTCGAGCCGCGCAGCCGCACGGTGGAGCAGCACGAGCTCATCCAGACGCTGCTGGCCCACACGAGCCTGGAGACCAGCGCGCCGGTGAACCTCACGATGGTGGGGCTGGACGGACGCCCGGTGCAGAAGAGCCTGCGCCAGATGCTGCTGGAGTGGATCGCCTTCCGCCAGCAGACGATCCAGCGCCGCACGCGCCACCGGCTGGACCGCGTGCTCGACCGCATCCATGTGCTGGAGGGCCGGCAGCTCGTGCTGCTGAACATCGACGAGGTCATCCGCATCATCCGTCAGGCCGACGAGCCCAAGCCGGCGCTCATTGCGCGCTTCGCACTGAGCGACCGCCAGGCCGAGGACATCCTGGAGATCCGGCTGCGCCAGCTCGCGAGGCTGGAGGCCATCCGCATCGAGCAGGAGCTCGCTCAGCTGCGCGAGGAGCGCGCGAAGCTCGAGGAGATCCTCGCCAGCCCGGCCGCCCTCAAGCGCACGCTGGTGCGCGAGATCGAAGCCGACGCCAAGGCCTTCGGCGACGACCGCCGCACCCTCGTCCAGGAGGAGCGCCGCGCGGTGGCCGAGGTGCGCATCGTCGACGAGCCGGTGACGGTGGTGGTCAGCCTCAAGGGCTGGGTGCGTGCGCTCAAGGGCCACGAGGTGGAGGTGGCGTCGCTGCAGTTCAAGCCCGGCGACGCGCTGTACGGCGCCTTCCGCTGCCGCAGCGTGGACACGCTCGTGGTGCTGGGCAGCAACGGCCGCGCCTACAGCGTGGCGGCCTCGCTGCTGCCCGGCGGCCGGGGCGACGGCGCGCCCATCACCACCTTCATCGACCTGGAGTCCGGCACGCAACCGGCGCATTACCTCGCCGCGGCGGCCACCACGCTGCTGCTGCTGGCGCACACCGGTGGCTTCGGGCTGATGGCCCGCGCCGGTGACCTGCACGGCCGCAACAAGGGCGGCAAGGCCTTCCTCAGCCTGGAGCCGGGCGAGGTGCTGCTGCCGCCGGCGCAGGTGGACCCGGCGCATCGCCAGGTGGCCTGCCTGGCGCTGGACGGTCGGCTGCTTGTGTTCCCCCTGGACGAGCTGAAGCTGCAGTCCAACGGCGGCCGCGGCCTGACGCTCATGGACGTGGACGCGAAGGTTCCGCTGGTGTCGGCCTGCACCCTGGCCGAGGTGCTGCGCGTCAGCGGCGCGGGCCGCGGCGGCAAGGACAAGCAGGAAGACCTGCGCCCCGCCGCGCTGGCCGCCTACCAGGGCCGGCGCGCGCGCAAGGGGCGCAAGGTCGAGGGCTTCCCGAAGCCCATGCGGGTGGAGGCGGCATGAGCCGCGCCCGCCTCGATTCGCCGGAAGGAGCCCGCCCATGATCACCGTCTACGGCATCCCCAACTGCGACACCGTCAAGCGCGCGCGGGCCTGGCTGGCCGATCACGGCGTGGTGCATGCCTTTCACGACTTCAGGAAGCAGGGCCTGCCGGCGCCGCGGGCGGCGGCCTGGCTGGCGGCGTGCGGCGCGGACGAGCTCGTCAATCGCCGCGGCACCACCTGGCGCGGCCTGGACGAGGCCACCCGCGCGAGCCTGGGCGAACCGGCTTCGCCCGCGGCGACCCTGGCCGCGCTGGCGGCCCACCCGAGCGTGATCAGGCGGCCCGTGGTGGAGTGGGCCGACGGCAGCGTGACGGTGGGTTTCGACGCGGCGGCGTGGGCCCGGCGCGTCGGGGCCTGACGACCGCTGGGGTCGCTCAGGTGCCCGAGGAGGCGACCGCCCGCCCGGCGGCCCGGGCCGCGACCAGCGCGGCTGCGCCCAGCAGCGCGTACAGCCCCAGGCTCCAGAACTCGTAGGGCACGCCCAGCAGCTGCACCGCGGCGTCTGCGCACGAGGCGCGGGCGGCGAAGACATCGGGCAGCCAGCCGTCCAGGCCCAGGCCGTTGACGATCCGGTCGGCCAGGGTCAGCCGGCAACTGGCCGTCGCCGCCGCCACGAGGTGTTGCCACAGGGCCGCGGCGATGCCGCAGCCCGCCAGCGCCGCCACCGCGAGCCCCGCGGCCCAGGCACCCGTGCGCGAGCGCAGCCGGGCGGCCAGGGCACCCGCGCCGGCGGCCGCCGCGATCACCACGAAGATCAGCCGCTGCAGCACGCACCAGGGGCAGGGCTGCATGTCGAAGACATGCTGCGAGACCAGGGCCACGCCCACGCCCGCGAGGGCGCCCCCGGCCACCAGCCCGAACAGCCCGGCCGCAGAGGGTGGCTTCACGCCAGCTCGGCCACGAGCTCGATCTCCACGCACGCGCCCAGCGGGATCTGCGCCACGCCGAAGGCGCTGCGCGCATGGGCGCCCACCTGCGGCCCGAAGACTTCCGAGAAGAGCTCGGAGGCGCCGTTGACCACGAGGTGGTGCTCGGTGAAGGTGGGCGTGCTGTTGACCAGGCCCATGAGCTTGACGATACGCCGCACGCGGGAGAGGTCGCCGTCGGCGGCGGCCTGCAGCGTGCCCATGAGCTCGATGGCGATGCCGCGCGCGGCGGCCTGGCCCTCGGCGGTGGTCATCGTCAGGCCGAGCTGGCCCACCCAGGGCTTGCCCTGCAGGCGCGCAATGTGGCCGGAGACGAACACGAGGTTGCCGGTGCGCACGAAGGGCACGTAGGCGGCGGCGGGCACCGCCACGGCGGGCAGCGTGATGCCGAGCGCGGCCAGGCGCTGGGCAGGACTTTCGGGGGCACTCATGAGGGGGATCTCCGAGGTGATTCACGATCCTACACTGGCCCGATGGGAGGCACCGGGGCCCACACCGGATGGCACATCGGCCTGGCCCTGGCGGCCTGGGCCGGCGGGGTGGGGCTGCAGCTGCGGCGCGCGCACACGCTCGAGCCGGCGGCCGCTGCGGTGGTGCTGATGCTGGCGGTGCTCGTCGCGCTGCTGGCCATGCTTCGGGGGCGCGGCGGGCGGCTGCCGGCCGCTGCGGTTCTGGCGGTGCTGCTGCCGTCGCTGGCGCTGGCGGGCTTCGCGCTGACGGACCTGCGCGCCGGCCAGCGCCTGGCCGAGCGCCTGGAGCCCGCGCTCGAGGGGCGGGATCTGGTCGTCACCGGCGTGGTGGCCGAGCTGCCGCGGGTGTCGGCCTCGGGCGTGATGTTCGCTTTCGAGGTGGAGTCGGCGCGGCTGGAAGGGCAGCCAGTGGCGGTGCCGCCGCTGCTGTCGCTGGGCTGGTTCCAGGGCTTCGACGGCGAGCAGCTCATCGCCTCGCCCGTGCAGGCGCTGGTGGCCGGAGACCGCTGGCAGCTCCCGGTGCGCCTGAAGCGGCCACACGGCGCGCGCAACCCGCACGGCTTCGACTTGGAGCTCTGGCTCTTCGAACGCGGCTTCGGCGCCAGCGGCACGGTGCGCCCCGGCGCGGTGCGGCTGGCCGAAGCGGCCGGCGCGCCCGTGCAGCGGCTGCGCCAGGCCGTGCGCGACGCCATCCTGCTGCGCGTGGCCGACCCCGCGGCTGCCGGCGTGCTGGCCGCCCTGGCCGTGGGCGACCAGGCCGCCATCGAGCGCGAGGAGTGGGATGTCTTTCGCATCACGGGCGTGGCGCATCTCATGAGCATCAGCGGGCTGCACGTCACGATGTTCGCGTGGCTGGCCGGCGGCGCGGTGGGCTGGGCCTGGCGCCGCAGCCCGGGGCTCGTGCTGCGCGTGCCGGCCCCGGTGGCCGCGCGCTGGGGCGGCCTGCTCGGGGCGCTGGCTTACTCGATGGTGGCCGGCTGGGGCGTGCCCGCGCAGCGCACGGTGATGATGGTGGCCGCCGTGGTGGTGCTGCGCAGCCTGGGCCTGCGCTGGCCGCAGCTGCTGGTGCTGGGCTGCGCCGGTGCGGCCGTGACGCTGCTGGACCCGTGGGCCCTGCTGCAGCCCGGCTTCTGGCTGAGCTTCGTGGCGGTGGGCGTGCTGGTGGTCTCCGACCCCGCCGGCCGCGCGCCCGTCGCGCCGGGCTGGCGCGGTCGCCTCGCCGAGGCCGCGCGGGCGCAGGCGGTGGCCACGGTCGGCCTGGCGCCGCTGTCGATGGTCTTCTTTCAGCAGATCTCGGTGGTCGGGTTCCTGGCCAATGCGCTGGCGATCCCGCTCGTCACCCTCGTGGTCACGCCGCTGGCGCTTCTCGGGGTGCTGCTGCCGGTGCTGTGGGTGCCCGCAGCCTGGTGCGTGCAGGGCCTGCTGGCGGGGCTCTCGCCCCTGGCCGGGCTGCCGCTGGCGCAGTGGACGGCCGCCGCCGCGCCGGCCTGGGCGGTGGTGCCGGGCCTGCTGGGCGGCGCCCTGGTGGTGATGCCCCTGCCCCTGAGGCTGCGCCTGCTCGCCCTGCCGCTGGTGCTGCCGCTGGTCGCGCCCGTGCCCGCGCGCCCGCCAGTGGGCGCCTTCGACGTGGTGGCCGCCGACATCGGGCAGGGCACGGCGGTGCTCGTGCGCACCCGCACGCGGCTGCTCGTCTACGACACCGGGCCGCGCACCTCCGCCGCCTCCGACGCCGGGCACCGCGTGCTGCTGCCGCTGCTGGGTGCGCGTGGCGAGCGCCGTGTCGACCTGCTCGTGCTCAGCCACCAGGACACCGACCACATCGGCGGGGCGGAGTCGCTGCTGCGCGGCCTGCCGGTGCGCGCGGCTACCTCGTCGCTGCCCGAGAGCCACCCGCTGCACGCCCGGCTGCCGGCGCACGAGCCCTGTCAGGCCGGGCAGGCCTGGACCTGGGACGGCGTGCGCTTCGAGGTGCTGCATCCACTGCCTCGCACGGGCGAGGAGCCCCCACGCGCCGTGCGAGCCAATGCGCTGAGCTGCGTACTGCGGGTAGCCGACGCCACAGGCCGCGCGCTGCTGCTGGCTGGCGACCTCGAAGCCCCCCAGGAGCGCGCGCTCGTGGCGCAGGATGCACAGGCCCTTCGTGCGCAGGTGCTGCAGGTGCCGCACCACGGCAGCCGCACGTCCTCCACGCCAGGTTTTCTCGAGGCGGTGGCGCCCGAGGTGGCGCTGGTGCAGGCCGGCTACCGCAACCGCTACGGCCACCCGGCACGCGACGTGGTGGCGCGCTACGAGGCCCGCGGCATCGCACTCGTGCGCAGCGACCGCTGCGGCGCGTGGTCCTGGCGCTCCAGCGCGCCCGCCGGGGAAGGCCGCTGCCTGCGCCGGGCCGAGGAGCGCTACTGGCATCATCGGCCCTGATCCGGCGGCGCCGGTGGCCCGGACCTTGCATCCCCCCTGCAGGTACGGGAAATCCGCCCTGGCATTCGGGAGCCCAGCTTGTCCATCCACGTCGCCCTGCACCACGTCACCCGCTACCGCTACGACCGGCTGGTCTCGCTGTCGCCCCAGGTGGTGCGCCTGCGCCCGGCTCCGCACTGCCGCACGCCGATCCTGTCGTACTCGCTGCGCATCGAGCCGCAGGCGCACTTCATCAACTGGCAGCAGGACCCCTTCTCCAACCACCTGGCGCGGCTGGTCTTCCCCGAGCGCACGCGCGAGTTCACGGTCACGGTGGACCTCGTGGCCGAGATGTCGGTCTACAACCCCTTCGACTTCTTCCTCGAGCCCGAGGCCGAGGCGTTCCCCTTTGCCTACGCCCCGGAGCTCGCGCACGACCTGCAGCCCTACCTCGTGCGCGGGGAGGCCACCCCGCTCTTCGCAGCCTTCGTGCAGAGCATCCCGCGCGAGCGCGTGCGCACCATCGACTTCCTCGTCGGCCTGAACCAGCGCCTGCAGCGCGAGATCGGCTACCTCATCCGCATGGAGCCGGGCGTGCAGACGCCCGAGGAAACGCTCGCCCGGGGCTCGGGCTCCTGCCGCGACAGCGGCTGGCTGCTGGTGCAGACGCTGCGCCACCTCGGGCTGGCTGCGCGCTTCGTCTCGGGCTACCTCATCCAGCTGCAGCCCGACGTGAAGGCGCTGGACGGCCCGGGCGGCGCCGAGCACGACTTCACCGACCTGCACGCCTGGTGCGAGGTGTTCCTGCCCGGTGCGGGCTGGATCGGCCTGGACCCGACCTCCGGGCTGCTCGCCGGCGAAGGTCACATCCCGGTGGCCTGCACGCCCGAGCCCGCCACCGCCGCCCCGGTGTCGGGGGCGGTGGACGAGTGCGAAGTCAGCTTCTCGCACCACATGGAGGTGACACGGGTGCACGAGTCGCCCCGCGTCACGCGGCCCTACACCGAGGCGCAATGGGCCGACATCCTGGCCCTCGGCCACCAGGTGGACGCGCAGCTGCGCGAAGGCGATGTGCGCCTGACCATGGGCGGCGAGCCCACCTTCGTCGGCGTGGACGACCGCGACGCGCCGGAGTGGAACACCGAGGCCCTGGGGCCCACCAAGCGCGGCCTGGCCACGGCGCTCGTGCACCGGCTGCGCGAACGCTACGCCGCCGGAGGCTTCCTGCACTTCGGGCAGGGCAAGTGGTACCCGGGCGAGCAGCTGCCGCGATGGGCGCTGTCCATCTGCTGGCGCGCCGACGGCCGCCCCTGCTGGCAGGACCCGTCGCTCTTCGCCGACGAGCGCGAGCCGCACCGGTACACCGCCGCCGACGCCCACGCCTTCCTGGACGCGCTCACGCAGCGCCTGGGCCTGGACAGCGGGTGTGTGCAGCCCGGCTACGAGGACACCTGGTACTGGCTGTGGCGCGAGCGCCGCCTGCCCGTGAACGTCGACCCCTTCGAGTCGCGCCTGGACGACGAGCTCGAACGCGCGCGGCTGCGCCGCGTCTTCGACAAGGGGCTGTCCAGCGTCACGGGCTGGCTGCTGCCGCTGCGCCGCGAGTGGGTGGCCGGCGAGGCCGCGCCGCGCTGGATCACCGGGCGGTGGTTCGTGCGCGACGAGCGCCTGTACCTCATCCCCGGGGACTCGCCCATGGGCTACCGGCTGCCCCTGGACTCGCTGCCCTGGCAGGCCGAGGGCGACCGCGACCCGGGCTTCGAGCCCGACCCCTTCGAGGACCGCCCGCCGCTGTCGCAGCCGCGCCCGGTGCGCGCCCAGGTGCCGGGTGTGCCTGAGCCCGATGCGCCGCAGCGCGGGCGCTCCGCGCGCGGCCTCACCCGCACCGCGCTGTGCGTGGAGGTGCGCGACCCGCAGCGCGCCAACGGCCCGCGTGCCGAGGCGCAGCACGGCGGGCGCTCGGGCGTGATGTACGTCTTCATGCCGCCGCTGGCGCACCTGGAGGACTACCTCGACCTGCTGCAGGCCGTGGAGGCCACCGCGGCGCAGCAGGGCGTGAAGATCGTGCTGGAGGGCTACCCGCCGCCGCGCGACCCGCGCCT
>JBMOGN010000095.1:0-12585 GCA_049318345.1 Rubrivivax sp. | reverse complement strand
CCTGCTGGAGGGCTCGGTGCTGACCGAGACCGTCTTCGCCTGGCCGGGCCTGGGCCTGTACATCACCAACTCGCTGCAGAACGCCGACATGAACGCCGTGCTCGGGGGCACGGTGGTCGTGGGCACGGTGTTCATCGGCCTGAACCTGCTGTCGGACCTGCTGTACCGGCTGCTGGACCCGAGGACGCGCCCGCGATGAAGTCCGGTTCGCCCCCTTCCGCCGCCCCGCGCGGGCGCTTCGCCCGGCTGCACGCGTGGCTCATGAGCGAGCAGCCCGACTCGCGCCGGCAGGCGGCCCTGGGACGCGCCTACGCCACCTGGCGTGCCTTCTGCAGCAACCGGCTCGCCGTCCTCGGCCTGCTGATCGTCCTGGCGCTGATCGTGGTGGCGGGCTGCGCCGACTGGCTGGCACCCTATCCGCCCCTGGAAGGCGACCTGCGCCAGTCGCGCCTGCTGCCGCCCTCGGCCACCCACTGGATGGGCACCGACGACCAGGGGCGCGACATCCTGTCGCGGCTCATCCACGGCACGCGCATCACGCTGATGGTGGTGGTGCTCGTGGCGGTGCTGGCCGCGCCCATCGGGCTGCTCGTGGGCACGGTGGCGGGTTACGCGGGGGGCTGGCTCGACGCGCTGCTCATGCGCATCACCGACATCTTCCTGGCCTTCCCGCGGCTCATCCTGGCGCTGGCCTTCGTGGCTGCGCTCGGGCCGGGTATCGGCAACGCGGTGATCGCCATCGCCATCACCTCCTGGCCCCCCTATGCGCGCATCGCCCGGGCCGAGACGCTCACGGTGCGGCAGGCCGACTACATCAGCGCCGTGCGGCTCGTGGGTGCCTCGCCCTGGCGCATCGTGCTGCGCCACATCATGCCGCTGTGCGTGGCTTCGGTGATCGTTCGGGTGACGCTGGACATGGCCGGCATCATCCTCACCGCCGCCGGTCTCGGGTTCCTCGGCCTGGGCGCGCAGCCGCCGATGCCCGAGTGGGGCGCGATGATCGCCAGCGGCCGCCAGTTCGTGCTCGACCAGTGGTGGGTGGCCGCGGCACCCGGCGCGGCGATCTTCGTCGTCAGCCTGGCCTTCAACCTCCTGGGCGACGGCCTGCGCGACGCCCTGGACCCCAAGGCGGCCCGGTGAACGCGACGGCCCCGATGCTCGAGGTCGAGGACCTGCGCGTGGCCTACCCGCAGCGCGGTGGCGGGCTGCAGGAGGTGGTGCGCGGGGTGTCCTTCAGCCTGGGTCGCGAGCGGCTGGGCATCGTGGGGGAGTCGGGCTCGGGCAAGAGTCAGACCGGGCGCGCCATTCTCGGCCTGACCGCGCCGGGCGGGGTGGTGAGCGCGCGCACGCTGCGCCTGGACGGGGTGGACCTGATGAACTGCTCGGCGGCGCAACGCCGCGCCCTGCGCGGGCGGCGCATCGCGATGGTGCTGCAGGACCCGAAGTTCTCCCTCAATCCGGTGATGACCATCGGCCAGCAGATCGCCGAGACGCTGCGCACCCACGGCCAGGCGTCGCGCAGTCAGGCCCGCCAGCGCGCCCTGGAGTCGCTGGCCGCGGTGCAGATCGACGATCCGGCGCGCGTCATGGACCTGTATCCGCACGAGGTCTCCGGCGGAATGGGCCAGCGCGCCATGATCGCGATGATGCTCGTCGCCGAGCCCCAGCTGCTCATTGCCGACGAGCCGACCTCGGCGCTGGACGTGACGGTGCAGCTCGAGGTGCTGCGCATCCTGGACCGCCTGGTGGCGCAACGCGGCATGGGCCTGATCTTCATCTCCCACGACCTGCGCCTCGTGTCGTCCTTCTGCGACCGGGTGCTCGTGATGTATGCCGGGCGCGTGGTGGAGGAGCTGCGCGCCGGCGAGCTGGCACAGGCGCGCCATCCGTACACCCAGGGGCTGCTGGCCTGCCTGCCCCGGCTCGGCGAGCCGCGGCACCCGCTGCCGGTGCTCGACCGCCAGGCGGAGTGGGCGCGGTGATCGGCCTGTCGCTGCAGGGCCTGCGGGTGGTCTACGACGGCTTCGTCGCCGTCGACGACTTCAGCCTGTCGCTGGCCCCGGGCGAGAGCTTCGGCATCGTCGGCGAATCGGGCTCGGGCAAGAGCACGGTGCTGCGCGCGGTCTGCGGCCTGGCGCCCGTGGCGGCCGGCCGCATCGCGCTGCAGCCCGCAGGCCCGGCGCCCGAGCCTGTCCCCGCCCCGGGCACCCGCGCCTTCCGGCGCGCGGTGCAGATGGTCTTCCAGGACCCCTACGGCAGCCTGCACCCCCGCAAGACGGTGGACAGCATCCTTGCCGAGCCGCTGGCGGTGCACGGCATCGATCAGGCCGAGGCGCGCATCCGCCGCGCGCTGGACGAGGTGGGGCTCGGCACGGCACTGCGCTTTCGCTACCCGCACCAGCTCTCCGGGGGCCAGCGCCAGCGCGTGGCCATCGCGCGGGCCCTCATCCTGGAGCCGCAACTGCTGCTGCTGGACGAGCCCACCTCGGCGCTGGATGCCTCGGTGCAGGCCGAGGTGCTGAACCTGCTGGAGGCGCTGCGGCGGCAGCGCCAGCTCAGCTTCCTCATGGTGAGCCACGACCTGTCGGTGGTGACGCACCTGTGCGAGCGCATCATGGTGATGCAGCGCGGGCGCACGGTGGAGGTGCTGCCGGCCGCGGAGCTCGCCGCCGGCCGCGCGCAGGCCGCCTACACCCACGGCCTGATCGAGGCCGCCCGGGGCTTCAGCCGCGCGGCCTGAGCCTGTGGCCCCGCTGCCCGCACTCAGTCCTCGAGTTCGGCGCGCGCCATCTCCACGTCCAGGCGCTCCATCGCGTCCAGCGGCTTGCACGCCGCCGCCTCGGCGTAGAGCTTCTCGGCTTCCTTCATGCGCTTGTCGCCTTCGAGCATCACGAGCCCGTTGGCGTACTCGATCCTGGCGATGGCGCTGTCCGGGTTGAGCTTCAGGGCCGTCTGGTACATCTTCAGGCCCGTGGCGGCGTCCGCCCCCTGCGTGCGGCCCAGCAGCTTGCCCACCTTGTCGATCACCTCGGCGTGGAAGGACCCGAGCGCGATGTGCGCATCGGCGTGCTTGGGCGCCAGGCGGATCGTCGTCTCCAGGGCCGTCTTCACCTTCACCCCGAGGCCCTGCGCCAGAGCCTTGGCCACGCTGATGCCCTGGCCGTAGCGCCCCAGGGCATAGGCCTGCCAGTACCAGGCCGCCGGGTTCTTCGGCTCCTCGGCCTGCTGGGCCTGGGCGCGTTCGGCGGCCTCCATGAACATCGCCAGCTTCGTCTTCTCGTTCTTCTCGAGGTAGTTGGCGTAGATGCACTGGGCCTTGTTGGCCACGGCCAGGCCCGCGCCGCCGGCCTTCATGCCGGCGTCGAAGGCCTTCTGGAATTCGCCGGCGTGGAAGAGCGCCCAGGCCGCCAGCACCTTGTCGTCCTTCGGCAGGGGTTCGGCATCGCCCGCGTGCAGCCGGGCCCAGTGCTTCTTCAGCGCGGCGGCATCGTGGGTGTAATCGGCGGGGGGGTAGGGGAAGGCGGTCCACTTGGCCATGGCGGTTTCCTCGAAGGGGTCAGGGGTGGTCAGATGCAGTCAGAGGCGGTCAGAGGCGGTCAGGGGTGCGGGAAGGCGAGGGTGCAGCGCGGCCGGCCGCTTCCTCGGCCGGGTCGGCGTAGGAACCCACCAGCGCCTGCAGGTGGCGCCGCGAGTCCGGCTCCAGCCAGGGTGCAAGCAGGCCCAGCGTGTGGTACGCCCCGCGCGCCAGCGCGGCCCCGGCATGCTCGGGCTCCAGCGCGCGGCGCGGGTCGCGCACGTACTCGAAGCTCAGCCAGTAGCTCAGCAGCACCACCATGGCCGTGGCCACCATCTGGCGCTGCGGGGGCGTGAGCGACACGATGCCGCCGCGCTCCAGCCCGGCCAGCAACGTCTGCACGGCTGCCACCATGCGCGCGAGCATGCGCTGGAAGTTCGTCTCGAGGCGGCGGTTGCGCGACAGCAGGTCGTTGAGGTCGCGGTAGAGGAAGCGGTAGCGCCAGATCAGCTCGAAGAGCAGCTGGAAGAAGAGCCAGGCATCCTCGACGTGACGGGCCGCGCTGGCGGCGTCCAGCAGCTCGTCGGCAGCGCGCTCGTAGCGGTCGAACAGTCGATTGGTGAGCTCTTCCTTGGCCGGGTAGTGGTAGTACAGGTTGCCCGGGCTGATGCCCAGCTCGGCCGAGATCAGCGTGGTGCTCACGTTGGGCTCGCCGAAACGGTTGTACAGCTCGAGCGTGACCTCCAGGATCCTCTCGGCGGTGCGGCGCGGCTTCTTCTTCTCGGCCATCGTGCGCCGATTCTGGCACCGGGCCGCCGGCCCGCGCCTGCCTACAATCCCTGCCGATGTCCGCGATCGAATTCAGCCACGTCGGCAAGACGTATTCCGGTGCGCGCGGCAGCGTGCGCGCACTGGACGATGTGACCTTCCAGATCGAGCCGGGCGAGTTCTTCGGCCTGCTCGGCCCCAACGGGGCGGGCAAGACCACCCTCATCAGCATCCTGGCCGGCCTGGCGCGCGCCACGCAGGGCACGGTGCGTGTGCTCGGCCACGATGTGGTGCGCGACTACGCCGAGGCCCGGCGCTCGCTGGGCATCGTGCCGCAGGAGCTCGTCTTCGACCCCTTCTTCAGCGTGCGCGAAACCCTGCGCATCCAGAGCGGCTACTTCGGTGTGCGCCACAACGACGCCTGGATCGACGAGGTGCTGGCCGAGTTGGGCCTGGCCGACAAGGCCGAGGCCAACATGCGCCAGCTCTCCGGCGGCATGAAGCGCCGCGTGCTGGTGGCCCAGGCGCTGGTGCACCGGCCGCCGGTCATCGTGCTGGACGAGCCCACGGCCGGGGTGGACGTGGAGCTGCGGCAGACGCTGTGGCGCTTCATCTCGCGCCTGAACCGCGAGGGCCACACGGTGCTGCTCACCACCCACTACCTGGAGGAAGCCGAGGCCCTGTGCGGACGCATCGCCATGCTCAAGCAGGGCCGCGTGGTCGCACTGGACCGCACCTCGGCCCTGCTGGCGGGCACGGCGAGCTCGATGCTGCGCTTCAAGACCGACGATGCGCTTCCCCCCGCGCTGGCCGCTGCCTCGCGCGTGACGGGCCGCATCGTGCAGATACCGGCGCACGACGCTGCCGAGATCGAACGCCGCCTGGCTGAACTGCGCGCGGCGGGCGTGCGGGTGGAGGACCTGGAGATCGGCCGTGCGGCGCTGGAGGATGTCTTCGTGGAGATCATGAGCGGCACGGGGAGGGCGGCATGAGCGCGTGGGGACCCTTCGCGGGCGTGGCCCCGCTGTTCCGCAAGGAGGTGCTGCGCTTCTGGAAGGTGGCCTTCCAGACCGTGGCCGCGCCGGTGCTGACCGCGCTGCTGTACCTGCTGATCTTCGGCCACGTGCTGGAGGACCACGTCGAGGTCTTCCCCGGCGTGGGCTACACGAGTTTCCTGGTGCCAGGCCTGGTGATGATGGCGGTGCTGCAGAACAGCTTCGCCAACACCAGCTCCTCCCTCGTGCAGAGCAAGATCACGGGCAACCTCGTCTTCCTGCTCGTCACCCCGTTGTCGCACTGGGCCTGGTTCGCCGCCTACGTAGGCGCTTCGCTGGTGCGCGGCATGGCGGTGGGCCTGGGGGTGCTGCTGGTCACGGTGTGGGTGGTGCCGCTGCGCATGGCCGAGCCCTGGTGGATCCTGGTCTTCGCGCTGTTCGGCGCCGGCATGCTGGGCTCGCTCGGCCTGATCGCCGGGCTGTGGGCCGACAAGTTCGACCAGATGGCCGCCTTCCAGAACTTCATCATCATGCCCATGACCTTCCTGTCGGGCGTCTTCTACTCGGTGCACTCGCTGCCGGCGGCCTGGCAGGCGGTGAGCCACCTCAACCCCTTCTTCTACATGATCGACGGCTTCCGGCGCGGCTTCTTCGGCGCCAGCGACGTTTCCCCCTGGCTCAGCCTGGCGGTGGTGGCGGCCAGCTTCGCCGTGGTGGCGGGCATCGCGCTGCGGCTGCTGCGCACGGGCTACAAGATCCGCTCCTGAGCCTGCTGCGTGCGGGGGCCGGCGGCGCGGGATAATCGGGGCATGACGGAACCCACCCCCGCGGAAGTCCGGGCGTTCATCGCCGCGGGCCTGCCCTGCCAGGAACTCCAGGTCGAGGGCGACGGCCGCCACTTCTACGCCACCATCGTCTCCGCCGAGTTCGAGGGCCAGCCCCGGGTGCGGCGCCACCAGCGCGTCTACGCGGCGCTCGGCGATAGAATGCGGGAGCAGATCCACGCGCTGTCGATGAAGACGCTCACCCCCGCCGAGTTCGCCGCCCAGGCTCCATCGGCCCCCCACCACCCCTGACCGACCCGCGGTGAGCCGCGGGTCGGGCGTGCGCCCGCCCCCCGGCAGGCGTCACCCCCGAGCCCGCTGTGCGAGCCGCACAGCCTCATGGACAAACTCCTCATCCGCGGCGGCAAGCGCCTGAACGGCGAGATCACGATCGCTGGGGCCAAGAACGCCGCCCTGCCCGAGCTGTGCGCTGCCCTGCTCACGGCCGAGCCCGTGACCCTGGCCAACGTGCCACGGCTGATGGACGTCTCCACGACGCTGAAGCTGCTGCGCCAGATGGGGGCCACGGCCGAGCGCTCCGAGACCGAGCCCGACCGCATCACCATCGACGCCGGGCCGGTGAACAGCCCCGTCGCCCCCTACGAGCTCGTGAAGACGATGCGTGCGTCCATCCTCGTGCTCGGCCCGCTGCTGGCCCGCTTTGGCGTGGCCATCGTTTCGCTGCCCGGGGGCTGCGCCATCGGCTCCCGGCCGGTGGACCAGCACATCAAGGGCCTGCAGGCCATGGGTGCGCAGATCAGCGTGGAGCGCGGCAACATCATCGCCAAGACCACCCGGCTGAAGGGCGCGCGCATCACCACCGACATGGTCACCGTCACGGGCACGGAGAACTTCCTCATGGCCGCCGCACTGGCCGAGGGCGAGACCGTGCTGGAAAACGCCGCCCAGGAGCCCGAGATCCCGGACCTGGCCGAGCTGCTCATCTCCATGGGCGCGCGTATCGAGGGCCACGGCACGAGCCGTATCCGCATCCAGGGCGTGCCCGCGCTGCACGCGCCGCGCCAGCCGCACCGCGTCGTGCCCGACCGCATCGAGACCGGCACCTTCCTGTGCGCCGTCGCCGCCGCGGGCGGCGACGTCATGCTGCGCGGTGCCCGCGCCGACCACCTCGACGCCGTGCTGGACAAGCTGCGCGAGGCCGGCGTGGCGCTCGAGACAGGTGCAGACTGGATTCGCGTGCGCGCCGACGGCCGGCCGCGCGCGGTGAGCCTGCGCACCAGCGAGTACCCGGCCTTCCCCACCGACATGCAGGCGCAGTTCATGGCCGTGAACTGCGTCGCCGAAGGCGCGGCCCGCGTCTCGGAGACCATCTTCGAGAACCGCTTCATGCACGTCAACGAACTGCTGCGCCTGGGGGCGAACATCCAGGTCGATGGTCACACGGCCATCGTGCAGGGTGTTGCGCGACTGTCCGGCGCCAGCGTCATGGCCACCGACCTGCGCGCCTCGGCCAGCCTTGTCATCGCCGGGCTCGTCGCCGAGGGCGAGACGGTCGTGGACCGCATCTACCACCTGGACCGCGGCTACGACCGCATGGAAGACAAGCTGCGCGCCGTTGGGGCCGACATCGAGAGGGTGAAGTGAACGGCGTCCTCACCCTCGCGCTGTCCAAGGGCCGCATCTTCGACGAGACGCTGCCGCTGCTGCGTGCCGCCGGCATAGAGGTCACCGAGGACCCCGAACGCAGCCGCAAGCTCATCCTGCCCACCAACCGCCCGGAGGTTCGGGTGGTGCTCGTGCGCGCGACCGACGTGCCCACCTACGTGCAGCATGGCGGAGCCGACCTGGGCGTGGCCGGGCTGGATACCCTGCTCGAGCACGACGAGTCCGGCCTGTACCGGCCGCTGGACCTGGGCATCGCGCGCTGCCGCATGAGCGTGGCGGTGCGCCGCGACTTCGATTACGGCGCCGCCGTGCGCCAGGGCTCGCGCATCCGGGTGGCCACCAAGTACACCCAGATCGCGCGCCAGCACTTTTCCGACAAGGGCGTGCACGTGGACCTCATCAAGCTCTACGGCTCGATGGAGCTCGCCCCGCTGACCGGTCTGGCCGACGCCATCGTCGACCTGGTGTCCACCGGCAGCACGCTGCGCGCCAACCACCTCGTGGAGGTGGAGCACATCCTCGAGGTCTCCGCGCGCCTGGTGGTCAACCAGGCCGCGCTCAAGCTCAAGCGCGAGCCCATCCGCGCCCTCATCCAGTCGCTCGAGCAGGCCGTCGCGGCGCCGGAGCAGGCGGCCCCCGCTCCGACCCGGCCATGAAGATCGCCCTGCGCCACCTGGACACCGCGCAGCCCGGCTTCGAGGCCGATTTCAGCCGCGTGCTGCACTGGTCCCAGGAAACCGACCAGGCCATCGAGGCGCGCGTGGCCGCGATCCTGGCCGACGTGCGCGCGCGCGGCGACGCCGCCGTGCTCGAGCTCACGGCCAGCCTGGACCGCCTGCCCGCCTCTTCCATGGCCGAACTCGAGATCGGGCGCGACCGCCTGGAAGCCGCGCTGCAGGCCATCACCCCGGCCCAGCGCGCGGCCTTGGAGGCGGCCGCCGCCCGCGTGCGCACCTACCACGAGCGCCAGCTCGAGGCCTGCGGGCGCAGCTGGAGCTGGCGCGACGCCGACGGCACGCTGCTCGGGCAGAAGGTCACGCCGTTGGACCGCGTGGGCATCTACGTGCCCGGCGGCAAGGCCGCCTATCCGTCCAGCGTGCTCATGAACGCCATCCCCGCGCAGGTGGCCGGCGTGGGCGAGATCGTGATGGTGGTGCCCACGCCCGGAGGGGAGCGCAACGCGCTCGTCATGGCCGCGGCCTTCATCGCCGGCGCCCACCGCGTCTTCACCATCGGCGGGGCGCAGGCGGTGGCCGCCCTGGCCTGGGGCACGGCCGCCGTGCCGCGCGTGGACAAGATCACCGGCCCGGGCAACGCCTACGTGGCCAGCGCCAAGCGCCGGGTCTTCGGGCAGGTGGGCATCGACATGATTGCCGGCCCGAGCGAGATCCTGGTGCTGGCCGATGGCAGCACGCCGCCGGACTGGGTGGCGATGGACCTCTTCAGCCAGGCCGAGCACGACGAGCTCGCGCAGAGCATCCTGCTGTGCCCGGACGCTGCCTACATCGAGGCCGTGCAGGCCGCCCTGGAGCGGCTGCTGCCCGAAATGCCCCGGCGCGAGGTCATCCGCGCTTCGCTGGAAGGGCGCGGCGCGCTCATCCGCACGCGCAGCATGGAGGAGGCCTGCGAGATCAGCAACCGCATCGCGCCCGAGCACCTGGAAGTGAGCTCGCGCGACCCGCAGCGCTGGGAGCCGTTGCTGCGTCATGCCGGGGCCATCTTCCTGGGCGCCTACACGAGCGAGAGCCTGGGCGACTACTGCGCTGGCCCCAACCATGTCCTGCCCACCTCGGGCACGGCGCGCTTCTCCTCGCCGCTGGGTGTCTACGATTTCCAGAAGCGCTCCAGCCTCATCGAGGTGAGCGCCGCGGGCGCCCGCACCCTGGGCCCGATCGCCGCGGAGCTGGCCTACGGCGAGGGGCTGCAGGCGCACGCCCGCGCCGCCGAGATGCGCCTGCAGGATGAGGAGCCCCGATGATGAACCTGGCCGAACGCATGCGGCAGAGCCTGCGCGGCGATGTGCAGTCCATGCACGCCTACGCGGTGCAGCCCAGCGACGGGCTGGTGAAGCTCGACGCCATGGAGAACCCCTTCACCCTGCCTGAGGCGCTGCAGCGCGAGCTCGGCGATCGTCTCGGACGGGTGGCCATCAACCGCTACCCCGGCCGCAGCGTGGGCCAGGTCGTGGCGGCGCTGTCGGCGCACGTGGGCCTGCCGGCGGGGTGCCGCCTGATGCTGGGCAACGGCTCCGACGAGCTCATCGACATGCTCTCGGTGGCCTGCGACAGACCGGGCGCGAAGGTGCTCGCCCCCCTGCCTGGCTTCGTCATGTACGAGATGTCGGCCCGGCTGCACGGCCTGGGCTTCGTGGGCGTGCCGCTCACGCCCGCCTTCGAGCTCGACGCCGGCGCGATGCTCGCCGCCATCCAGGCTCACCGGCCCGTGATCACCTATCTGGCCTACCCGAACAACCCCACCGGCAACCTCTTCGACGAGGCTGCACTGGAGGCCATCGTGCAGGCCGTGGGCGAGCAGGGCGGCTTCGTGGTCTTCGACGAGGCCTACCAGCCCTTCTCCTCGCGCACCTGGCTGCCGCGCCTGGCCGAGCCGGGCCAGGAGCACGTGCTGGTGATGCGCACGCTCAGCAAGTTCGGGCTGGCCGGCCTGCGCATGGGCTACCTGTGCGCCGCAGCCGCGCTCATCGAGGAGATCGACAAGGTGCGCCCGCCCTACAACATCGGCGTGCTCAATGCCGAGGCCACGCTTTTTGCACTCGAGCACGCCGAGGAGTACGAGCACCAGGCTGCGGTGCTGCGCGCGCAGCGCGAGTGCCTGCAGCAGGCCCTGCGCGGGCTGCCCGGCGTCACCGCCTTCGCCAGCGAGGCCAACATGATCCTCGTGCGCGTGCCCGACTCGGCGCGCGCCTTCCAGGGCATGAAGGCGCGCGGCGTGCTGGTCAAGCACGTGGCCGCCCTGCACCCGCTTCTGTCCAACTGCCTGCGCCTGACCGTGGGTACGCCCGACGAGAACGACCGCATGCTCGCCGCCCTGGGGGAAAGCCTGTAGCGACGGCCGCCCCTGCCGCGCCCGAAGCCTCCCGCACCCGGCCCGAAGTCTGTCCCCGAGGAACCGCCATGACCGCCCGCACCGCCGAAGTCTCCCGCCACACCAAGGAAACCCGCATCCGCGTGCGCGTGGACCTGGACGGCAGCGGCCAGGCGCAGCTGTCCACCGGCATCGGCTTCTTCGACCACATGCTCGACCAGATCGCCCGGCACGGCCTGATCGACCTGACCATCGAGGCCGAAGGCGACCTGCACATCGACGGCCACCACACGGTGGAGGACGTGGGCATCACGCTGGGCATGGCCGTGGCCCAGGCCGTTGGCGACAAGCGCGGCATCACGCGCTACGGTCACGCCTACGTGCCGCTGGACGAAGCGCTGTCGCGCGTGGTGGTGGACTTCTCCGGCCGCCCCGGCCTGCACATGGACGTGGCCTTCAAGGCCGGGATGGTCGGGGGCTTCGACACGCAGCTCGCCTACGAGTTCTTCCAGGGCTTCGTCAACCACGCGCTGGTGACCCTGCACATCGACAACCTCAAGGGCGACAACGCGCACCACCAGTGCGAGACCGTCTTCAAGGCCTTCGCGCGGGCTGTGCGCATGGCGCTGGCGCCCGATGCGCGCGCCGCGGGCGTCATTCCGTCGACAAAGGGCTCGCTCTGACCCCGACAGCGCCTCCAACCCGACCGACCCCGACATGAGCCGCACCGTCGCCGTCGTCGACTACGGCATGGGAAACCTGAGGTCGGTCTCCCAGGCGGTGGCGCACGTCTCGGGCCAGGAGGACTTCCGCGTGGTCGTCACGGCCAATCCGGAGGAGGTGTGGGCCGCCGACCGCGTCGTGTTGCCCGGCCAGGGCGCCATGCGCGACTGCATGCGCGAACTCGACGCCTGCGGCCTGCGCGAGGCGGTGCTGCACGCGGCCGCCCACAAGCCGCTGTTTGGCGTGTGCGTGGGCATGCAGATGCTGCTGGACCACAGCGAGGAGCAGGACACGCCGGGCCTCGGGCTCATCCCCGGCCGCGTCGTGCGCTTCCGGCTGGAAGGCCGGCTGCAGCCCGATGGCAGTCGCTACAAGGTGCCGCAGATGGGCTGGAACCGCGTCCTGCACCCCGCCGACATGCCCCTGCACCCGGTCTGGGCGGGCGTGCCCGACGGCGCCTGGTACTACTTCGTTCACAGCTACCACGCCCAGCCGTCTGACCCGCGCCACACCGCCGGGCAGGCCGACTACGGCGGGCGCTTTACCTGCGCCGTCGCCCGGGATAACATTTTTGCCACACAGTTCCACCCCGAGAAGAGCGCTGAACACGGCCTGGCCCTGTACCGCAACTTCCTGCGCTGGAAGCCCTGATCGCCGCGCGGCGGCCGGGGTGCCCCTCTCCCTTCGCAACTTCGCTGCGACCGAGCCATGCTCCTGATTCCGGCCATCGACCTGAAGGACGGCAAGTGCGTCCGCCTGCAGCAAGGCGACATGAACGCCTCCACGACCTTTGGCGACGACCCTGCCGCCATGGCCCGGCGCTGGCTGCAGGCCGGTGCGCGGCGGCTGCACCTGGTGGACCTGAACGGCGCCTTCGCCGGCAAGCCGGTCAATGAAGGGGCGATCAAGTCCATCCTGCGCGCGGTGGGCGACGAGATCCCGGTCCAGCTCGGCGGCGGCATTCGCGACCTGGACACCATCGAGCGTTACCTGGACGACGGCATCAGCTACATCATCATCGGCACCGCCGCGGTCAAGAACCCCGGCTTCCTGAAGGACGCCTGCAGCGCCTTCGGCGGCCACATCATCG
>JBMOGN010000094.1:0-12920 GCA_049318345.1 Rubrivivax sp. | reverse complement strand
CGCGCTGCACCAGCACCCAGTTCACCGCGGCGGCCAGCGGGATGCCCAGCGCCACGAGCACGCCCAGCGCGTGGCGGCCCTCCAGGCCGGAGACATCGAAGGCGTACATGGTGCAGATGCCCAGCGCCGCCACCGTGATCGCCAGCCAGGTGCGCCGCCCCACCGGCTGGTGCAGCACCGCGCCGGCCAGCAGCGCCGTGAACACCGGCGCCAGGCTCTGCACGATGAGCACGTTGGCCACCCGCGTGAGCGACAGCGCCAGCATGAAGCAGGTGAACATCACCGCCCACATCGCCCCGCACAGCCACACCGTGCGCCCGGCGCGGGCCAGCTCCGCCAGCGGCCGCGTGCCCTCGCGCCAGCCCTGCCAGGCAAGCCACGCCGCCACCGTGAGCGCGGCAAAGAGGCTGCGCCAGAAGGTCACCTCCCAGCCGCCTGCCGACTCGAAGTGCCGGCTCACCACGCCGCCCATGCTCCACATGAGTGCGCCCAGGATCATGAGCAGGAGGGCTTGGGCGTGGGTCATCGGAAGGTGGTGCGCGTGCGGGCGGCATCCTACCTGCGGCGCGGCGCCTCGCCGGCACGCCTAAACTGGAAAGCGCCATGGACCACACCGGCTCGGACGACATGCTTGCGCGCGCGGCGCAGGGCCAGCGGCTGCGCATCGACGAGCTGCCGCTGGCCGGCGGTGGCGTGCTCGGCCTGTGCCACTTTCCCGGGAGGCGGGGCGTGGACGGCCGCGGCCGCGCCTGGCAGCGCAGCGCCGAGGCCGACGTGCAGGCGATCCGCGAGTGGGGCGCCTCGGCGGTGCTGTCTCTGGTGGAGGCGCACGAGTTCGAGCGTCTGGGCGTGCCGGATCTGGGCGCGCGCGTGCGCGCCGCGGGCCTGCGCTGGCACCACCTGCCCATCGTCGACATGGGTGTGCCCGCGGCGCCCGACCTGCTGCAGGCCGATGCGCAGGCCCGCGCCGTGGTGCAGGCGTTGGCGCGCGGGGAGCGCGTACTCGTGCACTGCGCCGCGGGCCTCGGGCGCACCGGCACCTTGGCCGCGGCGCTGCTGGTGGCTTTCGGCCAGACGCCGCAGGCCGCGATCCGGGAGGTGCGGCGCGTGCGCCCGGGCACGCTGGAGACGCGCGAGCAGGAGGTCTTCGTGGGGGTGCTCGAGCCCGGTCGTGGTGGGAGCCCGTCCAGGGGCTAGCATCGCCCCACCCCATCCCTCATCCCGCCCCGGCCGCGCCTGCGGCACCCCGATGGCCGCAGACCCTCCCGACACCGGCGCCGCGCGGCGCCGCGCTCCACCGAGCCTGACGGTGCGCCTGGCGCTGGCCGCGGCCGTGGCGCTGGCCGCGGTGGCGCTGTACCGGGTGCTGGAGCTCGACCGCCTGCTGACGCTGCAGCAGCTGCAGGCCAGCCGCGACGCGCTCGTTGCAGCCTGGGCGCAGCGGCCCGCTGCCACCCTCGGGGCCTTCTTCGGCGTGTACCTGGCGGTGGCCTCGCTGTCGATTCCGGGCGCGCTCGTGCTCACGCTGGCCGCCGGAGCCATCTTCGGGCTGGGCGTGGGGGTGCTGGTCGTCTCCTTCGCCTCGAGCCTGGGCGCGCTTGTGTCGTTCCTGGTGGCGCGCCACCTGCTGCGCGAGGTGGTGCAGGCGCGGCTGGGGCGGCACCTGACGGCACTGAACGAGGGCATGCGCAAGGACGGGGCCTTCTACCTGCTCACGCTGAGGCTGGTGCCGCTGTTTCCCTTCGGCCTGGTGAACCTGCTCATGGGCCTGGTGCCCATCGGCGCGGCGCGCTTCTATGCGGTCAGCCAGCTGGGCATGCTGCCGGGCACGGTGGTGTTCGTCTACGCGGGCACGCAGCTCGGGGCGCTGCGCACGCTGCAGGACCTGCTGTCGCCGGGCCTGCTGGGCAGCTTCGTGCTGCTCGGGCTCTTTCCGCTGCTCGCGCGCGCCGCCGTGGGCGTGCTGCGCCGGCGCCGGCTGTACGCGCGCTGGCCCCGCCCGCGCCGCTACGACCGCAACCTGGTGGTCATGGGTGGGGGCGCGGGTGGGCTGGTGGCGGCCTATGTGGCCGCCGCGGTCCAGGCCCGCGTGAGCCTGGTGGAGGCCCGGCGGCTGGGAGGCGACTGCCTGAACACCGGCTGCGTGCCGAGCAAGGCGCTCATCCGCTCGGCGCGCGTGGCGCGCGAGCTGCGCGAGGCCCCCGCGCTGGGCTTCAGCGGGGTGACCGGCACGGCCGACTTCGCCGCTGTCATGCAGCGGGTGCAGGCGGTGATCGGCCGCATCGAGCCGCACGACAGCGCCGAGCGCTACGAGAGCCTGGGCGTGGAGGTGCTGCAGGGCCACGCCCGCCTGAGGAGCCCGTGGTGCGTGGAGGTCACGCGCCCTGACGGCTCGGTGCAGGCCCTGAGCACGCGCAGTATCGTCATCGCCACTGGCGCGAGCCCGCTCGTGCCCGCGCTGCCCGGGCTGCAGGAGGCCGGCTTCCTGACGAGCGACACGGTCTGGAGCCTGCGCGAGCGGCCGGCGCGGCTGCTCGTGCTCGGCGGCGGCCCGGCCGGCTGCGAGCTCGCGCAGGCCTTCGCGCGCCTGGGCTCGCAGGTGACGCTGGTGGAAGCCGCGCCGCGCCTGCTCGCGCGCGAGGAGCCGCAGGCCGGCGCCCTGGTGGCAGCCAGCCTCGCCGACGACGGCGTGCGGGTGCTCACCGGGCACGAGGCGCTGCGCGTGGAGACCGGGCCGGCAGTGTCCGACTCCGGCACCGATGCGATTTCGCCGGGCCGCAAGCGCCTGGTGGCCCGGCACGAGGGGCGCGAGGTGGCCCTGCCTTTCGACGAGCTGCTGTGCGCGGCGGGCCGCCGCCCGCGGGTCACGGGCTACGGGCTGGAGGAGCTGGGCCTGGAGCTCACGCCGCGAGGGGGCATCCGCACCGACGCCTTCCTGTGCACGCGGCTGCCCAACATCTACGCCGTGGGCGACGTGGCCAGCCCGCTGCCGCTGACCCACAGCGCCGGCCACGAGGCCTGGCACGCGGCGGTGAACGCGCTGTTCGGGCGCTGGCGGCGCTTTCGCGTCGACCACGCCTGCGTGCCGCGCGTGACCTTCACCGACCCCGAGGTGGCGCGGGTGGGGCTGACGCAGGCCGAGGCCCTGGAGCAGGGCGTGGACGTGGAGGTGACCCGCTACGAGCTGGCGGAACTCGACCGCGCCCTCATCGACGGCTGCACGCACGGCTTCGTGCAGGTGCTCACCGTGCCCGGGCGCGACCGCATCCTGGGCGTGACGATCGTCGGCGAACAGGCCGGCGAGCTGATCGCGCCGTATGTGCTGGCGATGAACCACGGCCTGGGCCTGGCGCGCATCCTGTCCACCGTGCACGCGTACCCCACGCTGGCGGAGTCGGGCCGGCAGCTGGCCGGGCAGTGGCGCCGTGCGCACGCGCCCCGGGCACTGCTGCGCCTGCTGCAGCGCTACCACGCCTGGGAGCGGCGCTGATGCGCGGCGGCCGGCCGGGCACGAAGGCCCCGTGAAGCGCCTGGTGCTGGCTGGGGCCGGCCACGCCCACGCGCTCGTGCTGCAGCAGTGGGCGCGCGCGCCGCTGCCGGGGGTGGAGCTGGTGGTGGTGTCGCCGCATGCGCACGCCCCGTACTCGGGCATGGTGCCGGGGTGGCTGGCGGGCCGCTACCGTTTCGACGAGATCGTGATCGACTTCGCGGCGCTGTGCGCGCGCGCCGGGGCGCGCTGGATCGCCGGCGAGGTGCAGGCCGTGGACCCGCAGCGCGGGCGCCTGGCGCTGGCCGATGGGCCCGAGCTCGCCTGGGACCTGCTGTCGCTGAACATCGGCTCGACACTGCGCCCGCCCGAGCTCGGGCACGCGCGCGTGCTGGCGCTGCGGCCACTGGCCGCGCTGCGGCCGGCCTGGGAGGCAGAACTCGCACGCTGGCAGGCCGACCGCTCCGGCGCGCCCTTTCGCGTCACGGCCGTGGGCGGCGGGGCGGCCGGCGTGGAGTCGCTGCTGGCCGTGGCTGCGGCGCTGCGGGCCCATCGGTCGGATGGGTCGGGACGGCCGAGGCGGCCGGGGCGGCCCGGGCGACCGTTGGTGCTGCGCCTGGTCAGCCGTGCGCCGCGGCTGCTGGCCGAGCTGTGCGAGCCGGCGCAGCGCGCTGCGCACCGGGCGCTGGCGCGGGCCGGCGTGCAGGTGCAGCTGGACACGCCCTGGCACGCCGCGCTCGATGCGGACAGCGACCTCGTGATGTGGGCCGCCGGCGCGCAGGCCCACGACTGGATGCTCGACCCCGCCCGGCGCGGCGGCCTGGCCGTGAGCGCCCAGGGCTTCGTGCGTGTCGATGCCCAGCTGCGCTCGATCTCACACCCGCAGGTGCATGCGGCCGGGGACTGTGCGCACTGGCAGGCGCCTGGCCCGCAGGCCACCGGGCTGCCCAAGGCGGGCGTGCACGCCGTGCGCATGGGGCCGGTGCTCGCACAGAACCTGCGCGCGGCGCTCGGCCACGGCCGCGCGCGCACGCTGCAGCCGCAGCGCCACTTCCTCGTGCTGCTGTCCACGGCCGACGGCCGCGCCATCGCGGCGCGCGGCGCGTTCGGCGCCAGCGGTGCGTGGGCCTGGTGGTGGAAGGAGCGGATCGACCGCGGCTTCGTCGCCCGCTTCAGGCCCTGAGCCCGGAGCGGAGCTTCCCCGGCCGCTCAGCCGCCGAACTTCGCCACGGCGGCGGCCAGTCGCTCGCCGAACTTGCGCGCGGTGGCCAGGTCGCCGGGCACCATCTCGTCGGCCGAAGCGTCCGAGGGCGTGACGGTCATCAGGCCGGCCGAGGAGCCGACATGGTTGATGTCGTCGCGCGTGGCGGCCTTGTGGTTCACCGGCATCATGCCCGTGCCCACCCAGACCATGCCGTGCTGCATTGCCAGGGTGATGAAGTAGTGCAGCGTGGAGTGCTTGTCGCCGTTCAGGGTGGCGGAGTTGGTGAAGCCCGCGGCGAGCTTGTCCTTCCAGGCCTGGCCGAACCAGGGCTTGCTGGAGGCGTCGGCGAACTTCTTGAACTGCCAGCTGGCCATGCCCATGTAGGTGGGCGAGCCGAAGACGATCATGCGCGCGGCCGCCAGCGCCTCCCAGCCCCCTTCGGGCAGGTTGCCCTCGGCGTCGATGGGCAGCAGCTGCGCACCGCTGGTGGAGGCCACAGCCTCGGCGACGCGGGCGGTGTGGCCGTAGCCGCTGTGGTAGACGATGACGATGGTGGACATGCAAGGTCCTGCGGGAGAGTAGGACACGACGGGCGGCCGTGCGGCGCGAGGCCGCCGCGGTCGGGCTGGGCAGGAGTCTGGCGGCGCAATCACCGCGCGGCCTTCGCCACGATTGACGCGAGCGTTCGAACGGTTTGAGCGCCCGACCGCCCCCTTCAGTGCGTGTTCAGTCCGTGGCCAGCGCCCGGTGCAGCGCGGCATGGTTCAGCCACTGCTGCAGCCGCAGCGCGATCGCGTCCTGCTCGGCGGCCAGCCGCGCCCCGCGGGCCTGCAGCGCATCGGCCGGTGCCAGCGCACCGGCCAGCACGCGCGTCTGCGCCTGCTGCTCGGCCTGCCGCGCCTCCTGCAGCCGCGCCTGCTGCGCGAGCCAGGCCTGCTCCAGGCGCCGGCGCTCGGTCAGCAACCGTTCCACCTCGGCCAGCGCACGCTGGACTGCATCGCGCAGCTGCAGGGCCGCCACCTCGAGCTCGGTGCGGGCCGATGCGCGCTGCACCTCCAGCCGCTGCCAGTCCACAAGCGGGACCACGAGGTTTCCCGCCAGGCTGGCCACGGGGTTGCGCAGCCAGTCCAGCGCCACGCTCCCCCCCGTGGAGACGCCCGTGCTGAAGCTCAGGCCCGGGTAGCGCGAGGCCTGGCTCACCTGCAGCCGGACCAGCGCCGCATCCACGCCCAGCCGGGCGCGCCGCACGTCGGGCCGGCGCTCCAGCACGCGGGCAGGGTCGGCCAGCGGGGGCAGGGGCGGCGCGCCCTCGGGCAGCATCGGCTCGGCCGCCGGACGCAGCGTGGGCTGGTCCAGCAGCAGCGCCAGGGTCTGAAGGGCCTGCGAATCGTCGGCGGCGAACTGGGCCAGGCGCAGGTCCTGCTGCTGCAGGGTGCTGGCTGCGCGGTCGATCTCGATGGGGGTGAGCCGCCCTTCGCGCACCCGGGCCCGCGTGGCCTCGAGCACGGCCACGGCAGCCTCGCGCTGCGGGCCCACGAGGGCGCGCTGCAGGCGGTTGGCGCCGAGCTGCCACCAGGCCTCGGCCACCTGGCTGCGGATCAGCAGCCGCGCCACTTCGACGTCGCGCCGGGCCGCCTCGGCCTGTGCCTGCGAGGCCGTCGCGCCGGCGGCGAGCCGGCCCCACAGGTCGACCTCGTAGGCCAGCGACGCCGAGGCGCCGTACTGGGTGCGCCAGCCCGGAAGGGGCGAGTCCATCGCCGAGCCCGAGGACACGTTCGCGCCCACGCTCGGCTGGGGCAGCCGCGCGATCTCGCTCAGGCGCACCTGCTGCTGCGCCTGGCTCCAGCGCAGCAGGGCCAGGCGGATGTCGCGGTTGGCCTGCAGCGCGCGATCCTGCAGCGCGGCCAGCGCCGGGTCCAGCTGCCCGGACCAGCCGGGCGCTGCATCCGGTGCGGGCTCGCTCCAGTGCGGCGGCAGGTCGGCCGGCTCCGCTGGCCGGGACGCCTGCGGCACGGCGCAGCCGGCGAGGGCGGCAGCGAGCAGGGTGGCAAGCACGGTGGCGCAGAACGAATCGTGGTGGCGTGGCATTCCGGTTACTCCCGCGCCAGCGCGTCCACCGGGCTCAGCGCCGCGGCGCGGCGTGCCGGCAGCGTGCCGAAGACCAGACCGACCAGGCTGGAGACGATGAAAGCCAGCATCAGGGCCGCGGCGCTGACCTGCACCTGCAGCGTCTGCTGCACGGCGTTGAGCCCTTGCGCGGCCAGCCAGCTGAAGGCCACGCCCGCGAGGCCGCCCAGGCAACACAGCACCACCGCCTCGATCAGGAACTGCAGCCGGATGTCGCCCTGGCGCGCGCCCACGGCCATGCGGATGCCGATCTCGCGCGTGCGCTCCGACACCGTCACGAGCATGATGTTCATCACCCCCACACCGCCGACGAGCAGGGCGATCGCGCCCACGCCGGCCAGCAGCGCGGCGAAGCCGCCGCTGATGCGCTGCATCTGCTCGAACTCGTCGTTGCCGCTCCAGAAGCTGAAGTCGCGCTGCCCGCGCATCGAGGCGAGCCGGTGCTGGATCTGCCGCTCCACCTCCTGCGGGGGCAGCTTGAAGTCCATCAGCACGGAGAAGGCCTCCACGGTGCTGCGCGCATCGAGCTTGCGCGCCAGCGTCTGCTCGGGCACGAGCATGCGGCCGCTGCCGAAATCGAAGCCGAGCTGGCTGCTGCTGTCGGTGACGCCGACGATCAAGAAGGGCAGCGGCGTGGCCGCGGGCGTGCCGCCAGGCCCGCCCGCGCCGAAGTCGCCGCCCTGGCCGGTGCCCTGCAAGGTCAGCAGCACGGTCTGACCCACGGGCGACTCGCCCTTCCTGAACACGCTCTCCAGGGCCTGCTTGTCGATGAGCGCCACTTGCGCGCCCGAGGCGAGCTCGTAGGGCGTGAAGAAGCGGCCCTCGGCGATCTTCCTTTGCCGGTCGCGCAACGTGTCGGCATTGGCCGCCGAGGCCTGCATCGAGGCATCGCGATTGCGATGGCGCACGACGAGCTGCACGCGGCGCTCGGCCTGAATGGCTGCCACCCCTGGCAGCGCCCGCAGCGACTCCAGCTCCGCCTGCCGGAAGGGCGAGCTCGGCGTGCCGGGAGGCAGCTTGCCGGTGTCGCGCCACACCCACAGCCGCCCGGACATCAGGCCCGCGAACTCGCCCTCGAAGAGGGTGCGCGCCGAAGAGGTGAGCGCCACGATGCTCACCACCGAGGCGATGCCGATGCTGATGCCCAGCATCGACAGCGCGGTGCGCAGGCGGTTGCCTTGCAGGGACAGCCAGGCGGTGGAAAGCGCCTCGCGCCACTGCACGGCCGTGCGCCGCAGCCAGTTCGCGTCGCGCATGGGCGCCACCTCGGCGGGCTCGGTGGCGGGCGCGCGGGTCGCTTCCTGTTGCGTGGCCTCGTCGCGCACGATGCGCCCGTCCTTGAGCTCCACCAGGCGCCGCGCCTGGGCCGCCACGTGCGCGTCGTGGGTGACGAGGATGATGGTGTGCCCGGCCGCGTTGAGCTCGCGAAGTACAGCCAGCATCTCCTGGCCCGAGCGCGAATCGAGCGCGCCCGTGGGCTCGTCGGCCAGGATGATCTGCCCGCCGTTCATCAGCGCCCGTGCGATCGACACGCGCTGCTGCTGCCCGCCCGAGAGCTCGTGGGGCTTGTGGTGCAGCCGCTCGCCCAGGCCCAGCCGCGACAGCAGCGCCTCGGCGCGCGCGCCGCGGCGCCCCACCGACTCGCCGGCGTAGACGGCCGGCAGCGCGGCGTTTTCGCGTGCGTCCAGGTGCGGCAGCAGGTGGTAGCGCTGGAAGATGAAGCCGAAGCGCTCTCGCCGCAGCGCGGCGAGCTCGTCGGGGCCGAGCGTGCTCACGTCCCGGCCGTCGATGAGGAAGCGACCGGCCGTGGGGTTGTCCAGGCAGCCCAGCACGTTCATGAGCGTGCTCTTGCCCGAGCCCGACTGGCCCATGATGGCGACGAACTCGCCGGCCTCGATGCCCAGGCTCACGCCGTCCAGGGCCCGCACCTCGTTGTCGCCGAGCTGGTAGCGGCGCTCGACGCCGTGCAGTTCGATCAGGGCCACCTAGCGTGCTCCGGAGGCGGGAGCCGAGGCCGCCGAGGCTGCGGCGCTGGCCACTTCGGCCGCCGTGGGCGGGGCCAGCAGCACCTTCTCGCCCAGCTTCAAGCCGTCGAGCACCTCCACCTGCGTGCCGTCCTGCAGCCCGGTGCGCACCTGGCGCGCGCTGCGCTTGCCCTGCTCGTCGAGCACCATCACGCGGTAGCGGCCATCCGTGCCGCGCTCGCCCAGCGCCACCATCGGCACGGTGGGCACGTCGCGCACGCGGCCGGTCTCGATGTCCACCTGCACCGTCATGTCCGAGTACAGGCGTCGGTCGCGGTTCTCCACCTCGAATAGCACGTTGTAGAAGACGGCGTTGCCCGCGCGCTCGGGGATGGGCTGGATCACCCGCACCTTGCCTTCGTAGCGCCGCGCCTCGCCCGACAAGGTGCTGAAGCGCGCCGCCTGGCCGGTGCGAATCGACTGGATGTCGGCCTCGGGCACGCGGGTGCGCACGGTGATGGTGTCCAGGTCGGCCAGGGTGAGCATCACGGGCGTGATCTGGATGGCGATCACGGTCTGCCCGACCTGCACCGGCAGGCTCACGACCACACCGTCCATCGGCGCGGTGATGCGCGTGTAGCCCAGGCGCAGCTGCGTGCGCGTGAGCTCGGCCTGCAGCCGCTGCAGCGTGGCACCCTGGCCCTTGGCGTCGGCCTCGAGCTTGGCCAGCTCGTCGGTGGCGCGCTCGAGCTCCTGCGCGGCCGCCGCCCCGGCTGCGGCCAGGCGCTTCTGGCGCTCCACCTCGCGCCGCGCCGCGGTGATGTCGACCTGGCGAGATTCCAGCAGCGCACGCTGCTGGGCCAGCGCGGCTTCGGCCTGCGTCACGTCGGCCTGCGCGAGCTCCGGGTCCAGGCTCACGAGCAGCTCGCCCTTGCGCACGCGCTGGCCAAGCTGCACGTGCAGCGCCTTGATCTGCCCGCTGACCTGCGCGCCCACGTCCACGCGCGTCTGCGCCTGCAGGATGCCGGCGGCCTGCACCACCTGCTGCACGTCGGCGCGCGTGACGGTCCCGGTGGGCGGAGGCTTGGGCGCAGGCGGCGGAACGAACTGGCGCCAGGCGGCATAGCTGGCTGCCAGCACCCCGGCGGCGATCAGGAGCCGCCAGCGCCACAGGGCGTGCCAGGGGCGCGGCGGGCGCGAGGAGGTGGGGTGGGTGTTCAAGGCGGGTGTGTCGGGCTCGGTGAAGTGGGCGCGACTGTACCGGGGTGCAGGCCCGGGCCGCACACCCTTGCGACAAACTGCAGTTTCGTGCGACGAACGGCCGATGCGGCCGCGGAAGGCCGCCGGCCGGCTCAGGCTTCGGCGGCCTCCACCTTGAGCGTGCCGCGGCGGATCTGGTCTCGCTCCAGGCTCTCGAAGAGGGCCTTGAAGTTGCCCTCGCCGAAGCCCTCGTCGGCCCGGCGCTCGATGAACTCGAAGAAGACCGGCCCGAGCAGGGTCTGGCTGAAGATCTGCAGCAGCAGCCGCGGCGGGCCGCCCGTGGTGGAGCCGTCCAGCAGGATGCCGCGCGACTGCAGCTCGCCCACCGGCTGGCCGTGCCCGGGCAGCCGCTCCTCGAGCATCGCGTAGTAGATGTCGTTGGGCGGGCTCATCAGCGGCACGCCGGCCATCTGCAGCGCGTCCACCGTGGCCAGCAGGTTGTCCGTGAGCAGGGCGATGTGCTGGATGCCCTCGCCGTTGAACTGCATCAGGAACTCCTCGATCTGGCCCGAGCCGCCCTTGCCCGACTCCTCGTTGAGCGGGATGCGGATGAGCCCGTCGGGGGCCGTCATGGCCTTGCTCGTGAGCCCCGTGTGCGCGCCCTTGATGTCGAAGTAGCGGATCTCGCGGAAGTCGAACAGCTTCTCGTAGAAGCCGGCCCAGTAGGCCATGCGGCCGCGGTAGACGTTGTGCGTGAGGTGGTCGATCACCTTCAGGCCGTGGCCGCGCGGGTGGCGCTCGGTGCCCTCGACCCACTCGAAATCGATGTCGTAGATGGACTTGCCGTCCTCGAAGCGGTCGATGAGGTACAGCGGCGCGCCGCCGATCCCCTTGATGGCCGGCAGCTTGAGCTCCATGGGGCCCGTGGGCACGTCCACCGGCTGCGCGCCGAGCTCCAGGGCGCGGGCGTAGGCGCGGTGCGAGTCCTTCACCCGAAAGGCCAGCGCGCAGGCGCTGGGCCCGTGCTCGGCGGCGAAGTAGCCCGCCAGGCTGCGCGGCTCTCGGTTGATGATGAAGTTGATGTCGCCCTGGCGGTACAGCAGCACGTCCTTGCTGCGGTGGCGCGCCACGAGGCTGAAGCCCATCTTCTCGAACAGCGGCTCGAGCACGCCGGCCACGGGCGAGGCGAACTCCACGAACTCGAAGCCCATCAGGCCCATCGGGTTGTCGCGGGCGTCGGCAGCGGGGGTGGGGTGGGACATGGTGAAACTTCCTCAGTTCAGGCCAGCAGGGCCTGCGGTGGCGGGCCCTGCTGGCACCAGCAGGCGGGCCTGGGCGATGTCGGTGGCCCGCGACACGCCGGCCAGGCCCAGGGTGCGGTCGAGTTCGTCGTCCAGGATCGACAGCGCGCGCGTCACGCCCGCGCCGCCTGCCGCCGCCAGCCCCCACAGGTGCGGGCGGCCGACGAGCACGGCCGCGGCGCCCAGGGCCAGCGCCTTGAAGACATCGCCGCCGCGCCGGATGCCGCCGTCCAGCAGCACCGGGATGCGGCCGTCCACGGCCTGTACCACCCCGGGCAGGGCGCGCAGGCTGGCCAGCGCGCCGTCGAGCTGGCGCCCGCCGTGGTTGGAGACGATGAGGCCGTCCACGCCTGCCTGCAGCGCGCGCGAGGCGTCCTGCGGGTGCAGCAGGCCCTTGACGAGCAGCGGCCCGCGCCACTGCCGCCGCACCTCGTCCAGGTCGGCCCAGTTCATGCCCGGGTCGAGCATCGAGGCCATGCGCCCGGCCAGGCCCGCCACCGATTCGCGCTGGCCGGCGCGCACGTAGTTGCCGAAGGTCACGCGCGGCAGCTCGCCGCGCATGCGCCACCACCACGGCAGCTTCCCCGCGTAGTCCAGCCACTGGCGCGGCCCGAAGCGCGGCGGGATGGCGAAGCCGTTGACGAGGTCGCGCTCGCGCTTGCCCAGCAGCTGGTTGTCCACCGTCAGCACGAGGGCGTGATAGCCCGCCGCGGCGGCGCGCTCGACGAGCTCGCGCGTGAAGCCGCGGTCGCGGTAGACGAAGACCTGCATCCAGCGCGTGGCCTCGGGCACGGCCTGCGCCAGCGCTTCCAGCGTGCACACCGAGCCGTGCGACAGGCAGTAGGCGGCGCCGCGCGCCGCAGCCGCGCGCGCGGTGGCGATCTCGCCCTGTGGCCAGAACAGCCCGGCCAGCCCTGTGGGCCCGACCAGCACCGGGCTGGCCAGGCGCTGGCCGAAGAGCGTGACCGACAGGTCGCGCGCGGCCGCGCCCTGCAGCGGCCGCGGCAGCAGCGCCCAGTCGTCGAAGGCGGCCTCGTTGGCGCGCAGCGTGCCTTCGTCCTCCGCGCCGCCGTCGATGAAGTCGAACAGCGGCTGCGGCAGGCGCCGGCGCGCGAGTTCGCGCATCACGGCCACGCTCCAGGCCTGCGCGGGGGTGGGGGTGGTGGCGGGCATCGCCATGAGGGCGGGTTGCCGGGCGCGCTGCGCGCAGCCTGAGTCCCTGGCGGCTGGCCTGTCAGCCGAGGAAGGCCGGCCGCGTCGCGCCCTGCCGCACCGATTCGTCGGCGCGGGCCTCGGCCTCGCGGATGGCCGGCAGCCGCGCCAGCACGTGCGCGATGCGCGCCTGTGGCACGACGACCACGCCGTCCAGGTCGGCCAGGATCAGGTCGCCGCTGCACACCGGCTGGCCGGCGATCATGACCGGAAAGCCCACGGTGCCGGGGCCGCTGCGGTGCGGCGAGTTCGGCGTCACCCCCCGGGCCCAGGCCGGCAGGCCGACGTGGCGCAGGCCGACGAGGTCGCGCACGCAGCCGTCGGTGACGAAGCCCACCGCGCCGCTGTTGCGCGCCATCCCCAGCAGCAGGTCGCCGGTGACGGCGCAGCCGGTGTGGCCCTCGGCCGCGGCCACGATCACGTCG
>JBMOGN010000093.1:0-12961 GCA_049318345.1 Rubrivivax sp. | reverse complement strand
CGGCCGAGCTGCAGCGCCTCGGTGACGCGGCGGCGCCACTCCTGCTCGCCCATCACCTCGCCCTCGGCGCCGGGCCGCACTTCGATGGCAAAGGGCGCGGTGCTTTCGGCATGCGCCAGCGCCTGGTCGGCCTTGGAAAGCGTCTGGCCCACGGCCCCCACGCTCACGCCGTCCAGGGCGCCGATGTGGAACTCGCCCTCGGGGTCGGTGGCGGTGAAGAGGGACCGCACCGCTGCGGCCAGCTCCTCGGCGACGACGCGCGCCACGCCGTTGACGGGCACGTACAGGGCGAAGTCCGAGCCGTTCAGGCGCCCGCACAGGCTGCCCTCCACGCGCCCGGCGAAGTCGGTGAGCGAAGCGCCCAGGTCGCGCAGCAGCTTGTCGGCCAGGTTGCGGCCTACGCGGCGGTTGATCGCGTTCAGCGCCTGCACGCGCAGCAGGATCAAGCTGCCGCGGCGCGACACCGCGCTCATGGTGGAGGAGCCGCCCAGGGCGCGCTCGAGCTGGGGCAGGAAGTGCGCGCGGTTGGAGATGCCCGAGACGGTGTCGCGCTGCAGCTGGCGGCGCGCGGAGTCGAGCTGGCTGGTCTGGTTCTCGAAGAGCGTCCTGACGCGCCGGACCATGGAATTCATGCCCGCGGCCAGCGCCTTGAGCTCGGGCGTGCGCGGCTCGGCGATCTCGGTGAAGCGGGCCTCCTCGACGCCCTTGGCCTGCGCCACCATCGCCTGCAGCACCATGCGCCAGCCCCGCACGAAGACGAAGGCGCCGGCCAGCGCGGCCACCCCGATGGCCGCCAGCGTGGCAAAGAAGCGCAGCATCCCGTCCCACAGCGCGTTGTAGGCCCAGGCGCCGTGGCTCTCCACGGTCAGGCGCCCGATCTGGCGCCAGCCGTCGCTCACGCTGGCCACGCCGGGTGGCGCCTGCAGCGGCAGCGCGCGGACGAACCACAGCGGCGCGCTGCCCACCTGCTCGGGCCCCTGGTAGTCGAAGTAGACCTTGCCGGTGCCCGAGACGAGCCGGATGCGGCGGTAGTGGCCGGCATCGAACTGCGCCTTCAGCACGAGTTCGATCTGGGTGAGGTCGCCCCCCTGCTGCGACATCGCCAGGGCCAGCAGCGTGGCGGCGTCGCCGTTGCGGGCCTGCCACTGGGACTCCATCGACTTCTGGAAGATCCAGGTGCCCACCACCGCACTGCCGCCGAAGGCCAGGGCCACCACGGCAAGCAGCAGCAGCCCGATCTGGCGGATCATCGACACGCGCGGCCCCTTCAGGAAGGTCTCAGTGAGAGCGCAACAAGTCTACGCGCACTCGGCAGCGAATGCGGTTCGCGGTGGAATCCGCTCAGAAGCCGTCGGCCTTGATGCGGTTCATCACGTCGCGCCACTTGGAGATGCGCGCCATGGGGTCGCCCATGGTCTGCGTCCCCACGCCCTGCCACAAGCCTTCGGTGTTGAAGCTGTAGACGGGCTTGAGGTCCGGGCGCTTGGACGCGGGCAGGACCTCGTCGACGAGGTTGTCCAGCACGAGAGGCTCGGCCTCGGGCTCGGGGTAGTAGGCCAGGACCATGTGGCCGATGGACTCCGCGGGCCGGCCGCCGCCCGCAGGCATCTCGGCCTTCACATAGACCATGCGCAGCTTGCTGGCGGGCATGCCTGCGGCCAGCAGGGTGAAGTACTTGGCGATGGCGTAGTCCTCGCAGTCGCCCCGGCCCTTGGAGAAGGTCTCCAGCGGGCTGGCCCAGTAATCGGACACGCCCCAGTTGGGCATATCGTCCAGGTAGGGGATGCGCTGGTTGTAAAAGGCATTGGCGCCCTCGAACTTGCGCGCGTCGTCGGCGGCGGCCAGCTGCTCGATGAGCTTGTCCATCTCCAGGCCCAGGCCCACGGCGGAGGGCCCGCGCTGGGAGGCCATGTTGCGCATGGTGTCGCGGCTGTAGGCCTGGGAGACGGCTGTCAGCGTAGCGCCCAGCACGACCACGCCCAGGCCGGCCACGGCCAGATGACGGCGCTGCCACGCCCGCCGCACCATGCTGGCGGCCGCACGAGCCGCTGCCCTCGCGCCGCTGCCCAAGCCGATGCCCGTGCCCGTGTCCATGGCGGCACTATGCCCTGATTCCCGCGCCGCGTGCAGGGGCTCCCCCCGCATCGCGGGGGCGGCCGGCATCGCGGGCGCGCACGAATTCACGCCGGCGCCAGGGCTCAGCGCTCGCGCAGCGCCTGGCTGACGCCCTGCAGCGGGCGGAACAGGTACTCCAGCACCGTCTTGTCGCCGGTGCGGATCTCCACCACCGCCGTCATCCCGGGCAGCGGCTGCAGCCGCAGGCCGGCGCGCACGAGGTCGGGCTCGCGGATGCGCACGAGCAGCCGGTAGTAGCCCTCCTCGAGCTCGGGCAGGCTGCCCGAGCGCCGGTTGCGCTCGTCCTTGAGCGTGTCCGGGCTGAGGTGCTCCAGCACGCCGGACAGGCCGCCGTAGCGGTTGAAGTCATAGGCGGTGAGCTTGACCGTGGCGGCCAGCCCGGGGCGCAGGAAGGCCACCTCGGCGGGCCGCACGTAGGCCTCCACCAGCATCTCGTCGTGCACGGGCACGATCTCCAGCAGGTTCTGGCCGGGCTGGATGACTCCGCCCACGGTGGTGAGCTGCACGTTCTTCACCACGCCCTTCATGGGCGCGCGGATGACGGTGCGGCGCAGCGTGTCCTCGCGCGCGGAGGCGTTCTCGCGCGTCTGCGCGAGCTCGGACTCCACCTTGGACAGCTCGTTGCTCGCCTCGGTGAGGAAGCGGTTGCGCCGCTCCACGATCTGGCCCTGCAGGTCGGCCTGCTGGCGCCCGAGGTCGGCGAGCTGGCGGTTCAGGTCGGCCTGCTGGCGCTGCAGCCGCAGCAGCTCGACCTCGGAGATCACGCCCTGGCGCACGAGCGGCTGCGTCATCTCGATCTCGCGCTGGGTGGCCGTCTGCGAAGCCTGCACGGCGCGCACCGAGTTTTCCGTCTGCGCGAGCGAGGCCCGCAGCGCGCGCACCTGCTCGTCCAGCGCCTGGCGCCGCGTGGACCACGCCTGGCGCTCGCGCTGCACGAGCTCGCGCGCGCCCTGCAGCTCGCGCGGGAAGTCCGGCGTGCCGCCGTGCACCTCGGCGCGCAGCCGCGCGGCCTGCGCGGCCAGCGCCAGGGTCTTCTGCCGCGCCTCGCGGAACACCGGGCCGGCGCGGGCGTCGTCGATGCGCAGCAGCACCTGGCCGGCCTCCACCGCGTCGCCCTCGCGCACGAGCAGCTCGCGCAGCACGCCCGCATCCAGGCTCTGCACCACCTGCTCGCGGCTGGCGGGGATGACGCGGCCCTGGGCGCGGGTGATCTCGTCCAGGCGGAAGGTGGCCGCCCAGGCCAGCGCCAGGCCGACGGTCAGTGCCGTGGCGGCCAGCAGCCAGCGGCTGGCCCGGCGCTCCTCGTGCTCGGCGCTGTCCAGGGCGTGGGCTCTCACCGTGCCCCGCAACTGGGCACTCATGCCGCCCGCCCCGGCGCCACCGGCAGCGGGATCCCGCGCGACAGCCGCTCGATCATCTGCACCTTCGCCCCGCTGCCCAGGCACTGCCCGGCCTCGATGACGGCGATGTCCTCCACCAGGTCCAGCAGCTGCGGGCGGTGCGTGGCCAGCAGCACCGTGCGCCCGGGCAGCCAGTCCTTGAGCGCGGCGATGACGCGCGCCTCGGTGTGCTGGTCCATGTGCGCGGTGGGCTCGTCCATGAAGACGATCTGCGGGTCGCGCAGCATCATGCGCGCCAGGCTCACGAGCTGGCGCTGGCCGCCGGACAGCCCCGCGCCGGCCTCGCCCAGGGGCAGGTCCAGGCCGCGCGGGTGCGAGGCCACCAGCGGATACAGGTCGATGGCCTGCAGCAGCTCCACGATGCGGCTGTCGGGCACGGGCCGGTCCGACAGCACCAGGTTCTCGCGCAGCGAGCCCATGAAGAGCATCGGGTCCTGGCCGACCCAGCCGATGCGCGCGCGCTGCGACAGCGGGTCGATCTGCTGCAGCTCGATGCCCTCCACCCGCACGCGCCCGGCCAGCGGCAGGTGCAGCCCCGCGGCCAGGCGCAGCAGCGTGGACTTGCCCGAACCCACCCGCCCGAGCAGCGCCGTGCGCGAGCCGCGCGCCAGGTCCAGGCTCAGGCGGCGGATGACGGGAATGCGGTGCTCGCCCGGGTAGGCGAACTCCACCTCCTCCAGCCGCACGGCCGCGCCGGGCGCCGTGCGTTCGGCCGCGAGGTAGCGCGTGTCGTCATCGCGGTCGCGCGGCCGCTTCATGAGCGCGTCCAGGGTGTGCAGCGCGGTGGCGGCCTGCTGGTAGCGCGCCGCCAGCCCCATGAGGCCGCCCAGCGGCGCCATCGCGCGTCCGCCCAGGATCACCGCCGCCACGAGCGCGCCCAGGGTGAGCGCGTTGGCGTGGATCAGGTAGACGCCGGCCACCACCATCGCCACCGTAACGAGCTGCTGCAGCGTCTGCGTGAAGCCCAGGATCAGGTTGCTCAGCGCACGCACCTTCTTGTAGGCCTCGGCGCCGGCCTCGTTGGCGGCCTCCCAGCGGCGCTGCAGGTAGCCCTGGGCGTTGTGCGCCTTGAGCGCCTCCAGATTGAGCACGGCCTCCACGAGCACGCTCTGGCGCTCGCCGGCCTCCTTCATGTTCTCGCGCATCGCGCGCATCAGCGCGGGCTGCGCCAGCAGCGCCACGGCCGCCACCAGCGGCACGGCCAGGGCCGGGATCCAGCCCAGCGGCCCGCCCAGCACGAAGATGAGCGCGAGGAACAGCACGACGAAGGGCAGCTCGGTCAGCAGCACGAACGAGGCCGAGGAGAAGAAGTCACGCAGGGCCTCGAAGTCGCGCATCGAGCTGGCGAAGATGCCCGCGGACTGCGGCCGGTGCTCCAGGCGGATGGACAGGATCTCGCGCAGCAGCGTGGCGTTGATGGCCAGGTCCGCGCGCTTGCCGCCGAGGTCCACCAGCCGCGCCTTGAGCCAGCGCATGACGAACTCCAGCAGCGCCGCCAGCGCCGTGCCGATGGCCAGCGTCCACAGCGAGGTGTAGGCCTGGGTGGGCACCACGCGGTCGTAGACGTTCATGGTGAAGAACACCCCGGCCAGGGTGAGCACGTTGGCGATCACGCTGGCCAGCATGGACTCCAGGTAGAACTGGCGCAGTCGCCACAGCGTGCCCCAGAACCAGCCTAGCGCACGGCCGCGAAAGGGCACCAGGGCGTGGCGGCCGGGCTCCACCGCCGCCTGCACGAGCAGCACCTGGCCGGTGGCTGCAGCGTCGAGCTCGGCCAGGGGCAGCGTCAGCTCCTGCGCGCCGCTTTCCGGGGCCAGCACGGTGGCGCGGCCGGCGTGCACGGCACACAGCACATAGGCCCGTGCGTCGGTGCAGGGCACCACGGCCGGCAGCGCGTGTGCGGGCAGCCGGCTGGGCGCCATTCGGCTCCAGGAGGCCGCCAGCCGGTGGCGCCGGGCCAGTTCCGGCAGCGCCGCAGGCGGCACGCGGCCGTGCTCGTCCAGCGCGAAGCCGGTGGTCAGCACGGCGCGGTCCAGCGGCCGCTGCAGCAGCCCGGCCACGAGCTCCAGGCATCCGAGCAGGGCGTCGCCCGTTGGCGGGTCCGGTGGGTTCGGCGCAGGAGCGGGATTCACGGGCAGCCTCAGCGTCCGTAGGCCGGCGCGAGCTCGGCCAGTGCCGCGCCCAGGCGCACGCGCGCCACTCGGCGCTCCGCACGCGAGACGGCGGCCGCCTCCGCGTAGCCCTGCGCCTCGGTGTGGATGTTCAGCAGGTCCAGCAGCGAGCGGCGCGCCAGGCGGAACTGCAGCTGATAGCCCTCCACCACCTTCTGCGCGGCGCGCTCCTGGCCCTGCTGCAGCGTCTCGCGCCGGCGCGCGGTCTCCCACTCGGTCCAGGCTGCGGCGACGCGCTCGCGCACCAGCAGCGCCTGCTCGTCGGCAGCCAGACGCGCGGCGCGCGCCTGCTCGACCGCAGACCCCACCGCCGCCGACCCGGCTCCGCCGTTGAAGACCGGCATCTCCAGGTTCAGCTGCGTGTTCAGGCCCGGACGCAGGGTGTAGGGGTTGATCTGGTGGGTCATCTGCACGGCCACCCGGGGGCGCTGCTGCGCGCGCGCCTGCTCCACGGCGGCGTCGGCCGCCTCGGCCTGGGCCAGCGCCTGGGCAAGCTGCGGGTGGCGGGCCTGGACCCGGATGAAGGCCTGGGGCAGGGTGTCGGGCAGCACGCCCGGCTCGTCGTCCAGGCCCTCCGGGCGCACCGGCAGGCCCTGCGGGCGAAAGCGCGCCAGCCGCACGCCGGCCAGCGCGAGCTCGCCCTGGCGCTGCTCGAGCGCCAGGCGCGCCGCGTTCACGCGCACCTCGGCCTGACCCAGGTCCACCGAGCGTCCGGCGTCGACCTCCACGATGCGCCGCACATCGTCGCGGATGCGCTCCAGCGCCTGCAGGTGCGCGCGGGACAGCTCGGCCACCTCGGCCTGCCGCGCCCACTGGATGTAGGCCTCGGCCACCTGCAGCGCCACCTCCTCCAGCGTGGCGGTGGTGCGAGCCTGGGCCGCGCGCTGCAGGGCCTGCGCCCGCTCGACGCCGGCCTCGATGCCGCCTCCGGCGTAGACGGTGTACTGGGCCGAGGGGGTGGCCACCAGGCGCCGCGGCGCGGCCTCCTGCTCGATGGCGGTGGCGCCCACCCCCACCGTGGGCCAGCGCGCCGCCAGCGCCCGCTCCACCTCGGCCGCGGCACCGGCCGCGCCGGCGCGGGCCGCAGCCGCAGCCGGGTAGTCCCGAAGCGCCTCGCGCACCACCTGGGCCAGCGACTGCGCCTGCGCGCTACCGGCGACCGGCAAGCCGGTCAGGGCCAGGGCCAGGAGGGCCCCCAAGGCCGCGCGGGCACGCGAGCGAAACCCGGCACGGTCGCGGACGCGCGCGACCCCGGCCCGCCTGCGGCGCGCCGGCCGGCAAGCCTGCAACGCATGTGGCGGCTGCGGTAGATGCGGCGGTTGCGGTTCGGGCATCCGGGCATGCTAACCGGGGCTCCAGACGGACGGGTGCTCGGAATCCGGATAGCGCAACGCGCGGCGGCGCGCTATCGTCGCCACCCATCACGTCGGGGCCTGGCATGCCGCCGCGCCCGCCCTGGAAGGAGAGCATTGCGATGAAGATTTCACCCCGAGCGGGGGCCCGCGCCACCTGGCTGGCCGTGGCCTGCGCGTTCGCGCACCCTCTGGCACTGGCCGACCAGACGGTGGAGATGCGCTCCGCCGGCGGCTACCAGAGCATGAAGATCGCCGACGATGTCACCGAGGTCGAGCTGCTGGAGCAGACCCAGGGCGCCTGCCGCTTCAGCCGCACCTGGGGCTACGACCTGACGAACCGCGAGCTGTGGGTCAACGGCGGCTGCGGCGGCAAGTTCAAGCTCGTGCAGCCCGCCGCCGCCGAGGACTCGCGCAGCTCCAATGCGGCGGCTGCCGCAGTGGCCGTGGCAGCCATCGCTGGCATCGCCATCCTCGCCCACGCCAACCGCGACCGCAACGACAGCCCGCCGCCGGACAACGCCTACCAGCGCGGCAAGCCCATACGCACCCAAAGCAACATGTGCCTGGACGTCTCCGGAGGCAACCCGCGCCCGGGCACCCTGGTGCAGCTGTACCAGTGCCACGGCCGCGAGAACCAGCGCTTCTCCTGGGGCCGAGGCGGCGAGCTCGTGACGCCGGGCAACCTGTGCCTGGACATCGCCAACGCCAACTCCTCGGAAGGTGCCCGGCTCGTCGTCTGGAACTGCTCGGGTGCGCCCAACCAGCGCTGGACCACCCGCGGCAACGCCATCATGAGCCGCATGAACGGCAAGTGCCTGGACGTCTTCGAAGGCAAGTTCCGCAACGGGCAGCCGGTGGTGATGTGGAGCTGCAACGGCGGCCCCAACCAGCGCTGGTGGTGGTGAGGAGATGAACATGCACACCTTGCAATTCCGGCCCGTGTGGCTGGCCCTGGGCGCGGCGGCGATGGTCGCCGCTACCTGCTCACCCGCCCAGGCTCAGCCCGCAGCCGCCGCCTCGGCCGCAGGCGGCGCCGGCCCCGCCCGCGCGGGCACGAGCGGCGCGCAGGCGGCCTGCCGCGCCGCCGACCTCAACCACGACGGCTTCGTCTCGCTGGACGAGTTCCACCGCGACATCGTGCGCAGCTGGGCGGCGCTGGGCCCGGACGCCAGCGGCTACGTCAAGCTCGAGGATCTGGCCGCCATCCCCGGCATGCGGCGCAGCGTGGTGGAGCGGCTGCGCCGCGCAGACACCGACGGCGACGGCCGGCTGTCCTTCAAGGAGGTGGTGGCCGCGCGCATGGCGCACTTCGACGAGGCCGACATCGACCGCGACGACCGCCTGTCGATGCAGGAGTGCGTGGACCAGGAGCGGCGCCTGGCTGCCCAGGGTCGCAACGCACGCACGGGGGCGCCGGCTACTCGGTAAAGAGCTTGACCAGCCCGCGCAGCGTGATGAGCTGCGCGGGCGTGGCGCGCTCCTCCAGCACGGCGGCCATGCGCTGCTGCAGGCGCGGGCTCTTTCGCGCACGGCGGATGAGCAGGTCGCCGAGCCACGGGTGGTGGTTGACGCGGTTGCCCTTCTCGTACAGGTCGAACTTGGGCTTCAGGGCAAGCAGCGCCGCCTCGTAGCGCGCGGCGATCGCGGCGTCCGACAGCTCCTGGCTGCGCGCGGCCAGCAGCGCCTCGGCGGCGAGCATCCCGGTTTCCATCGCCTTGCCGATGCCCTCGCCCGTGAAGGAGTAGGTGCTGCCGGCTGCTTCGCCCGTGACCAGGATGCCGGGAGCCGCCACGCGCGCACCCTTCAGCGAGGTGCGCAGCGGTGCGCCCTTCAGCGGCGAGACGAAGGTGCCGCCATTCATCAGTTCGCGCGCCGGCGCGTGCAGCTTCACGAACTCGTCGAAGACCTCGCGCAGGTTCAGGTCGCGCACGGTGCGCGCGCTGCTGCCGCGGCTGTCGATGATGCCCACGCCGATGTTGTAGACATCATCCCGGCAGGGAAAGATCCAGCCGTAGCCGGGCTTCACGGGCCGGTACCAGGCCACCTCCAGGTGCGGGATGCGCTCGCGCAACCCCGGGTGGTGCACATAGCCGCGCAGGCCCATCGCGCTGGCCTCGCGGCGCTCGCACAGGCCCGAGGCCACGAGGCCCTGCGGGGAAGCGCCGGTGGCGAGGACGACATGGCTGGCGCGCACGTCGCGCACTTCGCCCACCTCGCCCGAGACGGCCTCCACGGCCGGCCTGAGCTGCACGCCGCTCACGCGGCTGGCTTCGTCGCGCAGCGTGGCCGCCAGCTTCCACGGCGTGGCCAGCCGGGCGCCCGCGCGCTGCGCGGCGCGCACAAGGATGTGGTCGAACTCGCGCCGGGGCAGCACCGCCAGCGTGCCGGGCACATCCACCGACAGCCCGCTCGGGCCGAAGGCACGCACATGCGTGCAGGGCTGCGCGCTCGCGAGCACTTCCTCGAGCACCCCGAGACGGCTGAGCGCGGCATGCGAATCCGGGATCAGCCCGTCGCCACAGATCTTGTCGCGCGGGAAATCGTGCTGGTCCACGAGCAGGACATCCACCCCCGCGCGAGCCAGTTCGATCGCACAGGCGCTGCCCGCCGGGCCGGCGCCCACGACGAGGACGTCGCAGGCATCGGGCAGGGTGGCCGCCGCAGACAGAGCGGCACAGGGGTTGTCGGGGGTGTCGTTCATCGCAGCCCGCATTGTCTCAGCGGCGGCCAAGGCGCGTTGGCGGACGAAGAGCCCGCGGGTTGACTTGCGTCAGGAGCCCGCGAGCTGCTCGTGGCCATGATGCGGCCATGGAGACGCCCACATGACCGCCCCCTCATCGCCCGCTGCCGCAGGCAGCCCCCTGACTCCCGACCAGCGCGCGCTGTTGGAGTCCGAGTTGCTTGCGCGCATCCGCGAGCTCGACCGGCGCCTGGCGCTGCACCACGGAGGCGCCTCGCGGGTGGAGCACGCGCACGAGCTGCTCGAGCGCGACGCGGACGACGCTTCCCAGCAGGCAATGGACCGGGAGGTCGACCTCGGGCTGTCGGACCTGGAGATGCGCGAGCTCGACGCGCTGGGCCAGGCGCTGGTACGCCTGAAGGGCAGCGGCTATGGACGCTGCGCCGGCTGCGGCTGCGAGATCCCCTTCGGCCGGCTCCAGGTCGAACCCCAGGCCGCGCGCTGCGTGGCCTGCGAATCTGCCGTCGAACACTACCAGGAGCTGATGAAATGACCCTCTTCCACGCCGTCGTCTGGCTCGACCACCACCAGGCCGAGATCCTGCAGTTCGACCCCGAGCACGTGCAGGCCAGCCAGGTCAAGGCCCGCACGAGCCACACCCGCACCCATGGCAACGGCGTGCGAACCGAGCACGAGTTCCACGCCCAGGTGTGCGACGCCCTGCAGGGCGTGCCCGAGGTGCTCGTCACTGGCAGCAAGACGAGCCTGAAGGACTTCCAGCACCACGTGGACAAGCACCGCCCGGGGCTCGCCCCGCACATCTTCGGCTACGAGGTGGTGGACCACCCGAGCCAGCCGCAGCTCGTGGCGCTCGCCCGACGCTTCTTCCTGAAGGCCGACCGCATGGCCGGCACGCCCGTGCCGAGCTGAGGCGCCCCCAGTCCGGCCACGCAGGGCATGATGCGCGGGGGCCCGAGGAGGCCCGGGAGTTGCGTCATGAGCTTGCGATCGATCGTCCTGGCGTCCTGCTGCGCGCTGACTTGCCTGCTGTCACCTGCGGCCGCCTGCGCAGCCGCTCCAGCGGCCGACCCGCTCGGGCTGGACGCCCTCAAGGGCGCGGCCTACTCGGGCATCGACGGGCGGCGTCGGCCCGTGCAGCTGGTGCAGGGCAAGTGGGTGGGCCGGCCCGCGTCTGCCGACTCGAAGGTGGCGCCCACCGTGGAGCTGGCCTTCGACTTTGCCACCCGCGGCGATCTCGACGGCGACGGCCGCGACGAGGCGGTGGTGGTGCTGCGGCACGAAGGCGGCGGCTCGGGCTCGTTCGTCTACCTGGCCGTGGTGGCCGACCGCAAGGGCCGGCCGGTGAACATCGCCACCCAGCTGCTGGGCGACCGCGTTCAGGTGCGCGCGGTGCGCATCGCCGCTGGCCGCCTGGAGGCCGACCTCGTCGAGGCCGGGCCCGGCGACCCGTCGTGCTGCCCGTCACGCACCTCGAGTCGCGCCTGGACGCTGCAGGGCGGGCGATTGCGCGCGCAGGCTCCCGAGGCCGCCGCGGGGGGACTCGGGCTGGCCGACCTCGCCGGCGAGTGGGAACTCGTGCAATGGCGCGCCGGCGAACCTGCAGGCGAACCGGTGACACCGGGTGCGCCAGCCCGGCCGACCTTGACCTGGCAGGACGGCCGGCTCGCCGGCTTCGCCGGATGCAACCGCTTGATGGCCACCGTGAGCGAGGGCTCACTGCCAGGGGAGATCAAGATCGATCGACCTGCCACCACCCGCATGGCCTGCGAGGAAGGGGCGATGGCTCAGGAGCGGCGTTTCGTGGAGGTGCTCGGGAGCGTGACCCGCTACGCCTTCTTCCCGGGCGGCCTCATGCTGTCCTACGACATGGGCGGGGCGGCAGGCGCCCTGGCATTTCGGCGCCGCTGAGGAGGGCCCGGCCCGCCCCGGCCTAGGAGCCCGGGAGCACGCGCGCCTGCGTGAGGTCCAGCCCGATGGCGACTTCCGCGCCCGGCTCGAAGCGGCCCTGGCCGAAGCGGTGCGTCTCGTCCACCGAGAGCGCGTGGCCCCCGGCCCGCACCCGGTAGCGGGTGGCTTCGCCCAGGAACTCCGCGGCCTGCACCTGCGCGTCGGACCAGTCGAAGTGCGCCTCGCGCGGCGCGTCGCGGCGTTGGATGCGCAGCGCGCGGGGCCGCAACCCGAGCGTCACCGCACCGGGCGGCACGTGTCCCGCCGCAGCCGGCAGGCGCAGCGGGCCGAGTCCGTCCACCACCAGTTGTGCGCCGGCTTACGACGGCGCATCCATCCGGGCCGCCAGCAGGTTCATCGTGCCCACGAAGCCGGCGACGAAGGCGTTGGCCGGCTCGTCGTACAGCTGCATCGGCGTGCCCACCTGCTGCACCACGCCCTGGTCGAGCACGGCCATGCGGTCGGCGGTGGTCATGGCCTCTTCCTGGTCGTGGGTGACGAAGACGGTGGTCACGCCCAGGCGCCGCTGCATCGCGTGCAGCTCCTGGCGCATCTGCACGCGCAGCGTCTTGTCCAGGTTCGAAAGCGGCTCGTCCAGCAGCAGCACCTGCGGCTCGATGACGAGCGTGCGCGCGAGGGCCACGCGCTGCTGCTGCCCGCCGGAAAGCTGCCCCGGGCGGCGCTCGCCGAGCGCCGAGAGCCCGACGAGCTCGAGTGCTGCGCCCACCTTGTCCCGGATCTGCTCGGCGGGCAGCCGCCGCTCCACGAGGCCGAAGGCCACGTTGTCCCACACCGTCAGGTGCGGCCACAGCGCGTAGTTCTGGAACACGAGGCCGACCTCGCGCTGCCAGGGCTCGAGCGCGCTCAGGTCGCGCCCGTCGACGAGCAGCTCGCCGCGCTGGTGGCGCACGAAGCCCGCGATCAGCCGCAGGAGCGTGCTCTTGCCCGAGCCCGAGGGGCCGAGCAGCGCGAAGAACTCGCCGGGGGCGATCTCCAGGTTCACGTCCTTGAGCACCTCGGTCGTGCCATATGACAAGCCGATGCCGCGGCACTGCACACTCACGCTCTTCATCCGGAGGACCTTTCCGTGGCCAGGCGCCGGTCGGCGCGCTCCACGATGATGTGCGACAGCCACGTGCCCAGCGCCACCACCACGATGGCCAGCACGCCGAGCGCCGCACCAGGCCCGCGCCCGGCCACGCTTTGCATGTACAGGTAGATGCCGTAGCTCATCGGCGCCTGCGAGTCGGC
>JBMOGN010000092.1:0-12984 GCA_049318345.1 Rubrivivax sp. | reverse complement strand
GGTGGACGCCTACCGGCGCATCCGCAACACGCTGCGCTTCCTGCTGGCCAACACGAGCGACTTCGACCCGAAAACCGATGCGGTGCCGGTGCAGGAGATGCTCGAGATCGACCGCTGGGCGCTGGCGCGCGCGTCGCAGTTGCAGGCGGAGATCCTCGCGCACTACGAGGTCTACGAGTTCCACCCGGTGGTCTCCCGGCTGCAGGTGTACTGCTCGGAGGACCTCGGGGCCTTCTACCTGGACGTGCTGAAGGACCGGCTGTACACGACCGCGCCGAAGAGCCTGGCGCGGCGCAGCGCGCAGACCGCGCTGTGGCAGCTCACGCACGCCATGCTGCGCTGGATGGCGCCCTTCCTGAGCTTCACGGCCGAGGAGGCGTGGAAGGTCTTCGACGGCGGGCCCTCGATCTTCACCGAGACCTGGTGGCCGCTGACCACGCCCGATGCGGCGCTGCTGGCACGCTGGCAGGCGATCCGCGAGGTGCGCGAGGCGGTGAACAAGTCCATCGAGGAGGTGCGTGCCGCCGGCGGCGTGGGCTCCTCGCTGCAGGCCAGCGTGCACATCGCCGCGCCGCCGGAGACGCTGGACACCCTGGCCTCTCTGGGCGAGGACCTGAAGTTCGTGCTCATCACCTCGGCCGTCACGCTCGGGCCGGGCGAGGCACTGGCGGTGACGGTGACGCCTTCCACGGCGACGAAATGCGAGCGCTGCTGGCACTGGCGCGACGATGTCGGCCACGATGCGGCGCACCCGACGATCTGCGGCCGTTGCACGAGCAACCTCCACGGCGCGGGCGAGACCCGCCTGGTGGCCTGATGGCCACGCGCCGCGGCGGCGGCACGGCGAGCCTGGCCTGGTGGCTGGCGCTGGCGGTGCTCGTGATCCTGCTGGACCAGCTGACCAAGACGCTGGTGCTGGGCTGGTTCCAGTTCGGCGAGGTGCGCCCGGTGACGGGCTTCTTCAACCTCGTGCGGGTGCACAACACGGGCGCGGCCTTCTCCTTCCTGGCGGGTGCGTCGGGCTGGCAGCGCTGGTTCTTCATCGGCTTCGGCCTGGTCGCCTCGGCCTTCATCGTCTGGATGCTGCGCGCCCACCCCACGCAGAAGCTCTTCTGCTTCTCGGTGTCGATGATCATGGGCGGCGCACTGGGCAACGTCATCGACCGCGCGCTGCACGGCTACGTGGTGGACTTCCTGCAGTTCCGCTTCGGCTTCCTCGAACCGCTCTTCACAGGCGGCTACTTCCCGAGCTTCAACATCGCCGACGCTGCCATCACGGCCGGCGCGATCGGGCTGATCCTCGACGAGATCCTGCGCGTGCGCCGCGCGCGCTGAGGCACCGCTGCGCTCAGGGCCGGCTCAGGCGCGGGCCAGCACGCACTGCGCCGCGGCGAGGTCTTCCAGGGCCGTGCCCACCGACTTGAAGAGCGTGGTCTCGTTCGCATCGGCCCGCCCACGCGAGGGGTCGGCCAGCAGCTCGGCAAGCTCCGCGCGCACGTGGCTGCGCTCGATGAGCCCGCGCGCCAGGGGCTCGGTGAGGTCGCCCGCCTCGGCCAGCGCGCCGGCACGGGTGTCCACCACCACGCGCGCGCGGCACACGGCCTCGTCGTCGGCCTCGCGCATGTCGCGCCGGAAGCCGCCCACCAGGTCCAGGTGCGTGCCCGGCCGCAGCCACGCGCCACGCACCAGCGGCGTGGTGGAGGTGGTGGCGCAGCAGACGATGTCGGCCTCGCGTGCCGCCGCCTCGAGGTCGGGCGCCACCTCCACCGGCGGCGCCGCCGCGCCGCACTCGGCCTGAAACGCCTCGCGCAGCTCCTGTGCCCGCGCGGCCGCAGCCTCGGTGCGCCGGCCCCACAGCATCACGCGCCTCAGGCCGGGGCGCAGCGCCACGTGGGCCCGCGCCATCCAGCTCGACAGCCGCCCGCTGCCCACCACGAGCAGCGTGCACGCGTCGGCACGCGCCAGGTGCTGCGCGGCCAGCGCCGAGGCCGCCGCGGTGCGGCGCAGCGTGACGGCCTCGCCGTCCATCAGTGCCCGCACCTCGCCCGTGCGGCGGTCCAGCGCCACCAGGCTCGCCTGCACGGTGTGCGGCGCACCAGGCATCACCGTGACGAGCTTGGTGACGACGAGGTCGTCGTTCCAGGCTGGCATGAGCAGCAAGGTATCGGCGGGCGACAGCGCGTGCGCATGGCGCAGCGGCACCTGCGCGCCCTGCAGGAAGGCCGTGCGCAGCGTCTCCACCAGCGCGGGCCAGGGCAGCGCCGCGTGCACCTCGGCCGCCGAATAGACTCGGGTCATGGCGCGCAGTGTAGTGATCGTGGGTGCCGGCGTGATGGGCGCGGCCACGGCCTGCTTCCTGGCCCGCGACCACGGCTGCGAGGTCACCCTGGTGGAGCGCGACCCGAGCTTCCAGCGCGCCTCCAGCAGCCTGTCGGCGAGCTCGATCCGGCAGCAGTTCAGCACCGCCGTGAACGTGGCCCTGTCGCGCTGGAGCGTGGCCTTCCTGCGCCGTGCCGAGGAGGAACTCGGGCTGCCGGGCGAGCCGGTGGGGCTGGCGCTGGTGGAGCCCGGTTACCTCTACCTCGCGCGCGCCGAGACGCAGGCGCAGATGCGCGCGGCCCACGCGCTGCAGCGTGCCGCCGGTGCCGACGCGGTGCTGCTCGAGCCCGCCGCCCTGCGCGCGCGCTTCCCGTGGCTGGAAACGGCCGACCTGGCACTGGGCTCCTGGGGCGCCAGCGGCGAAGGTTGGTTTGACGGGCCGGCGCTGCACCGCGCCTTCCTGCGCCGGGCGCGCGCGCTCGGGGCGCGGCTCGTGCACGGGGAGGTCCTCGGGCTCGAGACGGCCGGCAACCGTGTGCGGGGCGCGCGTCTGGCCGACGGCCGCCTCCTCGAGGCGGACGCAAGCGTGCTGTGCGCGGGCGCGTGGTCGGCCCGGCTGGCGGCCACACTCGACCTGCAGTGGCCGGTGCGGGCGCGCAAGCGCGACGTCTTCGTGCTCGACAGCCCGGCGCAACTGCCCGGCTGCCCGCTGCTCATCGACCCCAGCGGCGTGTGGTGCCGCCCGGAGGGCCGGGGCTTCCTGGCCGGCGCGCCGCCGCGCCCGGTGGAAGCCGGCGGCCCGGGCTACCCCGAGGAGCCGGACCTGCAGCACATCGACCACAGCCTCTTCGACGCGGTGATCTGGCCGGTGCTGGCCGCACGCGTGCCGGCCTTCGAGGCGCTGCGGGTGCGCTCGGCCTGGGCCGGCTACTACGAGATGAACGAGTTCGACCACAACGGCCTGGCCGGCGCGGTGCCGGGCTGGGCGGGGCTGTGGACGGCCTGCGGCTTCTCGGGGCACGGCATGCAGCAGGCCCCGGCCGTGGGCTGCGCGCTGGCCGCGGCGATCTGCGACCGCCCCAGCCCGGCGCCTTCCATCGAGGCGCTGTCACCGGGGCGGCTGGCGCGCGGCGAGCCGCTGCGCGAATGGCAGGTGATCTGATCGGGGGCTCGCCCCCGTCAGGGCAGCAGGATCGTGCAGCCGGTGGTGCGGCGTGACTCCAGGTCGCGGTGCGCCTGCGCCACATCGGCCAGCGGATAGCGCTGGTCGATGCGGATCTTCACCTTTCCGCTGCGCACCACGTCGAAGAGGTCGTCGGCCATCTGCTGGCACGACTGGCGCGTGGCGATGTGGGTGAAGAGCGTCTGGCGCGTGACATACAGCGAGCCCTTGGGCCCGAGGATGCCCGGCGCGAAGGGCGCCACGGGGCCGGACGCGTTGCCGAAGCTCACCATGAGGCCGAAGGGCCGCAGGCAGTCCAGGCTGCGGTCGAAGGTGTCCTTGCCCACCGAGTCGTAGACCACCTTCACGCCCTTGCCGCCGGTGATGTCCTTCACGCGCGCCACGAAGTCTTCCTTCGAGTAGTCGATGGCGTGCGCCGCGCCGTGCTCCAGCGCCAGCGCGCACTTGGCCGCGCTGCCGGCCGTGCCGATGAGCTGCAGGCCAAGGGCCTTGGCCCACTGGCAGGCGATCAGGCCCACGCCGCCGGCCGCGGCGTGGAAGAGCACGAAGTCGCCCGGCTCCAGGCCTTCCACCGGGCGGCTGCGGCGCAGCAGGTACTGGGCCGTCAGGCCCTTGAGCATCATGGCAGCGCCCGTCTCGAAGCTGATCTCATCGGGCAGGCGGCACACCTGGGCGGCCGGCATGACGCGGGCCTCGCTGTAGCTGCCCGGGGGGTTGCTGGCATAGGCGGCGCGGTCGCCGGCCTTCAGGTGCGTGACGCCCTCGCCCACCGCCTCGACGATGCCCGCGCCTTCCATGCCGAGCGTCAGCGGCAGCGCGTTCGGGTAAAGGCCCGTGCGCTGGTAGACATCGATGAAGTTCAGGCCGCAGGCCTGGTGCCGGATGCGGATCTGGCCGGGGCCGGGATCGCCGACGGGCACGTCGACGAGTTGCATCTGCTCGGGGCCGCCGAAGGCGGCAATCTGGATGGCGCGGGGCATGGTCGTGGGTCCTCGGGGTGATGGGCAGGCGGCGCGGGGCGGCCCGGTCAGGCGGCTGTCCGCCAGGGCGATAGGGTACGCCAAGGCATGCGGCCATGCTGCGTGGCACCATCGGGGCCGTGACGCTCACCCCCCGCCTCGTCCTCTTCCTCACCCTGCCCCCGCTGCTGTGGGCGGGCAATGCCGTGGTCGGCCGCCTGATGGTGGGCCAGGTGCCACCCATGACGCTGAACTTCCTGCGCTGGGTGGGCGCGGCGATCATCCTGCTGCCGCTGGCGTGGCGGGCGCTGCTGCCGTGGTCGCGCATTGCGGCACGCTGGCCCTACCTGCTGGCCATCGGCGTGCTCGGGGTGGGCCTGTTCAATTCGCTGCAGTACCTGGCGCTGACCACGTCCACGCCCATCAACGTGACGCTGGTGGCCGCGAGCATGCCGGTGTGGATGCTGCTGGTGGGCGCGCTCTTCTTCGGCGAGCGCCCCACCCGGCGGCAGGTGATCGGCGCGGTGATCGGCGGCGCTGGCGTGCTGCTGGTCATCAGCCGCGGCTCCTGGGAGGTGCTGCGCGAGGTGCGCTTCGTGCCGGGCGACCTCTACATCCTGGCCGCCATCGTCGGCTGGGCCTTCTACAGCTGGCTGCTGGCGCGCCCGCCGGCGCACATGCGCGGCGCCGAGCGGCCCGACTGGGACTGGGCCGGCATCCTGCTCATCCAGACTCTCTTCGGCCTGCTGGGCTCGGCGCTGTTCTTCACGGGCGAGCAGCTCGCAGGTGTGGCGCCCATCCGCTGGGGCCTGCCGGTGATCGCCGCCCTGGTGTACATCTCGCTGGGCGCGTCGATCCTCGCCTACCGCTGCTGGGGGCTGGGCGTCGCCCAGGGCGGCCCCACGCTGGCGGCTTTCTTCAACAACCTCACGCCGCTGTTCGCCGCGGTGATGTCGGCCCTCGTGCTGGGCGAGAGCCCGCAGCCGTTCCATGGTGTGGCCTTCGTGCTGATCGTGGGGGGCATTGCCGTGAGCATGCGGCGCGCGCCCGCGCCCTGACCGTGCGGCGGCACTGAAGAGTCCCTTGCCCATGTCCTCGCCCGGCTACGCCGACTTCGACCTCGCCCGCGGGCACTTCGTGGCCGGGAACGCGGCCTTCGAGGCCGGCCGCTTTGCCGATGCCGAGACGCTGTTCCTGGCCTCGCTGCAGGCGCTGCCCGGGCGCCCGTCCACGCTCGTGAACCTGGCTGCCGCGCGCCTTCGCCTGGGCCGGCCGCAGGATGCGCTGGCGCCGCTCGAGCGAGCGCTGGCCGCGCAACCGGGTGACGGCGCGGCGTGGTCGATGAAGGGCACGGCGCTGGGTGAACTTGCCCGGCCCGCCGAGGCGCTGGCCGCCCTGGAGCGCGCCATCGCCTGCGGCGCAGCCGATGCCGGCGTGCACCACCGGCGCGGGCTGGCGCTGGCAGCCCTGGAGCAGCTGCCGCAGGCCGCGCAGGCCTGGGAGCATGCGGTGGCGCTGGACCCGCGCTTCGCCGCGGCCTGGGCCGACCTGGGCGCGCTGCGCCGCGACCAGGGCCAGCGCGAGCAGGCGCTGCACTGCCTGGAGCAGGCCCTGGCCTGCGGGGCCGACGACCCGCTCGTGCGCTTCCAGATTGCCGGGCTGCGCGAGGGGGCGGCCGCCCCCGGCGCGCCGCCGCGGGCCTATGTGGAGCAACTCTTCGACGGCTACGCGCAGGCCTTCGACGAGCACCTCGTCCAGGGCCTGGGCTACCGCACCCCGAGCCTGCTGGCCGAGGGCCTGGGCCGCAGCGGCCGCGCCCGCTTCGAGCGCGCACTGGACCTGGGCTGCGGCACGGGCCTGTGCGCGGCCCCGCTGCAGCCGTGGGTGCGCCACCTGGACGGGGTGGACCTCTCCGCAGCCATGCTGGAGAAGGCCCGCGCCCTCGGCCGCTACGGGCTGCTCGAGCAGGGCGACGTGGTGGAACACCTGCGGCGCACGGCCCGCCGCTACGACCTCGTGGTGGCGGCCGATGTCTTCGTCTACCTCGGCGCGCTCGAGCCCGTCTTCCAGGGCGCGCGGCGCGTGCTCGAGCCCGGGGGCGTGTTCGGCTTCTCGGTGGAGGCCTGGGACGGGCCCGAGGACTTCCACCTGCACGCCACCCTGCGCTACGCGCACGGCGCGGCCTACCTGCGCCGCCTGGCGCAGGCCGAGGGTTTCGAGATGATCGGGATGGACACGCACGCGCTGCGCCAGGACCACGGGCGCACCATAGAGGGCCTGTGCGTCTGGCTGCGGGCGCCGGGCGAGCCGGGCACAGGTGCAGGCAACGCCCCCGCACCCGCGCCACGGTGAGCCCCCCCAGCATGGCGGCCGCCGCGCAGATCCTGGCCTTCGGCGAGCCGATGGTGGAGTTCAACCAGACCGGCGAAGCCGGCGGGCGGCTGTACCTGCAGGGCTTTGGCGGCGACACCTCCAACTTCGCCATCGCCGCGGCACGCCAGGGCGCACACGCGGGCTACCTGAGCGCGATCGGCGAGGACCCTTACGGCCGCATGCTGCGCGAGCTGTGGACGCAGGAGGGCGTGGACCACGCCACGGTGGTCACCGATGCGCAGGCCTACACCGCGATCTACTTCGTCACGCATGACGCGGCCGGCCACCAGTTCCACTTCTTTCGCAGCGGCAGCGCCGCCAGCCGGCTCACGCCCGCTGCCCTGCCGCTGCAGGCGGTGCGCGATGCGCGCGTCTTCCACCTCTCGGGCATCAGCCTGGCGCTCTCAGCCAGCGCCTGCGAGGCGGGCTTCGCGGCCATGCAGGCGGCGCGCGAGGCCGGCGTGCGCGTGAGCTTCGACACCAACCTGCGACTGAAACTGTGGCCGCTGGAGCGCGCGCGCGCCGTGATGACCGAGGCCATGCGGCACACTGACATTTGCCTGCCGAGCCACGACGACCTGACCACGCTCACCGGGCTGCACGACGACGACGCGCTGGTGGACCACTGCCTGCGCCTGGGCGCGCAGGTGGTGGCGCTCAAGCTCGGCGAGCGTGGCGCGCTCGTGGCCGATGGCAGGCAACGCCACCGCATCACCCCCCACCCCTGCCGGCCCGTGGACGCCACCGGCGCCGGCGACACCTTCGGCGGCGCCTTCGTAGCGCGGCTGGTGGCCGGCGACGGCCTGCTCGCGGCCGGGCGCTATGCTGCGGTGGCCGCCGCGCTGTCCACCGAGGGGTACGGGGCGGTGGAGCCGATTCCCCACGCGGCGCGGGTGCGCGAGGCGCTCGCGGCTTGCCCGCCCGACCTGAACTGAGGCGTTCCTGACCATGCCTGTGCAGCACGAAAAAGCTCCCATACCTTCGGCCCGCCGCGTGCTCGTGACTGGCGGCACGAGCGGCATCGGCGCCGGCATCGCGAGCGCCTTCGCGGCCGAGGGGGCGCAGGTCACGGCCACCGGCGCCACGGCGGCCGAGGTCGAGCGCGCCCGTGCCGACCCGACGCTCGCAGCCGTGCACGGCCTGCAGGTGCTGGACGTGCGCGACGAACCGGCCGTGCAGGCCCTCGTGGCCGGCCTGGGCGAGCTCGACGTGGTGGTGAACTGCGCGGGCGTGATCCGCCGCGGCGCCGAGCACGACCCCGCCGTCTTCGCCGACACGGTGGCCATCAACCTCACGGGCACGATGCGGGTGTGCGCCGCTGCGCGCGAGGGGCTGAAGGCGCGCCGCGGCTGCATCGTCAACACCGCCTCGATGCTGAGCTTCTTCGGCGGCGGCCTGGTGCCCGGTTACAGCGCGAGCAAGGGCGGCGTGGCGCAGCTCACCAAGAGCCTGGCCATCGCCTGGGCGGCCGACGGCATCCGCGTGAACGCGGTGGCCCCGGGCTGGATCGCCACCCCGCTCACGCAGGCGCTGCAGGACGACACCGCCCGCTCCGCGCAGATCCTCGGCCGCACGCCGATGGGCCGCTGGGGCACCCCCGATGACGTGGCCGGGCCCGTGCTCTTCCTGGCCAGCCCGGCCGCGGCCTTCGTCACCGGCGTGGTGCTGCCGGTGGACGGCGGCTACCTCGTCACCTGAACCATCGAGACCCCCACCAGGAGCCCCTTTCATGACGATCGTGCAACTGCCGGGTATCCAGCCCGAGATCGCGGTGCAGGCCCTCCCCGACGACGAGCGGGTGTGGGTGCCGCAGGCCGAGAACGTCTGGTTCCGCCCGCTGCTGCTCAACACCGTCACCGGCAGCTGGTGCAACCTGCTGCGCGTGCGCCGCGGCGGCGTGCTGTCGCGCCACATCCACCCCTCGGTGGTCGTGGGCTACGTGATCCGCGGCTCCTGGCGCTACCTGGAGCACGACTGGGTCGCGCGCGAGGGGTCCTTCGTCTACGAGCCGCCGGGCGAGATCCACACCCTGGTGGTGGACGAGCCCACCGGCGATGCGCCGGAGATGATCACCTTCTTCAACATCTCCGGGGCCATGGTCTACGTCGACGAGCAGGGTCGGCAGACCGGCTACGAGGACGTGCACTCCAAGATCCAAATGTGCCGCCGCCACTACGAGGCCGTGGGGCTGGGCGCAGGCTGGGTGGACCAGTTCGTGCGCTGAGGGGGAGCTGTCGCGCCGCCGGCTCTCCCGAATCGGACTCCCGGCGACCAGCGCCAGCCTGCCGGAAGCCGCGCACGACAACTCTGGGGATCACTGGCGCTGCGGTTCCGAGGCGCCGTCTGCACGGCCCCGGGTGGGGTCAGAAGGTGCCGGGATAGGCCCCGCCATCCAACAGCACGTTCTGCCCGGTCATGTAGCCGGCGTGGACGCTGCACAGGAAGGCACACACCGCCCCGAACTCCTCGGCCGTGCCGAAGCGCGCGCTCGGGTTGAGGCGGCGCCGCTCGTCCATCACCGCCTCCAGCGGCCGCCCGGCCTTGGTCGCCTGGCCGATCATCGTGCCGCGCAGGCGGTCGGTGTCGAAGGGGCCGGGCAGCAGGTTGTTGATCGTCACGTTGCTCGAGGCCAGGCGAGGCTGCCGGGCCAGGCCGGCCACGAAGCCGGTGAGCCCGGTGCGCGCGCCGTTGGACAGCCCGAGGATGTCGATGGGCGCCTTCACGGCAGCCGAGGTGATGTTCACCACGCGCCCGAAGCCGCGTGCGGCCATGGCATCCACGGTCGCCTTGATGAGCTCGATGGGCGTGAGCATGTTGGCGTCCAGCGCACGCAGCCAGGCCTCGCGGTCCCAGTCGCGGAAGTCGCCGGGCGGCGGACCACCGGCGTTGTTCACGAGGATGTCCACCTGCGGGCAGGCGGCCAGCGCCGCCGCCCGTCCCTCGGGCGTGGTGATGTCGCCGGCCACGGCCACCACCGTGACGCCCGGGTTCAGCGCGCGCAGCTCGGCGGCCGTGGCCTGCAGCGCCTCGGCGCCGCGCGCGGTGACCACCACGTGCACGCCCTCGCGCACCAGCGCCTGCGCGCAGCCCTTGCCAAGGCCCTTGCTTGCGGCGCACACGAGCGCCCACTTTCCTGAGATGCCCAGATCCATCGAAGTCGTTCCTGTCTGAAGGGATGCCGAAACCAGGCCCGATTCTCAGGGCTGGCGGCCCGGCGCGCCACGCGGCAGCGGACGGGCCCACAGGCCGAGGTGGCTGGCCGAGACGCGCTCGCGGCCGGGTACGCCCTGGTGGATCGGCCGGTTGAGCACCAGCGGCTCGGTGTCGGGCCCCTGTACAACCAGCGTGCTCGTGCCGCCGCCGTCCAGGTTGATGCCTTCGGTGGCACCCAGGCCCTGCAGCAACGCGGCGAGCTCGTGCAGCGCCACGCCCAGGCTGTAGCCTTCCTGCCGGCCGTCCACCACCAGCAGCAGCAGCGTGCGCCCGCCACCGGAGATGCCCACCGCGGTTCGCGGATGCAGCGGCACGCGGCGCCCGCCGTCCACCCCACCGCCACCGGGCGGCTCGAAGAGCACCCGCCCGTCGCGCAGCACGATGTCGAAGCCGCCCACCGCGTTGTCCACGTCACGCAGGTCGAAGGGAGGCGCCACGATTCGCGCCGTGCCATCGCGCATCAGCAGCAGCGCCGGGTAGGTCTTGGTCTGCCCGGACACCAGCACGCGCTGGCTCACCTGCAGCCCGGCCACATCCAGGAGCAGGCCCTCCTCGTCCACCACGGGCCCGAAGGGCGCGGCGTTGATGGCCAGCTGCAGCCCGTGCAGGCGCAGGAAGCTGCTCGTGCGCAGCCCCACCGTCTCGCCCGTGTGCCGCCCCGGCGGGGCCAGCGGCGCCGACGGGTCGCCCGCGGGCGTGGCGAACCAGCGCAGCCCCGGTGTCTTCAGGTCCACGCGCGCCACATGGAGCACCAGCCGGCGGGGCTGCTCCAGTTCGATGCGGGCGGTGTCCACGCCCTGGAAGCGTGGCTGCCAGTCCGGGGCAGCCAGCGTCGAGGCGCGCGCCGGCCCGGCCAGGGCGACGAGCGCCACGCAAGCAAGAAGGGCCCGGCGCGTGAGCGCCGGGCCCCGGACAGTCGCCCGCGCAGGCGGGGCGAGGTCGGGCATCGGTCGGGTCAGTCGAACTTGTAGGAGAGGTTCAGGCCGATGGTACGCGGGGTCGTGTAGATCACGCGCGGGCCGAGCACCTGGTCGGAGGCCCCCGAGACGGAGACCTGGGCACGCTCGTTGGTGAGGTTCTGCGCCCACAGCGAGGCCGACCACGGCCCCTTGGACAGGCCGATGTTCGCGTTGACCAGCGCATAGGCCGGGTAGTACAGGGGCACGTCGGTGGGGTTGTCGGTGCGGTCGTTGCCGATGCGGTCCACCCAGCGCCGGGTCAGGCTGGAGCTGACTTCGTAGCCGCCGGCCACCATGCGGCTGTAGTGCAGCCCGAGGGTGTACTTCAGCTTCGGCGCGCCGTTGAGCTTGCCGCCGGCCGACCAGGTCTTGCAGTCCTCCGGCCGGTTGTTGGCCACATAGGTGCAGCGCGTCAGCGTGGAGGTCCAGTGGGCCTCGGTGGTGGCACCGCTGAAGCTGGCCGACCAGTTGTCGTTGACGCGGTAGCGCGCCGACAGCTCCGCGCCCTCGGAGCGGGCGTTGGGGCCGTTGGCGGTGCCGTTGATGGGGAAGTCGATGCCCAGGCCGAAGGGATCGGGCAGGCCCTGCGAGAAGTAGGTCTGGACGCTCTTCCAGTCGATCCGGTAGACAGCGGCCTGCAGCAGCAGGCGCTTGTCCAGCAGGTAGCCCTTGATGCCGACTTCCAGGTTGTCGGTGGTGTCCGGGCCGTAGCCCTGGGTGTCGGGCGCGACGATCTGGCCGTTCCTCGGCAAGTCCTTGAAGCCGTTGGTGCCGCCGCGGCGGAAGCCCTGGGAGTAGGTGAGGTAGGTCAGCAGGTCCTTGTTCAGGTCGTAGGCGAGGTTGAACTTGTAGATCGCCCGGCTGCTGCCCCGGGTGGTGGCGCGGGAGTTGTTGTCGGCCAGGCCGCCGGCGTAGTCGAAGATGAAGGCCGAGCCGGTGTCCTCGTAGCTGAACACGCGCACGCCCGCCGTCGCGCGCAGCCCGGGGGTGATGGCATAGGTCGCCTCGCCGAAGACGGCCGTCTCCTTGTAGTGGCTGCCCAGGTCCTCGGCGTAGCCCGAGTCCACCTTGCCGCCGAGCTTGGCGCGCCCGCCCTGCGCGGTGATGGAGATGAAGTCGCCCTGAGAGGGCAGCGTGTCCAGCCCCGGGAACATCTCGTCGAACTTGAAGTTGCGCTTCTGGTCCATGAAGAAGATGCCCGCCACCCACCCCAGCGGGCCCTTCGAGGTGGACACCAGCCGGGTCTCGTGGGAGACGCCCTTGTAGGTGTTGTCGAAGGTCATGTACAGCGAGTTGTTCGACGTCCTGACGTTGCCGGCCGTGAACCAGTTGTAGAAGGCGTTGCCCTGGCTCGCGTAGTCGGCCTGCCCGACGCGGCTGTCGCGGAACTGCGAGGTGTTGGAGTGCAGCTTGGCGAAGCCGAGGTCCCAGTCCAGGTCGAAGCTGTCGAGCCTGAACTTGCGGTTGGCGAACTCGGGGTAGCGCGCCAGGTAGGTGTGGTCGTTGACGACGTAGGGCGTGGCCAGCCGGTTGGTGTACGTGCAGGGAATGCCTTGAGCGGTGCAGCTCCTGCCCAGGCGCCAGGCGGCATCGATCTGCGCGGGCGTGGTGGCATTGGCGATGTTCAGCGGCGTCAGGCTGGCGCCGGCGCTGCCGTGGGCGGTCTGGTCCTGCTCGGCGTGGGTGAAGGTCACCTCCAGGCCGGGCTTCAGGCGCCAGCGCAGCGCCACCCGGGCGGTGGTGACCTTCTGCCAGTCGTCGTCCTCGTACAGGTTCACCTTGGAGTCGGGCTGGGTCGTCCAGGCCCAGGTGCCCGTGCGCCACGGCGGGTTGGACAGCCGGTCGGTGTATCCCTTCTCGTCCAGGCGGGCGATCGAGGCGCGCAGGGCGATGTCGGCGCCCAGCGGCAGGTTCACCACCGCGTCGGTGTCGTTGGACAGGCCGCCGTTGCGGGTCTGGTAGAACGAGGTGCTGACGC
>JBMOGN010000091.1:0-13023 GCA_049318345.1 Rubrivivax sp. | reverse complement strand
TCATGATGAGGATGCCCATCAGCGCGAAGCCGCGCAGGATGTCCAGCGTGGGCAGGCGCTCGGCGCCGGGAAGGGGTTGGGCGGGCGGGAGGCTCATCGCGCGGGGCCGCACCGCGGGGCGGGCATCAGCCCTGCACGAGTGCCGCCGATGCGCGCCAGACGCCTTCGCCGTCGCGCTGCGCGGCCGCCTGCCCCGTGCGGGTCGAGAATTCCCGGGGTGCCGGCCGCGCGGCTGCGGGGACAGCCCAGGCTGGCAGCACCTGCGGCCACGAAGTGCCGGCAGCCGATGGACGAACCGCGCTCGGGGTGGCGTGCCATCAGGGTCTCCTTGCTCGGGGGATTCGCCATGGTACGAAGCTCACGGCTGCCGTGCACTGCTGGAGAACCAGCATGTCCAGCCCGGGGCGCTGCCAGGAGCAGACCGTGAAGATCAAGTGCTTCGACGACCACCGCTCGCGCGCCACCTTCACCCTCATCGGGCCGTGGATCGTCACCGACGAGATGGCGCACAAGATCCCGCGCTGCATCGAGTTCATCAGCGCCATCCACGACATGGAGCCGGGCGACATCATCGCCACCGGCGCCAACCATCGGAGGCTGAACGCCTTCATGGGCGGCGGCACTGTGGACCCGGAGCGCGACAAGCCGGGCCTGAGCGGCGCCACGCCGCAGCTCACGGGGCAGTACGCCAAGGCCTGAGGTGCGCCCGGGCCCGCCGGCCTGTGTGTCGGGATAATGACCCTTCCGGGGTTCGCCCCACCCGTTGCTCACCGACCAGGCCCCCTCATGCTCTTCACGCCCTCTGCGCTGCGCGCGCTCCAGCTTCCCAACCGCACGGTCATGTCGCCCATGACCCGCAGCCGCGCCCTGGGCAACGTGCCCAACGCCCTCATGGCGACCTACTACGCGCAGCGCGCCTCGGCCGGCCTGATCGTCACCGAGGGTGTGTCGCCCTCGCCCGACGGGCTGGGCTATGCGCGCATCCCGGGGCTCTTCAGCGCGGCGCAGGCGGAGGGCTGGAAGCTCGTCACGCAGGCCGTGCACGCCGCGGGCGGGCGCATCGTGGCGCAGCTGATGCACTGCGGGCGCGTGGCGCACGCGGCCAACCAGCCCGCTGGCGCCGAGGTGCTGGGCCCGGTGGACGGGGCCTGCCCCGGCCAGATGTGGACCGACTCGCAGGGCATGCAGCCCCACACCCCCGCCCGGGCGATGACCGCACAGGACATCGCGCGCGTGGTCGGCGAGTTCGCGCAGGCCTGCCGGCTGGCCGTTGAGGCCGGCTTCGACGGCGTGGAGCTGCATGCGGCCAACGGCTACCTCATCGAGCAGTTCCTCAACCCGAACGTGAACACCCGCACCGACGAGTGGGGGCAGGGTGTGCAGGGGCGCAACCGCTTTGCGCTGGAGGTGGCGCGCGCCTGCGCCGCGGCCATCGGCGCCGGCAAGGTGGGTATCCGGCTGTCGCCGCACGGCGTGTTCAACGGTACGGGCAGCTTCCCCGAGGCCGACGAGCAGGTGCTCGCGCTCGTGCGCGAGCTCTCTGCACTGGGGCTGATGTACGTGCACGTGCTGGACCACTCCGCGATGGGCGCCCCGCCGGTGCCGGCGGCGCTCAAGGCGCAGCTGCGCGCGGCCTTCGACGGCCCCTTCATCGCCGCCGGTGGCTACGACGCGGCCGGCGCCGAGGCGGCCCTGGCCGCCGGGCAGGCCGATCTGGTGGCCTTTGGCCGGCCCTTCCTGGCCAACCCGGACCTCGTGGCGCGCATGCGCGCCGGGGCGGCGCTGAACGCGCCCGACATGGCTACCTTCTACACGGCCGATGCGAAGGGGTACACCGATTACCCGGGGATGACCGCCTGAGCGAGGCACGCGGGCAGGCCCCGCAGGCGAGGCCAGGGCAGAGTGTCAACCCTATATGTCATGCAGGATTGTCCAGTTGAGTTGACATCAGCTATGCTGCCGGCAGGAGGCGCCGCACCGCGCGCCCGCAACCGGAGGCAGCATGAGCGACCCCCATCGTCCCCCGATCCAGGACTTCCTGCAGCAGCTCGAAGGCGTGGCGCCTGCGGCCACCGACGAGGCCTCGCAAGCCCTGGTCAACCAGTGGCTGAGCGAGCATCCGCAGGGCGCGCATGCGCTTGTGCAGCGCGCCATGGGGCTGCAGGCCGAGCTGCGCGCCACGCGCCAGGAGCTGCAGCGCGTGGAGCGCGCACGGCTCATGGGCCAGCCCGTCATGCCCTCGCAGGAGCAGCTGCGCCTGCAGTCCCAGGCCTGGGGCCGGCTGCTGGGCACCTCATCGGCCTCGGCGCAGGCGCGTCGCCAGGCGCGCGCCCAGGAAGGAGCCGGCGCGCCTCGTACGCGCACCTTCGAGGATGTGGGCGCGCGTTTCATGGCCGACCACGTCGGCAAGATGTGGGCCTTGCTGGCGGTGCTCACCGTGGTGGTGGTGCTCGTCAAGGAGCGCATCGTCTGAAACCGGGCTGGCGCGCGTGAACCGGCGCGTCATCCTGATCCAGCCCCTGGCGCCGCCGAAGCCCGCGGTGGGGCAGCCCTGCAACGGCTGCGGCGTGTGCTGCGCCAGCGAGCCCTGCCCGCTGGGCATCGTGGTATCGCGCCGCCTGCGTGGGGCCTGCGCCGCGCTGAGCTGGGACGAGCTGGCCGCGCGCTACCGCTGCGGCGTGCTCGAGGAGCCGGGCCGCTGGCTGCCGCTGCTGCCGGCGGCCTGGGCCAGGCGCCTGGCCTGGCGCTGGATCGCAGCCGGGCAGGGCTGCGACAGCCACGTCGAGGTCGGGCCCGAAGCCGGCTGAAGACCCCCGCATCGCGCTACGATCCCCCCTTCGTTCACCCCACGCCCACAGGAAACGCATGAGCGATGTGCTGCGCATGACCACCGAGTACATCGAGTCGGAGGACCGCCTGCGCGTGAGCTGCGAGATGCGCACTGGCGAGACCGCCGTGCTCTGGCTCACGCAGCGGCTGTTCCTGCGCGTGCTGCCGCACCTGGTGGAGTGGCTGGACGCGCACACCCCAGGCATCGCCGATGCGCAGGCCAGCCGCGCCCGCGCCGACACCGTGCAGGGCTTCGTGCAGCAGGCCGCGCGGGCCGGGCTCGCGCCGCAGGCGCCCGTGCCGCCGATGTCCGCGCACCAGATCTGGCTCGTCCACACGGTGGACCTCACCGCGCGCGACGGCGAGGTGCAACTCACCCTGCGGCCGCTGGCACGCGACAGCGCCGCGGCCGCCTTCACCCTGCAGCCGCAGGCGCTGCGCCAGTGGCTGGGCGTGCTGTGCGAGCAGTTCGCGCGCGCGGGCTGGCCCATGACGGCGTGGCCCGAGTGGCTGCACCCGCGGCCGGCCGAGGACGCCCGCGAGCCGGCCTCTTCCGTGGTGCACTGAGCGGGCGCGGGCAGCCGCAGCGGTCCGGGCAGAGGCAGGCACACGCGCGGCCATGCAGACACGGGACAGCCTCTTCGAGCGCCTGGAGCGGCTGAACGATGTGGGCGCGTCGCTCTCGGCCGAGCGCGACCTCGACCGGCTGCTGGAGAAGATCCTGGTGGCGGCGATGTCCATCACGCATGCCGACGGCGGTACGCTGTACACGGCAACCGAGGACGCGCGGTACCTGCGCTTTCGCATCGTGCGCAACCACTCGCTCGGGATCGCCTTCGGCGGCAGCGCGGGGGCGACGCTGCCGGCCAATTTCGTCGATCTGCCGCTGTACCAGGCCGACGGCCGGCCCAACGACCACATGATCGCCCCGTGGGCCGCGGTGAGCGGGCAGACTGCCAACATCGCCGACGCCTATGCCGAGACCGCCTTCGACTTCTCCGGCACCCTGGCCTTCGACCGCGCCACCGGCTACCGCTCGCGCTCCTTCCTCACGGTGCCGATGCGCAACCACGAGGGCACGGTGATCGGCGTGCTGCAGCTGCTCAACGCCACCGACGCCGAGGCCGGCGGCGTGCACCCCTTCTCCAAGGCCGACCAGAGCCTGGCCGAATCGCTCGCCTCGCAGGCCGCCGTGGCGCTGACCAACCGCGCGCTCGTCGAGCAGCTGGAGCACCTCTTCGAAGGCTTCATCAAGCTCATCGACAACGCGATCGACGAGAAGTCGCCCTACACCGGCGGGCACTGCGAGCGCGTGCCCGAGCTGACGATGATGATCGCCGATGCCGCCGACCAGGTGCGCGAAGGCCCGCTGGCCGATTTCAAGCTCTCGCAGAAGGACCGCTACGAGCTGCGCATCGCCGCGCTGCTGCACGACTGCGGCAAGATCACCACGCCGGTGCACGTGGTGGACAAGGCCACCAAGCTGCAGACCATCTTCGACCGCATCGAGCTCGTGGACACGCGCATGGCAGCCGTGCGCCGAGAGGCCGAGGCCGCTGCCTGGCGCGAGGTGGCCGAGGGCCGTCCGCGCGAGCAGGTGCTGGCCCAGCTGGCCCAGGCGCAGGCTGTCATGGACGACGACCTTGCCTTCCTGCACCGCGTCAACCAGGGTGGCGAGCGGCTGGAGGAAGAGGCGGTGCAGCGCATCCAGGCCATTGCCGCGCGCTACCGCTGGCACGCCATGGACGGCACGCCGCGGCCGCTGCTCACCACCGAGGAGGTGGAGAACCTCTCGGTGCGCGCCGGCACGCTCACCGCCAGCGAGCGCGAGGTCATCAACCACCACATCGTCTCGACCATCCACATGCTCGAGCAGCTGCCCTGGCCGGCGCACCTGCGCAACGTGCCCGAGTACGCCGGCGGCCACCACGAGCGCATGGACGGGCGTGGCTACCCGCGCGGCCTGCGGCGCGAGCAGATGAGCGTGCAGGCCCGCATGATGGGTATCGCCGACATCTTCGAGGCGCTGACGGCCGCCGACCGCCCCTACAAGCCGGCGATGAAGCTCTCGCAGGCGCTGTCCATCATGGAGCGGTTCCGCAGCGAGGGCCACATCGACCCGGACCTGTACGACGTGTTCCTCGCCAGCCGGGTGCCGCAGCGCTACGCGCAGCGCTTCCTCGCGCCGGAGCAGCTTGACTGCTGAGGATGCAATGAGCCTGGAGTCGGTGCGCGCATTCTTCGCCGCGCGGGGCGTGGACCTGCCGATCCTGGAGGCCGAGCAGAGCACGGCCACCGTGGCCCTGGCGGCCGCAGCCCACGGCGTGGAGCCCGGGCGCATCGCCAAGACGCTGGCCTTCCGGCTGGCCGATGGCACGGTGGTGCTGCTCGTGGCCCGCGGCGACGCGCGCATCGACAACCGCAAGTTCAAGGACGCCTTCGGCAAGGGCCGCATGCTCCCGCCCGAGGAGGTGGGCGCGATCACCGGGCACCCGGTGGGCGGCGTGTGCCCCTTCGGCCTGGCGCAGCCCCTGCCGGTGTGCCTGGACGTGTCGCTGCAGGACTTCGACGAGGTGCTGCCGGCGGCCGGCTCCACCCACAGCGCGGTGCGGCTCAAGCCCGCGCAGCTGCAGGCCCTCACCGACGGGCGCTGGGTGGACGTGTGCGCGCCGGCCGTGCCGGTCGCTACAGCCGCTCCAGCGGCTCCAGCGGCTCAGCCGCCCGAGGCCTTCTGACCGGCGCAGTCCTTCACGGCCACGATCCGGGCCGTGAGCACGGTGCCCGACAGGGTGCCGAGCGCCTCGACCTCCTTGCCCGCGGCCAGGCAGCTGGCGCTGCCGCGCGCATAGATGGCCGTTTTCGCGTCCACCGTGATGGTGCCGCTGGCGGCGGCGCCAGCCGAGATCGAGCGTGAGACGGTGAGCGTGAAGGTGCCGTCGGTGCCCACGGCCGCGACCTTGCCTTCCACGCCCGAGACCTTCAGCAGCGGGGAGCGCTCGAGTTCGCCCTTGCTGGGCGCGCCGGAGACCTGCACCCGCACGGCTACCACCTTGGCCGCCGCTCCGGTGCCGGAGACCGTGCCCGAGAATTCCACCTTGACGCCGGCTGCGAGGTCGCTGGCCTGGCCGTGGGAGAACTTCGCCGAGGCGATGTCCACCGTCACGCTGCCCGAGCCGGGCAGGAAGCTGGCCTCCTCGATGGCCACCGTGACCAGGCTGCCCTGCACGGCCGTGACCTTACCCTCGCCCTTGACGAGCGCCGCCACGGCCGGGGTATTGCCGGAAGCAGAGGCCGGGCGCACTTCGAGCAGCAGGGTGGTGACCGTGGACGGATCGGCCGTGGTGGCCCCAGGCGTGACCACGCCCTTGGCCTCAATGCGGTCGCCGGCCTTCACGTCGGCCAGCGTGAGCTTGCTGCCGTCCGGCCCCACAACAGCGGCGCCGGCGGCAAGCTTCACGACCGTGCCCTTGCCCAGCCGCGGATCGTCCACCGTCAGGGTCTGCGCCGTGGCGTTCACAGCCAGCACCGTGCCACGCGCCTCGGCGAACTGGCGCTCGAATTTTCTGAAGGCGTCCGCAGCACGCGGCACGTCCAGGGACGGCACGACGAGGCCGGTGGCCGCGTTGTAGGTGAACTTCTCCAGATTGAAGTCGAGCACGAACTGCGTGCCGGAACTCGCGTCGAGCTCCACCTCGCGCACCCGCAGCACGAACTCCGACCCCGTGGCCGCGAACTTCGCCTGGGTGGTGGTGGAGCCGTCCAGCGAGACAAGCTGCACCTGGTTGTCCAGCGTCACCGCCAGCTGGCGGTAGATGCCTGCCGGGACCTTCACGGTGGACATCAGCTGGCCCACCGCGGCCAGCGACGACAGGTTCACCGCCACCGGGGCGGCGGTGGCGTCCAGCAGCGTCACCTCGGCGCCCGCGCCATCCACCGCCGTGATCTTGCGGATCGACACCCACACCTTGGAGTAGTCGCGGGTGAGGTTGTCGGTGATGTAGGTCTGCACCGACACCGACTGCGTGCCGGCCTGCTGCGCAGGCTCGCCGGTGCCGCCGCCGCACGAGGCCAGCAGGGCAACGGCCACGGCGGCCGCACCCAGGCGGCGCAGACGCAGGCCGGCAGGAAGGCCGCAGGGCCGGCGTGAGGGAGGGCGGATGGCCATGGCGTGATCCTCGGTTGATCCCTGGGTTTACCCTGTGATGGTATGCCGCGAGCCCCTGGAGGCTGTAACGAAGCGTGTGCGCGTGATCACGCTCAATCGGCGTCGCGCGCGGCCGCTCGCCGCTCCAGCAGGCGCAGCAGCGCCAGCGCCAGCACGACGCCGATCACCGCCCCGATGACGTCGGCGTAGACATCGCGCAGGTCGGCCTGGCGCGAGGGAACGTACATCTGCAGGATCTCGATGGCACCGCCCAGCACGGCCAGGCCTGCCACCACCCACACGGCGGCCAGGCGCACCCGCCGCAGCGCCAGCAAGCCGGCAAAACCCAGCGACCCGAAGGCCAGGGCGTGGTCGAGCTTGTCCCACCAGGTGGCGTGCGGCGCGCGCTGCGCAGGCAGCAGCGCCGCCACCAGCGTGACGGCGGCCAGGACGATGAAGATGGCGATCCACCAGCGTCTGGCACCGGGGCCCAGGAGCCAGGAGCGCAACATCCCGCGAGTCTAGGCGAAGGGGGCGGCAATCCTTGCCACAATCACAGCCACACGCGCCCCTCATCCGCCCCCCCAGCCATGACCCACCTGCTGGCCCTCGACCAGGGCACCTCGAGCTCGCGCAGCATCGTCTTCGACGCGGGCGGGCACATCGTCTCGATGGCCCAGCGCGAGTTCCGCCAGATCTACCCGCAGCCCGGGTGGGTGGAGCACGACGCGCTGGAGATCTGGGAGACGCAACTGGCCACGGCGCGCGAGGCGCTGGCCCGCGCGGGCCTGAGCGGGCGCGACATCGCCGCCGTGGGCATCACCAACCAGCGCGAGACCACCGTGATGTGGAACCGCCGCACCGGCGAGCCCATCCACCACGCCATCGTCTGGCAGGACCGCCGCGGCGAGCCCATGTGCCAGCGCCTGCGCGAGGCCGGCCACGAAGCGCTCGTGCGCGAGACCACGGGCCTGGTCGTCGACTCCTACTTCTCGGCCACCAAGGTGCGCTGGCTGATGGACCACGTGCCCGGCGCGCATCAGCTCGCCGCGAAGGGCGAACTCGCCTTCGGCACGGTCGACTCCTGGCTGCTGTGGAAGCTCACGGGCGGCCATGTGCACGCCACCGACGTGACCAACGCCGCGCGCACGATGCTCTTCGACATCCGCCACAACCGCTGGGACCACCCGCTGCTGGGCCTGATGCACGTGCCCGACAGCGTGCTGCCGCAGGTGCACCCCTCCAGCCACATCTACGGCACCTGCGAGCCCTCCCTGCTGGGCCACGAGATCCCGGTGGCGGGCATCGCCGGCGACCAGCAGAGCGCGCTCTTCGGCCAGGCCTGCTTCGAGGCCGGGCTGGCGAAGAACACCTACGGCACGGGCTGCTTCATGCTCATGCACACGGGCGAACGCTTCCTGAAGTCGGCCAACGGCCTCATCACCACGAGCGCCGCCCAGCTCGGCACTCTGGCCCGGCCACAGCTGGCACTGGAGGGTAGCGTCTTCATCGGCGGCGCGGTGGTGCAGTGGCTGCGTGACGGGCTGGGCGCCATCAAGGCCAGTGCCGACGTGCAGGCCCTGGCCGAGAGCGTGCCCGACAGCGCCGGCGTGACCTTCGTGCCGGCCTTCACGGGCCTGGGCTCGCCGTACTGGAAGCCCGATGCGCGCGGCGCCATCGTGGGGCTGACGCGCGGCAGCACCGTGGCGCACGTGGCGCGCGCCGCGCTGGAGAGCATCGCCTTCCAGAGCACGGCGCTGCTGCAGGCCATGAGCCGTGACGCGCAGGCCGTCGGCGCCGCGCCCGTGACGGAGCTGCGCGTGGACGGCGGGGCCTGCGTGAACGACCTGCTCATGCAGACCCAGGCCGACCTGCTGGGCATCCCGGTGGTGCGGCCCACGGTGGTGGAGACGACCGCCCTGGGCGCGGCTTACCTCGCCGGGCTGGCCGCGGGCGTGTGGCGCAGCCAGGCCGAACTTGCCTCGCACTGGCGCGCCGAGCGCGTGTTCGAGCCGTCCATCCCGCGCGACCAGGCGGCCGCACGCATGGCGCAGTGGGAACACGCCGTGCGCCAGGCCTGCGCCTGAGCGCCGCGACCAGTCCTCCGGCATGAGCGCGCCCCTAGCCTCCCCGCCGTCGCTGCAGTTCCTCGGCGCGCCCGTGCACGCGCTGCTCTTCGACCTGGACGGCACGCTGCTGGACACGGCCGGGGACATCGCCCTGGCGCTGCACCGTGCCTTTGCCGACCAGGGCCACGCCGCCCCCGGCGAGGCCGAGGTGCGCACGATGATCGGCCGCGGCGCGCCGACGCTCGTGCAGCGCGCGCTGGCGCATGCGGGGCTGCAGGTGGACGCTGCCGTGCAGGCGGCGCTGCTGGAGGGGTTCTTCCACCACTACGGGCGGCTGCAGGAGGTCGACGAGTGCGCCGCGCAGCCCTACGAGGGCGTGCGCGAGGGCCTGCAGCGTCTGGCGGGGCTGGGCCTGCCCATGGCCATCGTCACCAACAAGCAGGAGCGCTTTGCGCGCGGCCTGGCGGCGCGGCTGGGGCTGCAGCCTTTCGTGCGGCTGGTCGTGGGCGGCGACACCTGCGAGCGCCGCAAGCCCGACCCGCAGCCGCTGCAGTGGGCCTGCGCGCAACTCGGCGTGGCGGCGGCGCAGGCCGTGATGGTGGGCGACTCGGTGAACGACGTGCAGGCCGCGCGCGCCGCGGGCATGCGCGTGGTGTGCGTGCCCTACGGCTACAACGAGGGCACGGACCCGCGCCTGCTGCCCTGCGACGCCTTCGTGCGGCGCGTGGACGAGCTGCCCGCGCTGCTCGGCGCGTTGGCCTCCGGAGGCTGACCATGGGGCCGCTTGCCGGGCTGCGCGTCATCGAGCTGGCCGCCATCGGCCCGGTGCCGATGTGCGCCACATTGCTGGCCGACCTGGGTGCCGACGTGGTGCGGGTGGACCGCCTGGAGCCCAGCGGCCTGGGCCTGGCCCTGGAGCGGCGCTTCGACGTGCACGGGCGCAGCCGGCGCTCGGCGGCCTTCGACCTGAAGGTGCCTGCTGCGCGCGAGGCGGTGCTGCGCCTCGTCGAGCACGCCGATGTGCTGCTGGAGGGCTTCCGCCCCGGCGTGGCCGAGCGCCTGGGGCTCGGCCCCGAGCCGTGCCAGGCGCGCAACCCGCGCCTGGTGTACGGCCGCATGACCGGCTTCGGCCAGGATGGCCCGCTCGCGCAGGCCGCCGGCCACGACCTGAACTACATCGCCCTGAGTGGCGCGCTGCACGCCATCGGGCCATCCGGCGGGGCGCCCGTGCCGCCGCTGAACCTCGTGGGCGACTACGGCGGCGGGGCGCTGTACCTGGCCTTCGGCGTGATGGCTGCGCTGCACGAGCGCCAGTCCTCCGGCCGTGGCCAGGTGGTGGACGCCGCCATGGTGGACGGCGCGGCCTCGCTCATGGGGCTCTTCCACGGCCTGGCGGCCTCGCGGGCCTGGAGCCCCGCCCGGGGGACGAACCTGCTGGACGGTGGCGCCCCCTTCTACGCCACCTACGAGACGGCCGACGGCCGCTGGGTGGCGGTGGGGGCGCTGGAGCCGAAGTTCTTCGCCGAACTGGTGCGGCGCATCGGCCTGGACGAATCGTGGGTGCGCGCCCAGCATGATCGCGCCCGGTGGCCGGCGCTGCGCGAGGCCCTGGCCGCGACGTTCCGCACCCGCACTCGGGAAGCCTGGTGCGCGCTGCTGGAAGGCAGCGATGCCTGCTTCGCGCCCGTGCTCAGCCTGGAGGAGGCGCCGACCCATGCCCACGCGGCCGCTCGCGGTACCTACGTGGAGGTGGACGGCGTGGTGCAGCCCGGCCCGGCGCCGCGCTTCGACCGCAGCGTGCCCGCGCCGCCCGCGCCGCCCCCCGAGACCGGTGCACACACCCGACAGGTGCTGGCCGAGGCCGGCCTGTCGGCCCACGAGATCGAGGCGCTGCGCGCCGCAGGAGCAATCGCCTCATGACCCCGCCCTTCGACGTGTTCGCCGACGCCCGCAAGGCGTCTTCCGTGATCGTGCTGCGCGACCTGCCTGCTGGCGGTGTGGAGGTGCTCATGCTGCGCCGCGCCGAGCGCGAGGGCGACATGCGCAGCGGCGTGGCGGTGTTTCCCGGCGGCGTGCTCGATGCGCGCGACCGCCTGGCTCACCCGCACGTGCAGGGCTGGGACGATGCCCAGGCCAGCGCGCGCCTGGCGCTGCCAGCCGGCGGGCTGGACTATCTCGTGGCCGCCGTGCGCGAGTGCTTCGAGGAGGTGGGCCTGCTCTTTGCGGACCACGCGGGCAGCCGGACGCTGCCGCCCGAGGCCCGGCAGCACTGGCGCGGTCTGATGCAGCGCGGCGAGCAGCCGCTGGCGGCGCTGTGCGAGGCGCATGGGCTGGGCATCGACCTGCGCGATTGGGCGTACTTCAGCCACTGGCTCACGCCGCCCGGCCAGCCGCGGCGCTTCGACACGCGCTTCTTCGTCACCCGGGCGCCCGAGGGCCAGCAGGCTGAGGCCGACTACGGGGAGGCGGTGGAGCTGATGTGGCTCACCCCGCAGCAGGCCCTGGAGCCCGAGCGCGGCCTGAAGCTGCTGCCCGTCACGCGTGAGACGCTGCGCCGGCTGGGCGGCTTCGCCACCGTGGAGCACGCCCTGCAACACGCCCGCACCCAGGAGGAGGTGCCGATGATCATGCCGCGGCGGGCGGAGTCGGCCGCCGGGCTGCGCGTGGTGCTGCCGCACGAGATGGCCTATGCCGAGGTTGCCCGCATCGACCCCACGGGCCGCGGCGGCGCCCATGCCGACATCCAGCCCGGCCGCGTGGTGCGGCTGTCGCCCCGCGTGCTGCGCGTGACCGCGCCGAACCCGGGCGTCATGACCGGCCCGGGCACCAACACCTACCTCGTGGGCGACCCCGACACCAACCGCTGGACGGTGATCGACCCCGGCCCGGACGACGAGACCCACCGCCAGGCGCTGCGGGCCGCGGCGCCCGGGCCCATCGAGCGCATCCTCGTCACCCACACCCACATCGATCATTCGCCCGGAGCCGGGCCGCTGGCCCGCGTCACGGGTGCGCCCGTGCTGGGCCGCCGGCCGCTGCACCCCGCCGGGCAGGACGCGTCCTTCGCCCCTTCGGAGGAACTCTTCGGCGGCGAGCTGCTGGTCCTGGGCCCCACGACCACGCTGCGCGTGCTGCATACCCCCGGCCACGCCTCCAACCACCTGTGCTACCTCCTGCCCGAGGAGCGCACGCTCTTCACCGGCGACCACGTGATGCAGGGCAGCACGGTGGTCATCAACCCGCCCGACGGCGACATGGCGGCCTACCTGCGCGCGTTGGAGGGCCTGTACGCACTGGACCTGGAGTGGCTGGCGCCGGGCCACGGCTTCCTCGTGGCGCGCCCCCACGACGTGGTGCGCGCGCTCGTGCGCCATCGCCTCGGGCGCGAGGACAAGGTGGTGGGGGCGCTGTCGGCGCTCGGGCCGGCGCCCGTCGAGGGCCTGGTGGGGCGGGTCTACGAGGATGTGCCCGCGACGCTGCACCCGGTGGCGCGGCGCTCGCTGCTGGCGCACCTGCTCAAGCTGGAGGGCGAGGGCCGGGCGCGCTGCGAGGACGGCCGATGGTCGGCAGCCTGAGGGATGGCGGCCTCTCGGGTGGAGGGCGGCCCGTTCAGCCGCTGACCGGCTCGGCCCAGCGCCCGCCCGACAGCACCTCGTGCGGGCGGAAATCGACCTTGTAGGCCATCTTCGGGCTTTCCGCGATCCAGTAGCCCAGGTACAGGTAGGGCAGGCCGAGCTGGCGGGTCTGTTCGATCTGCCACATCACGCTGTAGGTGCCGTAGCTGGCCCGCGCCTCGGGCTCGTAGAAGGTGTAGACGGCGGAGATGCCGTCGTTCAGGACATCCAGGATCGACACCATCTTCAGTGCCCCGGGCGTGGGGCCGGTGGACGGCTCGCGGAACTCCACCAGGCGCGAATTGACGCGGCTTTGCAGCAGGAACTGGGTGTACTGGTCCACGCTGTCCTGGTCCATGCCGCCGCC
>JBMOGN010000090.1:0-13114 GCA_049318345.1 Rubrivivax sp. | reverse complement strand
CGGACTCGGCGGCGGGGGCCGAGGCGGTGGGAGAAGGGGGGGAGGAGTCGCTCAGGGGGGTGGGGGAAGTGGTTTCAGACGACGTGTCAGACGATGCCCTTGTACGAGCCGCCATCGACCTGGATGTTCTGCCCGCAGACGTAGGAGGCCTGATCGCTGCAGAGGTAGGCGCACAGGTCCCCGAACTCGTCGGTGCGGCCGAAGCGCTTGGCGGCAATGGTCTCCTCGAGCTTGCGCCGCGCCTGCTCGAAGGTGATGCCGTCGATGCGGGCCTGGCGCTCGGTGAGGAACTGCTGGCGCCCGGTGTCGATGCGTTCGGGCAGCAGGTTGTTGATGGTGACGTTGTCCACCACCGCCTCGCGCGAGATGGCCTTGCACACGGCCGTGAGCGCGGTGCGCGCGGCGGTGGACAGCCCCTGGTGCGGGTTCGGGGCCTTCACCATGGCCGAGGTGATGTTGACGATGCGCCCGAAGCGGCGTGCGCGCATGCCGGGCAGCAGCGCGCGGATCATCAGCACCGGGCCGAGCATGTTGGCCTCGAAGGCCTCGAGGTAGGCGGCGTGGTCCCAGTCCTCGAAGCGGCCGGGCTTGGGGCCCTCGTTGTTGGTGACGAGGATGTCGGCTTCCGGGCAGGCGGCCACGAGCCGGGCCCGCCCGGCCTCGGTGGTGAGGTCGGCGGCCACGCCGGCCACCGTGCCGCCGGTCTCGCGCGCGATCTCGGCCGCTGCGGCCTGCACGGTTTCCTCGGTGCGGCCGTTGATCCACACCTGCACCCCCTCGCGCGCCAGCGAGGTGGCGCAGGCCCGCCCGAGGCCCTTGGTGGAAGCCAGCACGAGGGCCTTGCGGCCGGCGATGCGAAGGTCCATGGAATGCCCTACTCGATCTTCACGGTCTTGAGCAGCTCGCCGAAGCGCTGCGACTCGCTGCGCACGAACTGCGCGAACTCCGCCGGCGGGCGCCCGTCCACCGCAAAGCCCGCCTTGGCGAAGGTCGCCTTCACCTCGGGCTGCGCGACGATGCGGCGGATCTCCTGCGCCAGGCGCTCCACCACGGGCGCGGGTGTGCCGGCCGGCGCGAACCAGCCGAGCCACGTGCCGACGATGACGAAGTTGTCCAGGCCGCCCTCCTTCATCGTGGGCACCTGCGGGAAGTCCGGCGAGCGCTCCGCGCCGGTGAAGCCGATGGCGCGCACCTTGCCGGCCTGCACCAGCGGGTGCGCGATGGTGGGCGGCAGGATCATCAGGTCCACGTCGCCGGCGGCCACCGCGTTGAGCGCGGGCGCCGTGCCCTTGAAAGGCACATGCACGGTCTGCAGCCCTGTGCGGGCCACGAACATCTCGGTGGCCAGGTGCAGGGCGTTGCCGATGCCTGGCGTGGAGAAGGACACGCCCTTGCGCGAGGCGCGGCCCCAGTCGATGAACTCGCGCAGCGTGCGCGCGGGCACCTGCGGCGCGATGACCATGATGTAGCCCGTGCCCAGGCCGACGTTGGTGATGGGCACGAAGTCCCGGAAGACGTCGTAGCCGATCGACTTGTTGACGTGCGGGTTGATGACGAAGGCCGGCGTGGTGTGCAGCAGCGTGTAGCCGTCTGCCGGTGCCTTGGCCACCGCGCTCGCGCCGATGGCGCCGTTGGCCCCGGCGCGGTTTTCCACGAGCACGCGCACGCCCAGGGCCTGGTCGAGCTGCTGGGCCACCATGCGCGCCGTGGTGTCGGAGGTGCCCCCGGCCTCGAAGGGCACGATCAGGCGGATGGGGCGGCTCGGGTAGGCGTCGGCCTGCGCCCAGGCCGGAAGGCCGGTGCACCACGAGGCCGCAGCCACCGCAGCCGCAGCCAGCCTTGCCCGCCACCGGCTGCGCATCGGGATCTCAATGCTCGCCATCGCGGCCTCCGTCCTTCAGGCTGTGCAGGAAATGGTCGACCATCTGCGAGCGCGTGCCCACCCACACATCAGGCGCCGTGGTGGCGATCTCCAGGATGCGGTGGAAGGCACCGGTGCCGGCCGGCCGGCCGAAGACGTGCGCGTGCACGGTGGGGTCGATCTTGATGGCGCGGGTCTCCCACTGGCGCGCGTAGGCCAGCCAGTCCTCGAAGATCTCCACCATCGCGCGCGGGGGCTGGCCGTGGCGCATGAACAGCGGCAGGTCATTGACCTCCATCGTGCCGGGCACGGCGACGATGGAGGTGTCTACGAAGTCGACGCGGTACGGCAGGTCGTCGTTCAGGGTGTCGCTGTGCCACTGGTAGCCCTCCTGGGCGAGCAGCCGCGCCGTGCGCGGGCTGGGCGTGCTGCGCGGGCTGATCCAGCCCGCCGGGCGGCGGCCGATGGCGTCGGCAATGAGGCCCGTGGTGCGGCGGATGTTCTCCAGCTCGGCGGCTTCGTCCAGGTAGGCCGGGATCACGTCCATGGCGTAGGAGTGGGCCACGATGTCGTGGCCGGCCTCGGCGATGCGGCGCACCTCCTGCGGATAGCGCTCGGCCATGATCCCGCACACGAGGATCGAGGCCTTCACGCCGAAGCGCTCGAAGACCTCCAGCACGCGGTGCACGCCGCGGCGGTGGCCGTACTCGGCCCAACCAATGGCGTTCAGGTCGGGCGTACCGGCCTTCAGGGGGTTGCCCATCGGGCCGATGCCGGGCCAGTGGCCGTCGGACCACCACTCGTAGGCCATGCGGAAGACGACGCCTATCTTGTGGCCACCCGGCCAGGTGAAGCCTTCGGGCGGATGGGTCTCGCGGCCGCCGGCGTGGATGTCGTAAAGGTGTGAGGACATGCGGGCCAATATAGCGGAGCGAGCCCACGCCCCGCCCTCAGGGCGCGATCGCCAGGGAGCGGGTCTCCTCGGCGACGAGCTGCCGCAGCCAGCGGTGCCCGGCATCCTTGTGGCTGCGCTCGTGCCAGTAGGCGGCGTAGCGCACGCGCGGCAGCGGCAGCGGCGGGTCGATCACCTGCACCGGGTACTGGGCCGCGAAAGCCAGCGCCAGCGCGCGCGGCATGGTGGCCAGGGCGTCGGTGCCCACGAGCATGCGTGGCACGGTGAGGAAGTTCTGCACGCCGAAGCACACCGGCACGCGCCCGGCCAGGCGCTCCACGGCGGTGTCCAGCACCTGCCCGGTGGTCGTGCGGCCCAGGCCCAGCGGCCGCACATGGGGCAGCTGCAGGTACAGCTCCAGGCTGATCGTGCCGGCACGCAGCCGCGGGTGGCGCCGGTCGGCCACGCAGACGATACGGTCCTGCCACAGCGGCATGGTGCGCAAGGTGGGCAGGGCCTTCGGGACCCAGGCGATGCGCAGGTCCACATCACCGCGCTCGAGGTGGTCCAGGGCGCGGGCAGGATCGGGCGCGCGCACGTCGATGCGCACGCCGGGCGCCGAGGCGCGCAGCCGCCGCAGCAAGCCCGGCATGAGCAGGTGCTCGGCGTATTCCGGGGCGCTCAGCACGAAGGTCCGGCTCGAGCGCGCGGAATCGAAGGGCGCGACGGGCGCCACCAGCGCGTCGAGCTGGTCCAGCAGCGGGCGCAGGGTGCGCACGAGCTGCGTGGCGCGCTCGGTGGGCGTCATGCCGTGCCGTGAGCGCAGCAGCAGAGGGTCGCCGAACTGCAGGCGCAGCCGCGCCAGCGCACGGCTGGCTGCGGGCTGGGTCAGCCCGAGGCGGTCTGCGGCGCGGGAGACGCTGCCCTCGGTCACCAGCGCGTCGAGGATGCGCAGCTGCCTCATGTCGAGAGAGTCGGCAGGGGAGTCCAATTGATGCATATTCTGATATGAACGCTATTACCTTCTTGAGATACGCACAAGGCCCTGCTTTCCCTAGACTTGCCAGCATGACCCCGTGCGCTCTCCTGCGCGGCGCGCTGGCGCTGTGCCTGGCCCTCACGGCCACCTTCTCCCACGCCCAGGACTATCCCTCACGGCCGATCCGGCTCGTCCTGCCCTTTCCCACCGGCGGGACCTTCTTCGTCGGCCAGCTGCTGTCGGAGCGGCTGCCCGAGGTGCTGGGGCAGCCGGTGGTGATCGAGAACAAGCCCGGTGCGGGCGGCAGCCTCGCGATGGAGGCCGTGGCCAAGGCCGCGCCGGACGGCCACACGCTCTTCGTGACCTCGCCCACGCTGACGATCACGCCGATCGTGCAGCGCAACCTGCGCTTCAACCCCATGACCGACCTCGTGCCGGTGGCGCTCGTGGCCACCGTCCCGAACGTGATGGTCATCCACCCGAAGGTGGCGGCGCGCAACTTCCGGGAGTTCGTCGAGCTCGCCCGCTCGCAGCCCGGCAAGCTCACCTACGGCACCGGGGGCGCGGGCGCGTCCAACCACTTCGCCTCCGAGCAGTTCAAGATGCTCGCCGGGGTGGACCTCCTGCACATCCCCTATCAGTCGGCCACGCACGCGGTGACCAACCTCGTAGGCGGGCAGATCGACATGGTCATCGGTGGCCTGCCCACCTCCGTGCCGCTGGTGCAGGACGGCCGGCTGCGCGCACTGGCCGTGCTCACGCGGCAGCGCCACCCGCTGATGCCGGAGGTGCCCAGCGTGGTCGAGCTGGGCATGCCCGAGCTGGTGGTGGACACCTGGTACGGCGTGCTCGCGCCGGCGGGCACACGGCCGGAGATCGTGGAGCGGCTGCACCGCGAGATCACGAAGATCGTGCGCTCCCCCGATACCCAGGCCCGCATGACCAAGGCCGGCATCGACCCGCTGTACTCCACGCAGGCGGAGTTCGCGGCCTTCGTCAAGAGCGACCACGACAAGTGGGTGCGCGTCACGCGCGCGGCACGCCTGAAGTTCGACTGACCCCCGCCCGAGGAACCCAGCATGGACACGATCTGCCCGACCCAGGAGGAGATGAAGAGCCGCATCGCGCGCTTCAAGGAGCTCAAGCCGCGGTCCAGTCACTGGGAAAAGGACCTGGGCATCCCCGCCGACGTGCTGCGCATGTTCAACCCCAAGGCCAACTACGTGCTCATGGCGCCGGCCGACATGCCCGGGCGGCTCTCCCCGAGCCCGGCCATCGTGGACGGCGACAAGGGCGTGATCCGCATCGGCATCGCGCTGGCCGAGGCCGGCGACGGGCCGGGGCTGCATGTGCACTGGAAGACCACCGAGACCTTCATGGCGCTGTCGGGCCGCTGGATGATCCGCTGGGGCGACGAGGGCCAGGAGCACATCGTGCTGGACCCCTTCGACATGATCTCGATGCCGCCGCGGGTGACGCGGCAGTTCATCAACGTCTCCGACCAGGACGCGCACCTGCTGGTCATCATCCAGGGCCGCAAGGAAGACTTCAACGACGTGGGCCGGCTGTCGCAGGCCGCCGCGCCGATCATCGAGAAGTACGGCGTGGAGATGATCGGCAAGCTTGAGCAGAACGGCTGGAAGTTCCAGCTCGACGCTCACGCGCCGGTCGAAGGCTGAGCCAGTGGCGGCCCTCACCGGCGGCGCCTTCATCGCGCAGACGCTGCAGGCCTACGGGGTCGACCACGTCTTCTTCGTCGACGCGATCCTGCGGCGGGCGCTCATCGAGATGGAGCCGCTGGGCATCCGGCGCGTACTCACCCACTCCGAGAAAGCCGCGGCCTACATGGCCGACGGCTACGCCCGGGCCGGCAACCGCCCGGGCGTGTGCATGGCGCAGTCGGTCGGCGCGGCCAACCTCGCCGCGGGCCTGCAGGACGCCTGGCTCGGGCAGTCGCCGGTCATCGCGATCACCGGGCGGCAGGTGGCGGCCAACCAGTACCGCAACGCCTACCAGGAGATCCCGCACGAGCCGCTGTACGCCGCGGTGACGCGCCAGAGCCTGCGCGCGGACACGGTGGAGCAGCTGCCGCTGCTGCTGCGCGCGGCCTTCCGGGGCTGCACGGCCGCCACGCCGCGTCCGGTGCACCTGGACATCGGCGGCCACACCGGCGACGTGGTGGGCGCAGCCTCGCTGCAAGCCGAGGTGGCCTGCGACCCGCCCTTTCGCGCGGTGCCTGCATTCCGCCCGGCTGCACCGCCACAGGCGCTGGCGCGCGTGCGCGCCCTGCTCGCACAGGCGCAGCGCCCGGTGGCGATGGTGGGGCGCGCGGCGATGGTCAGCGGCGTGGGCGAGGTGCTCGACACCTGGTGCCGCCAGCACGGCGTGGCGGTGGTGGCCTCCCTGGACGCAAAGGCCGTCCTGGTGGACGACCACCCCTGCTTCGCCGGCGTGGCCGGCACCTACTCGCGCGCCTGCGCCAACCAGGTGCTCGAGGCTGCCGACCTGGTGCTCATGATCGGCACCGACACCTCCGACCAGGCTACCGCCGGCTGGACGCTACCCGGCGCAGCGGCCGCGCTCGTGCAGGTCGATGCCGACCCGCTGGAGCTCGGGCGCAATTTCGCCCGCGCCGAGCTCGTGCAGGCCGACCCGCGGACCTTCCTGGAGCAGCTCGCAGCCGAAGCGGGACCCGAAGCCGGTGGTGACGCATCAGGCAGTCGCCCCGCCTGGCGGGCCGAGGTGGCGGGCCTCGTGGCGGCCTGGCGCGCGCAGGCCACGCGCTGGTGCGCGGACGATGCGCGACCGATCCGCCCGGCCTGGCTGTGCGGCAGCCTGTCGCGGCTGCTGCCTCCGGACGCCCTGCTCCTGGCCGACACCGGCTATGCCTCGCAGTGGGCGGGCACGCTCGTGGCGCTGCGGCACCCCGGGCAGCGCTTCCTGCGCGCGGCCGGTTCGCTGGGCTGGGCCTTCCCGGCCGCGCTCGGGGCGCGCTGCGCGCTGCCGGCCACCCCCGTGGTGTGCTTCACCGGCGACGGCGGCTTCATGTACCACGCGGCCGAGCTCGAGACGGCGCGGCGCTGCGGCATCCGCACCGTCACGGTGGTGAACAACAACAGCCAGCTGGCACAGGGCGTGCCCAACATCGACAAGGTCTACGAGGGCCGTGACGCGTCGCGCAAGCACGAGATTCACGCCTTCCGAGACATGGACTTCGCCCGCCTGGCTCAGGCTCACGACTGCCTGGGCCTGCGCGTGGAGCATCCCTCGCAGTTCGAGCACGCTTTCCAGGCCGCACTGGCCAGCGAGCTGCCGGCGGTGATCGATGTCGTCACCGACCCCGCGAGCCGGCCGATCTCGGGCGGGCCAGCTCGCGCGTCCTGAGCGGCACCACTCCCGCACCCTCGCACCATGGCCGAGCCGACCTTGCACCCGGACTGCGAGCGCGCCGCGCAGGTGCTGCGCGCGGCCGGCTGCCAGCCCGCCGAGCCGCTGAAGTGCTCGCTGCAGGAGGCCCGCGATCAGCAGGACCGGCACTTCGCCTTCCTGAACGCCGACCTGCCCGCGGTGCACGCTGCGCACGACATCCAGGCGCGGGGGCCGGCGGGGCCGCTGCGGCTGCGGGTGGTGCACCCCCATCCCCCCGGCCGCACGCCCCGTGGCGCGCCCGTGGTGCTGTTCGTGCGCGGCGCCGGATGGTGGGCTGGCGGGCTGCACTCGCACGAGCGCACGGCGCGCCTGCTGGCCACGCGCACCGGCGCGGCCTGCGTGGTGCTGGACTACCACCGCGCGCCCGAGCACCGCTTTCCCACGCAGCTCGAGGAACTCCTGGCTGCCATCCGCTGGGTCCGGCAGGAGGGTCCGGCACACGGTCTGGACGGCTCGCGGCTGGTGCTGTGGGGCGAGTCGGCCGGTGCCACCACGAGCCTGCTGGCGGCCCAGCGCATGGGCGACACCCGCATCGAGCCCGTCCAGGCCCTCGTGCTGTTCTACGGCAACTTCCTCGGCCCCGGGCCGACCACGCGCGCACAGTCGCGCTGGGTGTGGGAGCAGCTGCTGGGCGATCAGGCCGCCTCGCCACCGGCCTCCGCGATCCCGGTGCGCCAGACCATGCTCGGGCTGCCTCCGGTCTGGCTGGGATGCGGGGAGGTGGACCCGCTGCTGGAGGACACGCTGGCCGTGCGCCGGCAGTTGGTGCGCGAGGGCGTGCCCCACCAGCTGCACACCTGGCCGGGCCTGCCACACGGCTTCATGACGCTGAACCTCCTGCTGCCGGCGGCGCAGGAGGCGGTGGACCTTGCCTGGGCCGGCGTCGCGCCCTGGCTGCAGGCCGCAGCGCGCTGAGGCCCCGCCCGGCCCACCCGGCCCTGCCCGTCAGCCCAGGCCGCTGGCCAGCAACTCGCCGAGGCGGCGCACGTCCACGTTCCCGCCCGAGACGATGACGCCCACGCGTGCGCCGCGCAGGTCGGGCAGGCCCGCGGCGCGCTCGAAGAGCGCCGCCGCGGCCAGGCAGCCGGTGGGCTCCACGACCATCTTCATGCGCTCGGCGAAGAAGCGCATCGCCTCCACGAGCTGCGCATCGCTGACGGTGACGATGCCCGAGACGAGGCTGCGGATCACGGGGAAGGTGAGCTGCCCGCTGTGCTGGGTCTGCGCGCCGTCGGCAATGGTCTGCGGCGTCTCGATGTGCACGATGCGTCCTTCGGCCAGGCTGCGCTGCGTGTCGTTGCCGGCCTCGGGTTCGACGCCCCACACCTGCACACCCGGCACGAGGTGATGCGCCGCCACGGCGCAGCCGGAGATCAGGCCGCCCCCGCCCACGCACACGAGCAGCGCGTCGAGGTCGCCGCCGTCGAGCTCGCGCACCTGCTCCACCAGCTCCAGCGCCGCCGTGCCCTGCCCGGCCATCACCTGCGGGTGGTCGTAGGGCGGGATGAGCGTCATGCCGCGGGCCTCGGCCAGGCGGCGCCCGATGGCCTCGCGGTCTTCGGTGTAGCGGTCGTAGAGCACGACCTCGCTGCCGGGCTGGCCAGCCTGGTAGCCGCGCGTGGCGGCGAGCTTGGCAGCCGGCGCGTCCTGCGGCATGACGATGACGCTGGGCATGCCCAGGATCCGCGCCGAGAGTGCGACCGCCTGCGCGTGGTTGCCCGAGGAGTAGGCGATGACGCCGCGCTCGCGCTGCGCCGGCGTGAACTGCGCCAGCGCGTTGTAGGCGCCGCGGAACTTGAAGGCGCCCATGCGCTGGAAGTTCTCGGCCTTGAAGTACACCCGCGCGCCGGTGCGGGCGTCGGCCGTGCGCGAGGTCAGCACGGGGGTGCGGTGGGCATGGCCGTGCAGGGCTGCCGCCGCCTGCGCCACATCGTCGAAGGAGATCGCCAGCGTCATGGTCGGTGCGCCTGTTGCGCCTCAGACGGCTCAGGCCCCGTAGCGCGTGCGCGCCAGCGCCGCGCCGGCAGCCAGCGCCCGCAGCTTGCCCTCGGCGGCGGCCCGGCTCATGGGCGCCAGGCCGCAGTTCGTGCAAGCGATCAGGCGCTCGCGCGGCACGTGCTGCAGCGCCCGGCCGATGGTCTCGGCCACCTGCTCGGGGGTCTCCACCTCCTCGCTGGCCACGTCGATCACACCCACCATCACGTCCTTGCCGGCCAGCAGCGCCATGAGGTCCGGCGGCACGTGGGAGTGGAAACACTCCAGGCTGACCTGGTCGATGGAGCTGGCGGCCAGGGCCGGGAAGACCTTCTCGTACTGGCGCCACTCCTGCCCGAGGGAGGCCTTCCAGTCGATGTTGGCCTGGATGCCGTAGCCGTAGCAGATGTGCACGGCGGTCTTGCAGGTCAGGCCCTGCGCGGCGCGCTGCAGCGCCTGCACGCCCCAGCCGGCAGCCTCCTCCATGTAGACGTTGAAGGCCGGCTCGTCGAACTGGACGATGTCCACGCCGTCGGCCTGCAGGGCCAGCGCCTCCTGGTTGAGCAGTTCGGCGAAGGCGAAGGCCATCTTGACGCGGTCGCCGTAGTGGCGGTCGGCCACCGTGTCGACGATGGTCATGGGCCCGGGCAGGGTGAACTTCACCTTGCGCGTGGTGTGGGCGCGCAGCAACCGGGCCTCGGTCTCGTGCACGCGGCCCTTCAGGCGCAGCGGCGCGACCACCTGGGGCACCATCGCCTTGTAGCGGTCGTTGCGGATGCCCATCTCGACCTTGTGCTCGAAGTCGATGCCCTCGACCTGCTCGAGAAAGCCGTGCACGAAGTGCTGGCGCGACTGCTCGCCGTCACCGATCACGTCCAGCCCCGCGTCCTCCTGCTCCTTGATCCACAGCAGCGTGGCGTCGCGCTTGGCCTGGGCGAGCTCGTCGCCCTGGCTCTTCCACTGGGGCCAGAGCTTGCGCGTCTCGGCCAGCCAGGCGGGCTTGGGCAGGCTGCCGGCGATGGCGGTCTCGAACATGGGGTCTCCTTCGATGGGGACCGAAGGTTACCGCAGGCCGGACGACTGGAGCCGGCATGGCGGCCCCCCCGGGACCGCCATGCCGGGCAGTCGGGCACCTGATGGTGCCTCCCCCTAAGCAAACCTGATGACAGGTTGCCTAGGCTAGGTGCGGCGGCGGCTCGGGCCAAGCCGGATCACGCAGGCGCTGGCCGGGATCGGAAATTGGCGGGTGGTTCGGGCCTTCATGCCCGCATCCATACCTGTCTCAGGGGCGTGGGCCGCGCGTGCGCGCCAGCGTGGCCAGCGGGAGCTCGCCGAAGCGCTCGCGGTAGCGGTTCGCGAAGCGACCGAGGTTGGAGAAGAAACGCACGCCGACTTCGGTGACGGTGGTGCCGTCCTGCGGGGCGCGCAGGCAGGCGTGGGCTGCCAGCAGCTTCTGCTCCAGGATCCACTGCTGAGGCGAGCAGCCGTAGCGGCGCCTGAAGGCGTACTGGAGGGCCCGGGCCGACAGGCCGCTGAGCCGCTCCAGGTCGGTCATGGTGATGCGGCCGTCCAGGTGCGCGCGGACATGGTCGCAGACCCGCTCCAGCGTGGCGTGGCTCGCGAAGCGGCGCTCCTCGTCCCGGTCCAGCGGGCTGAGGAAGAGGTGCGGGGCCATGAGCATGACCACCGCGCGGCAGAACGCCTCGTCCAGGCCGCCGCGCAGCAGCAGCTCGGGCGCGACCTCGAACTCGTCGACGAGGCTGCACAGGTGCCGGAAGACGCTGGCGAAATCGACGCGACCGGCGCGCAGCGCGAGCTTCAGCGGGTTGTCGAAGCCCAGCACCGGCTCATCCGCGCCCGTACCGGGGCGTGCCAGCATGGCGCGCGCGGTGGCTTCGAGCCGCGCCGGTTCCAGGTCGATCCACAGGGCCGAGCGCAGGGAATCGTGGCCATGGCGCGGCCGCGCGGGCAGCAGCATCGCCGACTCCGGCGCGGCCCACTCCAGCATCAGCGTGCCGAACAGGGACCGGAAACTCCCCAGGAAGGGCACGATGAGCGTGGCGGTGTCGGCCTGGCGCACCTGCACCTCCACCGCCGTGCTCGAGACCGCTGCAAGCCGCAGGCCGTTGACCTGCGCGCGCGCGCCCAGCCAGGCGAACTCGCCCCCCTCCTCGGCCGGTGCGGGCCGGTGCACGAGCTCGGACTCCGTGCTGTGCGACAGCAGCCGGCTCATCGCGGCGGGGTCGTGGCCGCGCTCGGCACGGCGGTTGCCGAAGGGCAGCGCCGGCAGCCGGGGCGAGCCGGCGCGTACCGGTGCCAGGGGCGTAGCCGGGTGCGTGGCTGGCGGGCGAGGATACGGGGGCGATGGGTCCAGCATGGCGGGCGCGGGGAGCCCGGCGCAGCCATCCGACTCCAGCCGGCCGGCCACATCAGGATCTTTGATCCAAGCCTTCTAACCTAGGCGGGCGCAACCGTCTCGACAAGCCGAAAAGCGAAACGGTCTGGCCGGAATGCGACATGACCGCGCACCGGCTCAGCACGGGTCGATGAACGGCCGGCGCGGGGGGAGCGGGCGTTCGGCCACCACGGCGAGGTGCCGCAGCAGCCACTCGCGGGTCTCGGCCGGATCGATGACATCGTCCACCTCCAGGTGCGAGGCCATGTTCAGCGCCTGCCCGCGGGCCACCGCCTCGGCCAGCAGCCGCTCGTAGAGGGCCTCGCGCGCCTCGCCTTCCACGGCCTGAAGCTCCTTGCGAAAGCCCAGCCGCACCGCACCTTCCAGGCCCATCGGCCCGAACTCCCCGCCGGGCCAGGCGCAGGTGGCCACGGGGGCGTGGAAATGGCCGGCGGTCAGTGCCATCGCCCCCAGCCCGAAGCCCCGGCGCAGCAGCACCGACAGCACCGGCACGCGCAGCGCCGCCGCGGTGACGAAGACGCGTCCGGCACGGCGCACCATGCCCGTGGCCTCGCTGGCCGGGCCCACCATGAAGCCCGGGGTGTCGACGAAGGTGAGCAGCGGCAGGCCGTGCGCGTCGGCCAGCTGCATGAAGTGCGCGAGCTTGTCGCAGGCCGGAGCGTCCAGCGCGCCGCCCAGGTGGGCGCAGTGGCTGGCCGCCAGCGCCACCGGCCGGCCGCCCAGGCGGGCCACGGCCGTGACCAGGCCGGCGCCGAAGTCGGCGCGCAGCTCCAGCAGCGTGCCGGAGTCGGCCACGGTGCGCAGGATGGCGCGCGGGTCCACGAGCGCGCGGCGGCTGGCCGGCACGGCCTCGCGCAGCGCCTCCAGCGGCCCGCCGGGCGCGGCCTGCGGATCCGGGCTGCGCGCCGGCCCCACCAGCGCCAGCCAGCGCCGCGCCACCGCCACGGCCTGCGCCTCGCTGGCGACGCGCACGTCCACCGCGCCGGCGCGGGCCAGCACGTCCACGGGGCCGATGTCGTCGGGTGCCACCACGCCCAGGCCCCCGCCCTCGATCATGGCCGGCCCGCCCAGCCCGATGCTGGCGCCCTCCACGGCGATGACCAGGTCGCAACAGCCCAGCAACGCGGCGTTGCCGGCAAAGCACCGCCCGGCGACGATGCCCACCAGCGGGACCTGGCCGGACAACCCGGCCAGCCGCGCGAAGGTGGTGCAGTCCAGCCCGGCAATGCCGTGCCAGTCCACGTCGCCCGGCCGCCCGCCCCCACCCTCGGCGAAGAGCACCAGCGGCAGGCGCTGGCGCTGCGCGAGTTCCAGCAGCCGGTCGGCCTTGGCGTGGTTCCACACCCCCTGCGTGCCAGCCAGCACGGTGTAGTCGTAGGCCATCACGGCGCAGGGCTGCCCGGCCACCGTGCCGGTGCCCGTGACCAGGCCGTCGGCGGGCGTGTGGCGCTGCAGGTCGTCCTCGCTGCGGCGCGTGCGCTGCGCCGCCACGGCGAAGGCGCCGTACTCGCTGAAGCTGCCGGGGTCCAGCAGGTCGGCCACGTTCTCGCGCGCGGTGCGCCC
>JBMOGN010000089.1:0-13142 GCA_049318345.1 Rubrivivax sp. | reverse complement strand
CTACGAGGAAGGCGGCACGCTCACCGAGGCCGTGCGCCGCAAGCCCTACAGCGTGATCCTGCTCGACGAGGTGGAGAAGGCGCACCCGGACGTCTTCAACGTGCTGCTGCAGGTGCTCGACGATGGGCGGCTCACGGACGGCCAGGGCCGGACGGTGGACTTCAAGAACGCGGTGATCGTGATGACGAGCAACCTCGGCTCGCACCTCATCATGCAGATGGCCGGCCAGGACCCTGCGCTCATCCGTGAGGCGGTGTGGGCCGAGGTGAAGTCGCACTTCCGGCCGGAATTCCTCAACCGCATCGACGAGACGGTGGTCTTCCACGCGCTGGATGCCGCCCACATCGAGAACATCGCCCGCATCCAGCTGCGCCTGCTGGAGGCGCGCCTGGAGAAGATGGACATGAAGCTGGACATCTCCCCCGAGGCGCTGGCGGAGCTGGCCAAGGTGGGCTTCGACCCGGTCTTCGGGGCACGGCCGCTCAAGCGCGCCATCCAGGCGCGGGTGGAGAACCCGCTGTCGCGCCTGATCCTGCAGGGGCGATTCGGCCCGAAGGACGTGATCCCGGTGGACGTGAGCAACGGCGAGTTCAGCTTCGAGCGCCACCTGCACTGAGCTTCTGGGGTGCCGCTCCGCCTCCGGGGGGGGTCCGTAGAATGAACCGATGAGTACGAACCCGACGCCGGCTGCCGGCTCCGTGGTCATCGTCGGCGCCGGCCTGGCCGGCCTGACGGTGGCTCTGCAACTGGCCGACGAGCGCCCGGTGACGGTGCTGGCCAAGCGCGGCCTGGACGAGGCCGCCACCGCCTGGGCCCAAGGCGGCATCGTGGGCGTGCTCGGGGCCGACGACAGCGTGGAATCCCACGTCCGCGACACGCAGGACGCCGGCGCCGGCCTCGTGGACGAGCACGCGGCGCGCTTCATCGCCGAGCACAGCGCGCAGGCGGTGGAGTGGCTGGTGGCGCGCGGCGTGCCCTTCTCGAGCGACCCGGCCGGCCCGCTGGGGCTGCACCTCACGCGCGAGGGCGGGCACGCCGTGCGGCGAATCGCCCATGTGGCTGACAGCACCGGCAAGGCCATCCACGATGCCTTGCTGGCCCAGGCGCGGGTGCACCCGAACATTCGCCTGCTGGAGCGCTGGATGGCGGTGGACCTGATCACCAGCCGCCACGCGCCGGGCGACGATTCGCCCCGCTGCCACGGCGTCTACGCCCTGGACATCGACCGCCAGGTGGTGGAGACGCTGCCGGCTTCGGCCGTCGTGCTGGCCACCGGCGGCGCAGGCAAGGTCTACCGCTACACCACCAACCCCGACACCGCCACCGGCGACGGCATCGCCATGGCCTGGCGCGCCGGCTGCCGGGTGGCCAACATGGAGTTCATCCAGTTCCACCCCACCTGCCTGTACCACCCGCAGGACCGCAGCTTCCTCATCACCGAGGCGCTGCGCGGGGAGGGCGGCCGGCTGCTGCTGCCCGGCGTGCAGGGGGAGGCAGCGCGCTTCATGCCGCGGCACGACCCTCGCGCCGAGCTGGCCCCGCGCGACATCGTGGCGCGTGCCATCGACTTCGAGATGAAGCGCCTGGGCGTGGATCATGTCTGGCTCGATGCCACGCATCTCGGCGAAGCCTTCCTGCGCGAGCGCTTTCCCACGATCCTCGCTCGCTGCCAGGCCCTGGGTATCGACATCACGCGCCAGCCGATCCCGGTGGTGCCCGCTGCGCACTACACCTGCGGCGGCGTGGTCACCGACCTGGAAGGGCGCACCGACCTGACGGGGCTGTACGCTGTGGGCGAGACCACCTACACCGGGCTGCACGGCGCCAACCGCCTGGCCAGCAACTCGCTGCTGGAGTGCGCGGTGCTCGGGCGCACGTGCGCCCAGCGCATTCTCGCGCAGCCGGTGCAGCCCGGGCCGGTGCTGCCGCCCTGGGACGAGAGCCAGGTGCACGACGCCGACGAACAGGTGGTGATCGCCCACAACTGGGACGAGCTGCGGCTGCTGATGTGGAACTACGTGGGCATCGTGCGCACCACCCGACGCCTGGAGCGGGCCTTGCACCGCATCCACCTGCTGCGCGCGGAGATCGACGACTACTACGCCAACTTCCGCGTCACGCGCGACCTGCTGGAGCTGCGCAACCTCGTGGATTGCGCGGAGCTGATCGTGCGCTCGGCGCTCATGCGCCACGAGAGCCGAGGCCTGCACTTCAGCCGCGACTTCCCCCACACGCTGCCGGTGAGTTTTCCCACGGTGCTCACGCGACCGGCGCGCAGCGCCGACCACCGCGCGCAGACGACCTCGATGAACTGATGAGGCCGGGCGCTCGCCCGCTCAACCGCGGGCGCGCATGGCCGTGCGGGCCTGCACGAAGCCGAAGGCGTACTCCACGGCTTCCGAGACGGCCAGCTCCATGTCGGCGCGCTCGTGATCCTTCAGGTAGAAGCTGAAGTCGGCCTGGTGGCGGATGTAGCGCGGCGACAGCCGGTTCAGCGCCACGCAGGCCACATCCACCAGCAGCTCCGGGCGGTGCAGCAGGCCCGGGAAGTGGGGCGACGCCTCCACCACGGCACGAAAGACCGACTGCTCGTGGTGGTTGCGGATGGTGGAGAAGTCAATGTCCATCGACGAACCGGAACGGGGTCTGAGGCGCGTATTCATCATGGTGGCGTGGATCGTAGGGCCACCGGCCGGAGGTGCGCCACCCCCCGTTCAGGGACCCCCTATCCGAGCACCCGCATCGAGTAGTCCACCGCGCGCACATCCTTGGTCAGGCGCCCGATGGAGACGCGGTCCACCCCCGTGGCGGCGATATCGCGCAACTGGCCGATGGCCACCCCTCCCGAGACCTCCAGCAGCGCGCGGCCGGCGGTGAGCACCACGGCCTGGCGCATGGTGGCCAGGCTGAAGTTGTCCAGCAGGATGCTGGTGGCGCCCGCGTCGAGCGCCTGCTGCAGCTGCTCGAGGGTCTCGACCTCGATCTGGATGTCCACCCCCGCGTCGAGCGCGCGCGCCTGCTGCAGCACGGCCGTGACGCCGCCGGCTGCCGTGATGTGGTTCTCCTTGATGAGGATGCCGTCCCACAGCGCCAGGCGCTGGTTGCGTCCGCCGCCCACGCGCACGGCGTACTTCTGCGCCTGGCGCAGGCCGGGCAGGGTCTTGCGGGTGTCGAGCACGGCGCAGCCGCGGGCGTGCGGCGAGGCGCCTTCGATGGCGCGCACATGGGTCCGCGTGATGGTGGCGGTGGCCGACAGCAGCTGCAGGAAGTTCAGGGCCGGGCGTTCGGCCGACAGCAGCGCGCGGGCCTGCGCGTCGATCTCGCACACGGTCTGGCCGGGCTGCATGTCTGCGCCCTCGCCATGGTGCCAGTCGATGCGGGCGGCCGGGTCCAGCGCGAGCACGCAGGCATCGAACCAGTCGCGGCCGCACAGCACCGCCTCCTCGCGCACCACCACACGCGCGTGCACGCGGCGATCGGCGGGCACGAGCAGGCTCGTCCAGTCGCACCGGCCGATGTCCTCGGCCAGCGCGTCGCGGACGTTGCGCGCGCGCGCCTGCTCGAGGGTCTCGTTAAGGGCGGCCTCCACGGTGCGCCTCCTCAGGTGGCGCCGAGGTGGCGCACGAAGCCACCCTGGGGCCGGGCCACGGATTGCGGGTGGGCACGCACGAAGTCGAGCATGCGCTCGATGCAGCCCAGCGCGCGCAGCCGCACGGGTTCGTCCACGTGGATCTCGCCCGAGCCCTGCTCCAGCGCATTCACCACACCTTGCAGGCTGTTCATCGCCATCCAGGGGCAATGCGCGCAGCTCTTGCAGGTGGCACTGCGCCCGGCCGTGGGCGCCTCCAGCAGCGTCTTGCCCGGGGCGAGCTGGCGCATGCGGTGCATGAGACCGTTGTCGGTGGCCACGATGTACTCGCGGGCCGTGCCCTCGACCACCGCCTGCAGCAGCTGCGAGGTGGAGCCCACCACGTCGGCCTGCGCCACCACCGCAGCCGGCGACTCCGGGTGCACGAGCACCTGGGCCTGCGGATGGTCGCGCCGCAGCAGCTCCAGCTCGAGGCCCTTGAACTCGTCGTGGACCACGCAGGCCCCGTTCCACAGCACCATGTCGGCGCCGGTCTGCTCCTGGATCCAGTGGCCGAGGTGGCGGTCGGGGGCCCACAGGATGCGCTGCCCCTGCTCGTGCAGGTGGCGCACGATGGCCAGCGCGCACGAGCTCGTCACCATCCAGTCCGCGCGCGCCTTCACGGCCGCGCTGGTGTTGGCATACACCACCACCTGCCGGCCGGGATGCTCGTCGCAGAAGGCGGAGAACTCCTCGGGCGGGCAGCCCAGGTCCAGCGAGCAGGTGGCCTGCAGCTCGGGCATGAGCACGCGCTTGTCGGGCGAGAGGATCTTCGCGGTCTCGCCCATGAAGCGCACCCCCGCCACCAAGAGGGTGCGGGCGGCGTGGTCGCGCCCGAAACGCGCCATTTCCAGCGAATCGGCCACGCAGCCGCCGGTGGACAGCGCGAGGTCCTGCAGGTCGCCGTCGACGTAGTAGTGCGCCACGAGTACGGCACCCTGCGTGCGCAGCAGTTCCGCGGCGCGTTGCATCAGCGCCTGGCGCCGGGCTGCGGAGACGGGAGCGGGCACCTCGGCCCACGCGTGGGCGGTGCAGGTCACGCCGTGCGCATCCTGTCGCGGGTAGTCGATGGTGACGGTGTTCATCGGGGCGTGCCGGGCGGTCGGGGCGCCCTCGGGCGCTGGAAGGGGAACGTCAGATGGTATCGGACCGTGCGGAGCCCGGCTGGCACGGTCTTGCGTACGGACACAGATCGGGCCGGGTTGTTAGGATGCAAGGATGTCTTCCGTCCTCGCCGCGCCGGGCGGCCGCCCGGCTGCCTCGTTGCGGCAGGATGCGCGCACCATCGGGCTCGTGGGTCTGGCCCACGGCACCTCTCACGCCTTCCACCTGCTGCTGCCCCCGCTGTTCCCGGCCTTCAGCCGCGACTTTGGCCTGGGCTATGCGGAACTCGGGCTCCTGATGACCGTCTTTTTCACGGTTTCCGGGCTCGGACAGGCGCTGGCGGGCTTCGTCGTCGACCGCGTGGGCGCGCGCCCGGCGCTCTTGGCGGCGCTCGGCTGCTTCGTCGCCGCAGCGCTGGCCGCCGCGGTGGCCGACGGATACGCCGGCCTGGCCTTGGCGGCCCTGCTGGCCGGGCTCGGCAACGCGCCCTTCCACCCGGCCGACTTCACCATCCTGAACCGGCGGGTGTCGCCCGCGCGCATCGGCCACGCCTACTCGGTGCACGGCATCACCGGCAACCTGGGCTGGGCGGCGGCGCCGCTGTTCCTCCTCGGCGTGAGCGAGCTCACCGGCTCCTGGCGCCTGGCCTGCGCGGGTATGGCACTGGTGGCCGCGGCCGTGATGCTCGTGCTGCTGGCCCGGCGCGAGGCCATCGACGACCGTGCGCCTGAGTGGCGGTCCGGGGCACCGGTCGGGGAGGGCGCCGCGCCGGGTGACGAACACCCGATGGCCTTCCTGAAGCTGCCCGAGATCTGGCTGTGCTTCAGCTTCTTTCTGTTCTCCACGGCTGCGCTGGCGGCGGTGCAGAGCTTCGCCGGGCCGGCGCTGGCCCAGATCTACGGCCTGCCGGCCAGCGTCACCGGGCTGGTGGTGACGGTCTACATGCTCGTGGGCTCGGCCGGCATGCTCGCCGGGGGATTCGTGGCGGGCCGCATCGGGAATGCGGAGCAGGCGGTGAGCCTGATGTTCGGCCTGTCTGCCGTGCTTCTGATGCTGGCCGGCAGCGGCTGGCTGCCGGGTGCGGCGGCGCTCGCGTGTGTGGCGCTGGCTGGCGCGGGCAACGGCCTGGCCGGTCCCTCGCGCGACCTGATGATCAAGCGCGCCACCCCGCCCGGGGCGACAGGCCGCGTCTACGGCACGGTGTACTGCGGCCTGGATGTGGGCTTTGCCCTGGGCGCGCCGGCTTTCGGCTGGTTCATGGACCACGGCCAGCCTGCGGGGGTGTTCTACGGTGCCGCCGGGGCGCTGGTGCTCGCGGTGCTGGCGGCCGTGCTCATCGGCCCGCAGGTGCAGCGCTCGCTCGCCTCGCGCGGCCGCTGACGCTAGAGTGGCGGGATGACTGATCCCGCTGCGCTTTCCACCTCCGACTCGCCCACTCCCGAGCCGCGCCTGCGGCCTGCCGGCCATGCCCTCGTCGAGGCGCTCGTCGCGCAGGGGGTCGACACCTGCTTCGGCGTGCCCGGCGAGAGCTACCTGGCCGTGCTCGACGGCCTTCACGAACACCGCGACCGCATCCGGTTCGTCGCCTGCCGACAGGAGGGGGGTGCCGCCTACATGGCCGAGGCCCAGGGCAAGCTCACCGGGCGCCCGGGGGTGTGCTTCGTCACCCGAGGGCCGGGTGCGAGCAACGCGGCCATCGGGCTGCACACCGCCTTCCAGGATTCCACCCCGATGGTGCTCTTCATCGGTCAGGTGGCCAGCGACCAGCGCGACCGGGAGGCCTTCCAGGAGGTGGACTATCGCCACATGTTCGGCCCCGGCACCCTGGGCATGGCCAAGTGGGTGGGCGAGGTGGAAAGTGCAGACCGGCTGCCCGAGTACATCTCGCACGCCTTCCATGCCGCCTTGCAGGGCCGGCCCGGGCCGGTGGTGCTGGTGCTGCCCGAGGACATGCTTACCACGCCCACCGCTGCGCCGGTGCTCCCCCGCGCCCAGCCGGCCCACGCGTGGCCTGCGCCCGGGGCCTTGCGCGACCTGCGCGCGATGCTCATGGCCGCACAGCGTCCGTTCGTGATCGCCGGGGGCAGCGGCTGGACCGACGAGTCGGCTCAGGCGCTGCAACGCTTCGCCGAGAACTGGAGCCTGCCGGTGGGCTGCGCCTTCCGCTTCCAGGACACCTTCGACAACCGCCACCGCCTCTATGCGGGCGATGTGGGCATCGGCATCAACCCGCTGCTGGCCAGGCGGATCGGTGAAGCCGACCTGATCCTTGCCGTGGGCGTGCGCCTGGGCGAGATGACAACCGGCGGCTACACCTTGCTGAAGGCCCCGCGGCCCGCGCAGCGCCTCGTCCACATCCACGCCGGCCCCGAGGAACTGGGCCGCGTGTACGCGGCGGACCTGCTCATCCAGGCCTCCATGGCCGGGGCCGGCAAGGCGCTGGAGACACTCGCCGCGCCACCCCAGGTGCCGTGGACGGCCTGGGCCGAGGCGGCCAACGCCGACTACGCCACCAACCTGCAGGCCGTGGCCACCGAGCCCATGGACCTGGCCGCGGTGATGAAGACGATCCAGCGCCTGGCGCCGGCCGACACGGTCTACACCAACGGCGCCGGCAACTTCAGCGGCTGGCTGCACCGCTATGTGCAGTACCCCGGGCGCCAGCACCATGGCCGCACGCAGCTCGCGTGCACCTCCGGGGCCATGGGATACGGCTTCCCCGCGGCGGTGGCGGCGGCGCTGCTGCAGCCGGCACGCACGGTGGTGAACATCGCCGGCGATGGCGACTTCCTCATGACCGGGCAGGAACTCGCCACGGCGCGCGCGCACGGCGCGCGGCGGATCATCACCGTCATCGTGGACAACGGCACCTACGGCACGATCCGCATGCATCAGGAACGCGAGTACCCGGGGCGCGTGAGCGGCAGTGACCTGCACAACCCCGATTTCGCGGCCCTGGCACGGGCCTACGGCTGGCAGGCGCACACCGTGACGCACACCTCCGCCTTCGAGCCGGCCTTCTCCAGCGCACTGACCTCGGGCGAGCCCACGCTCATCCACCTGCTGGTGCCGACCGACCTGAGCACCTCACGCACCACGCTGTCGGCGATCCGGGCCGCCGCACAGGCTCGGCAGGCCGGCGCGTGAGCACTCGCCGCGCCACCGGGCTGCCTGCCGGCTCCGCCGATCCGGCGCTGCAGGAAATTGCCGCGCGCTGCCGCCGCATGGTGACGCGGCGCGCCCTGGTGGCCTCGGGCGTGGCCATGGTGCCGCTGCCCGGGCTGGACTGGCTCACCGATATCGGCGTGCTGGTGAAGATCCTGCCGGAGATCAATGCCGCCTTCGGCCTGGCGCCGACGCAGATCGAGCGCCTGGCGCCGCAGCGGCGCATCGTCGTCTACAAGGCGATCACGGCTGCCGGCGGCCTGCTGGCGGGCAAGGTGATCACGCGCTCGGTCGTGATGACCGTGCTCAAGGCGGTGGGCGTGCGCCTGACGACGCAGCAGGCGGCCAAGTTCGTGCCGCTTGCCGGCCAGGCCATCTCCGCGGCACTGACCTTCTCGGCGCTGAAGTTCGTGTGCGAGCAGCACATTCGCCAGTGCATCGCCGTGCGCGAGACCCTGCTGCTGGAGGATGCGCGCGGCACAGCCGGCCCGGACCCCGCGCAGAACCCCTCCCGATCACCGGCCTGACGCCTCCCCCCCCCGATACAATGGCTGCACGTCGGGGTGTGGCGCAGCCTGGTAGCGCAACTGCTTTGGGAGCAGTGGGTCGGACGTTCGAATCGTCTCACCCCGACCATTCCGGCTTGCCGGAACGGCTCACTTGCTGCCCGTAGCTCAACTGGATAGAGCAGCTGCCTTCTAAGCAGCAGGTCGGGGGTTCGAGTCCCTCCGGGCAGGCCAGTCTCCCGCTTGCCCGGGTCCACGCCGGATCCGCATGCCGCCATGAACCAGATTCGCACCATCCGCCTGCTGGCCGCAGCCGCCGCCCTCGGTCTCGCGGCCGCCTCCGCGATCGGCCAGGCCTCCGGCGGAACCGCCTCGGCGGCGCCAGCCAAGCCCGTGCTGCAGCAGGTGCACGCGGTGGAGGGCATCACCGAATACCGCCTGCCCAACGGGCTGCAGGTGCTGCTGGTGCCCGACGACTCCAAGCCCACCACCACGGTGAACCTCACCGTGCGCGTGGGCAGCCGCCACGAGAACTACGGCGAAACGGGCATGGCGCACCTGCTCGAGCACCTCATCTTCAAGGGCTCGGCCCGGCACCCCAATGCCTGGGCGGAGTTCATGCGGCGGGGCCTGCGCAGCAACGGCACCACCTGGCTGGACCGCACCAACTACTTCGCGAGCTTCGCCGAGAACGACGAGAACCTGGCCTGGCTCATCGACTGGCTGGGCGATGCGCTCGTCAACAGCTTCATCGCCCGCAAGGACCTCGACACCGAGATGACGGTGGTGCGCAACGAGATGGAGACGGGCGAGAACAACCCCGGCAACATCCTCTTCGAGAAGACCCTGGCCGCGATGTACCAGTGGCACAACTACGGCAAGTCCACCATCGGCGCGCGCGCAGATGTGGAGGGCGTGGACATCGCCCGCCTGCAAGCCTTCTACCGCACCTGGTACCAGCCCGACAACGCCACGCTCATCGTCTCGGGCCGCTTCGATCCGGCCCGGGCCCAGGCCCTGGTTATCGAGCACTTCGGGCGCATCCCGCGGCCCCAACGTGAGCTGCCTCGCCTGTACACCCTCGACCCGGCGCAGGACGGCGAGCGCGAGGTCACCGTCCGCCGCGTCGGCGGCGCGCCCTCGATGATGGTCGGCTACCACAGCGTGCCCGCGGCCCATCCCGATCACCCGGCGGCAGAGATGCTGGGGGTCATCATGGGCGAGGCTCCGGCAGGCCGGCTGCACCGCCGGCTCACGCAGAAGGGTCTGGCGGCCTCCACCTGGGGCTGGGTCCCGATGCTGCACGACCCCGGTCTCATGGCATTCGGCGTGGAGCTCGGCCCGGGCCAGGATCCGGCCGCCGCACGCGCGGCCCTGATCGAGGCGCTGGAGTCGGTCGAGCGCGAACCGATCACCCAGGAAGAGCTGCAGCGCGCGCAGCTGCGCTGGCTCAAGGCCTGGGAGCAGGCCTTCAGCGATCCGGAAGAGGTGGGCGTGGGCCTGTCGGAGTCCATCGCCCTGGGCGACTGGCGGCTGAGTTTCCTGCTGCGCGACCGTGTGCGCGACCTGAAGCTGGCCGACGTGCAGCGCGTGGCCACCCAGCGTCTGATCCCGGCCAACCGGACACTCGGCACCTTCCTGCCCACGACGCAGCCGGTGCGGGCTCCCGCTCCGGCGGCGGTGGACGTTGCCGCCCAGATGCAGGGCTTCAAGCCCCAGGCCGGCGCTGGCCAGGCGGAAGCCTTCGACGTGAGTCCGGCAAACGTCGACGCCCGCACCCAGCGCAGTCGCCTGGGAGGCGTGCAGGTGGCGTTGCTGCCGAAGACCACCCGAGGGCAGGTGGTGTCGGCCACGCTGCGCCTGCGCGTCGGTGACCTGGCCTCGCTGACGGGCGAGGGGTCCGTGGGCGCGATGATGGCGTCGATGCTCGATAAGGGCGGTGGCGGCCTCAGCCGCCAGCAGATCCAGGACCGGCTCGACGCCCTGCGCAGCGAGCTGAGCTTCGGCTACCGCTCCGGCGTGCTCACGGCGAGCCTGCTGTCGCGGCGCGAGCACCTGCCGGCGGCGCTGGAGCTGACGGCCTCGCTGCTGCGCCGCCCTGCTTTCGAACAGGAGGTGCTCGACGAGCTCAAGCGCCAGGCGCTGGCCGCCAACGAGCAGGCCCGCCAGGAGCCAGGCGACATCGCGGGCAACGCCATCTGGCGCCACGGCAATCCCTACCCGAAGGGTCACCCGCTGCACGAGCGGACATTCGACGAGCAGGCCCAGGACATCCGCTCGGTCACCGTGGAGCGGCTGCAGCGCTTCCACGCCCGCTTCGTGGGCGCCGGCACCGCGGAGTTCGCAGCCGTGGGCGATCTGGATCCCGTGGCCGTGCGCGCCGTCATCGAGCGCAGCCTCGCAGGCTGGGCCTCGCCGATGCCGGCACGGCGCATCGAGGACCCGCTGTGGCCGTCGCCCCCGGTGCGGCTGGCCTTCAATACGCCGGACAAGCAGAACGCCGTGCTGCTGGTGCGCCAGCCGCTGCCGCTGAACGACGCCCATCCCGACGCGCCTGCCCTTACGCTCGCCAACATGATCCTCGGCTCGGGCGGCAACTCCCGGCTGTGGGTGCGCCTGCGCGAGAAGGGCGGGTTGTCCTACGACGTGCGCTCGTGGATCGACTGGAACGCCCACGAGCCGCACTCGGTGTGGCAGGCCAGTGCCACCTTTGCGCCGGAGAACCTCGGCAAGGTGGAAGCGGCCTTCCGCGAGGAGGTGGCGCTTGCCCTGAAGTCCGGGTTCACGGCCCAGGAACTGCAGGACGCCAAGGCCGGGCTGCTCAACCTGCGCCGCCTGTCACGGGCGCAGGACGGCTCGCTGGCCAGACTGCTGGCGTCAAACCTGTACCTCGGGCGCACGATGGCATGGTCGGCGGCGCTCGAGCGGAGCATTCAGGCCGCGACCCTGGCGCAGGTGAACGCGGCGCTGGTGAAGTACCTGAAGCCCGAGAGCTTCGTCATCGGCGTGGGCGGGGACTTCAAGGCGCCCTGAGTCAGCGTCGGGCGTACTGCGAGGCGCCGAAGAGCGCCTCGCGCGCCTTGTCGTCCATCAGCGCGCGGCGCCGGTCGGCCAGTACGGCCACGGCCCGCTGCACGGCCGGTCTCGCCGCGATGGCGTCGAACCAGACCTTCACGTGAGGGAAGTCGGCCCAGTCGATGCCTTGGTTCTGCCACGACCGCAGCCACGGGAAGATCGCCATGTCGGCGATGGAGTAGGCTGGCCCGCCGATGAAGGGGGAGGTCGCCAGGCGCCGGTCCATCACCCCGTACAGGCGCCTGGCCTCGTTGGTGTAGCGGTCCACCGCGTAGGCGATCTTCTCGGGCGCATAGATGCGAAAGTGGTGTGCCTGGCCCAGCATCGGCCCGACGCCTCCCATCTGGAACATCAGCCACTGCAGCACCTCGTAGCGCCCGCGCGTGTCCGGCGGCAGGAAGCGCCCCGTCTTGCCTGCCAGGTACAGCAGGATCGCCCCGGACTCGAACAGCGAGATCGGTTGCCCGTCCGGACCGTCGGGGTCCACGATGGCGGGCACCTTGTTGTTCGGGCTGATGGCGAGGAATTCCGGGCGGAACTGGTCCCCCGCGCCGATGTCCACGCCGTGCGCGCGCCAGGGCAGCCCGCACTCCTCCAGCATGATGTGGACCTTGTGGCCGTTCGGCGTGGGCCACGAATACACTTCGATCATCGCTGCGGCACTCCAGCACGCCCGGGATCGGGCCAGGACACTCTAGACGATGTTGCAACAGTTGCGGCAATGGCTGCGCAGGCGCCGCGATCCCGCTGCCGACTGGCAGGAGGTGGCGGGCTGGTGCGAGCAACGGCGCCTGGGCTTCCAGGCCGCTGCCGATGGCCAGGGTTTTGCGGTGCAAGGGCGCACCGGCTCCATGGGCTGGCGGCTGGACTGGGGCCCGCCTGAGCGGCTGTACGTGCGCGGACGCGAACTGCGCCTGCGCGCGGATCTCGGCCTGCCCGAGGAATTGCACCTGATGGTGCTCGACCGCGCGCTGCAGCAGGACCTCGAGCGCGCCGTGGTCGATCGGGTCACGGGCCTGGCCCCCTCGCGTCCGGACCCCGACATGCCGGCCGAGATGCGCTGGGTGGCGGCCTTTCCCCGCCTGGCTCCTGCCGATGCCGGCGACCTGCGGGTGCGCTACGAGTCGGTGGCCAGCCACAAGGAGTGGCTGATGGCCTGGGTAGGCGGTGAACTCGGCCGCAGCCTGCTGGCGCCCCCAGCCGTCAACCGCTCCCCGCTGCTGCTGATGATCGGTGGCGGCCGCGTGCAGCTGCGCACCGCGCTGGACAACCCCACGCCTGCCGCGCTCGAGCCCTGGGTGACGCTCTTCGAGCAGGCCCTGCGCGAGGCGCGGCGCGTGCACAAGGAAATGGGCGACCCGGGCGAGCCCACCACGCTGCCCAGCCTGTGGGCCGTCTCGTCGGAAGAAGGCGGCCCCGGGCGTTGATCAGGCCGCGTGCCGGCCGAGCTCGAGCTTGGCGATGGCGTTGCGGTGCACCTCGTCTGGCCCGTCGGCAAAGCGCAGCGTGCGCGCCTGGGCGTAGAAGTAGGCCAGCGGGAAGTCCTGGCACATGCCCGCGCCGCCGTGCACCTGCATGGCCCAGTCGATGACCTGGCAGGCCATGTTCGGCGCCACGACCTTGATCATCGCGATCTCGGCCTTGGCGGCCTTGTTGCCGGCCAC
>JBMOGN010000088.1:0-13147 GCA_049318345.1 Rubrivivax sp. | reverse complement strand
CTGCAGCAGGATCGACTCCGTGAGCTCCAGCTCGAGGCAGCCCGCGTCCAGGCCGCTGGCCTGCAGGGCCTGCGCCACGTCGGCCTCGAGCTGGCCGTGCCTGAACTGCACGGCCGAGAGGTTCACGGCCATGAACAGGTCGTGCCAGCCGCCCTGCCGCCAGGCCGCCGCCTGGTGGCAGGCCTCCTGCAGCACCCAGCGGCCGATGGGGACGATGAGCCCCGTTTCCTCGGCCGCGCCGATGAAGGCAGCCGGCGGGATCAGCCCGTGCCCGGGCCGGCGCCAGCGGATGAGCGCCTCCACCCCGACCACCCGGTCGTCGCGCAGCGAGACCTGCGGCTGGTAGTGCAGCTCGAATTCCTGGCGCTCGATGGCCAGCGCCAGCGCCTCGCGCGTCTTCACGTAGTGAACGAGGTTGGCGTTCATCTGCGGCTCGAAGAAGCGGTAGGCGTTCGGGCCCGACTTCTTGGCCTCGTACAGGGCGGTGTCGGCATTGCGCATGAGCGTCTCGCCATTGCCGCCGTCCTGCGGGTAGAGCACCACGCCGACGCAGAACGAGGTGTTGATCTGCAGCCCCTCGAGCTCGAAGGGCTCGAGGTGGCGGGTCAGGATGCGGTCGCAGGCCTGCGCCACCTGGTTCAGCCCCTTCACGTTGGGCAGCACCACCATGAATTCGTCGCCGTACAGCCGGCACAGGGTGTCCTCCGCCCGCAGGCAACCCTGCAGCCGGCTGGCCACCCCCCTCAGCAGCGCGTCTCCGACGGCATGGCCGTGCGTGTCGTTGACGAACTTGAACTTGTCCAGGTCCAGGTACAACACGGCCAGCGAGGCGGCGTTGCGCGAGGCCGCGCCGATGGCCTGCTGCAGCCGCTCCAGGCCCAGCACCCGGTTGGGCAGGCTGGTGAGCGAGTCGTGGAAGGCGAGGAAATCGATCTGCTCGCGCGCCTGCTCCTGCGCGGTGATGTCGAGGTACACGCCATGCAGCCGCGTGGCGCGGCGCTGCGGGCCCTGGCCTTCGAACTGCGCGCGCCCGCTGCAGTGCACCCAGCGCATGCTGCCGTCGGGGCGCAGGATGCGGTGCTTGTTATCGACGACGCCTTCGCCCTGCGGATCCAACGCCCGGTCCCAGGCCTGCCGCACCCGGGGTACGTCCTCGGGGTGCACGAAGGCCGGGACCACGCCCGGCGCCGTTGCGGGCTGGTCGGCGGGCAGCCCGAAGATCAGCCTCGTCTCGTCCGACCAGAAGGTGGTGCCGCGCAACAGGTCCCACTCCAGCACGCCGAAGTGCGCCGCCTGGGCGGCCAGGCGCATGCGCTCCTCGTTCTCGCGCAGGCAGCGCCGCTGCGCCTCCATGCTCAGGTGCAGGCGCACGCGGGCGCGCAGCACATCCTTGTTCACCGGCTTGTGGATGAAGTCCACCGCCCCGCTGGACAGCGCCTCCGACTCGCTCTGCGGGTCGCTGCGGGCCGTGACATACACGATCGGGATGTGAGCCCAGGCGTGGTTCTCGTGCAGCACCCGGGCCACCTCGTAGCCGCTCATGCCCGGCATCATCACGTCCAGCAGCACGAGATCGGGCAGTGGACCTTCGCGAAGTCGCTCCAGGGCCTGCGAGCCTGACAACGCCGTGACGCAGTCATGCTCGGCACGCAGCATGCCCACCATGACGTCCAGATTGATTTGGACATCGTCGACGATCAACAGGCGCGCACGCATGCCGGGGGGAGTGGAGCGGGGCTGGCCGGACTAGCAGAGAGTCTGCCATTGTCCACCACGCCGTGGCCGGCCGGGAAGCCGCGGCGCGCAACTCATGGCTTGACGCCGGTCAAGCCGGCGCCACGCGCGGCCGCCCCTGCCGCACAATTCACGCCCCATGTCGCGCCAGAGCCCGCCCACGATCCTGCTCACCGGTTTCGACCCCTTCGGCGGGGAGCGGCTGAATCCGAGCTGGATGGTGGCCCGCGCGCTGGACGGGCAGCGGCTGGAAGGGACGGTGGTGCGCGCGCTGCAACTGCCCACCGTCTTCGGCGAGTCGCTGCGCGTCCTGCGGGCCGCCCTGGCCGGGCAGCAGCCGGTGCTGGCCCTGTCCCTGGGGCAGGCCGGGGGCCGGGCAGCCCTGAGCCTGGAGCGGGTGGCGGTCAACATCGACGATGCCCGCATTCCGGACAACGCCGGCGCGCAGCCGGTGGACCTGCCAGTCGTGGCGAACGCGCCGGCGGCTTACTTCAGCACCCTGCCCGTGAAAGCCATCGTGGCGGCCTGGCGCCTCGCTGGTCTGCCAGGAGAGGTCTCGCAGACGGCGGGGACCTTCGTTTGCAACCATGTCTTCTACGGCCTGCAGCACGCCCTGGCGGGCGGGCCTGTGCGCAGCGGCTTCGTGCACGTGCCCTTCCTGCCCGAGCAAGTGGTCGGCCGGCCAACGGTGCCCAGCCTGCCGCTGGAGGCGATGGTCCAGGGCGTGCGGCTCGCGCTGGCCACCGCCCTCACGCACCGCGGCGCGGACCTGCGCGAGACCGGCGGCGCGCTGGACTGACCGCGCCGGCCCTCTACCCGGTTGCCCTTCCTGCGATGCTCGACCGCGTGGCCCAGCGCCTGCTCCAGCCCGGGCTGCAGTCCCTGGCCGTCCGGCTGGTGGCCGCCGGCGTGGGCGCCGATGCGCTGACGCTGGCGGGCTTTGCGCTCGGGCTGGGGGCAGCCGTCGCGCTGGCCACCCAGGCCTGGACGGCGGGCCTCGTGCTCATGCTGGCCAGCCGCCTGCTCGACGGCCTGGACGGCGCCGTGGCACGGTTGACGCAGCCCACCGACCGGGGCGCCTTCCTGGACATTGCCCTGGATTTCCTCTTCTACGCGAGCGTGCCGCTGGCCTTCGCCGTCGCCGACCCCGCGCGCCACGCGCTGCCCGCAGCCGCCTTGCTGGCGGCCTTCGTGGGTACCGGCTCGAGCTTCCTGGCCTTCGCCGTCCTGGCCGAGCGCCGCGGCCTGCGCAGCGCGGTCTACCCGCACAAGGGCCTGTACTTCCTGGGCGGCCTGACCGAAGGCACCGAGACGCTGCTGTGCTTCGTGGCGATGGCGTTGTGGCCCGAGGCCTTTGCACCGCTGGCCTGGACCTTTGCCGGGCTGTGCGCGGTGACGGTGGCCACCCGCCTGGTAGCCGGCTGGCGGATGCTGGGCGGGCCGGCGCGCTGAGCGTCTAGCCGCCGGCCCGTGGCCGGAAGGTGATCGTGATCACCGCCGGCACACGGCCGTCGGTGTCGCGCGGCAGGGTGCCGGTGCGGTCCACCGCCCGCAGCACCGCCTCGTCCCACTCGGGGTGGCCGCTGGAGGTGACCAGGCGGCGGCTGATCACCGAGCCGTTCGGGCCGGCGCGAACTTCCACCACGGCGGCCGGGTTGCCGGGCGGGGTGTCGGTGAAGACGATGTTGGGAAAGATCGCTGCCACGAGTCGCCCGGCGTAGGCGGCAGAGGGCGCGCCGGCGGAGGTGGCGGTACCGGTGGCCCCGGTGGCCCCGGTGGCGGGCAACTGGCCCATGAGCCGCCGCAGGTTCTCATCGCGCTGCCGGGCCAGGCGCTCGTCTTCGGCACGCTCGGCCTTCTCGCGCGCGGCCTGCTCCCGGGCGGCGCGCGCGGCGGCCTCTGCGCGCTGCTTCTCGGCGCGCTCGGCCTTGGCGGCCTTGTCGGCGGCAGCCTTCGCGGCCCGTTCCCGCTCCCGTTCCCGCTCGCGTTCGCGTTCGCGCCGCACCTTGTCCTGCTCCACCGCGATGTCCGCCGCGCGCGGCGGGGCTTCGGCGGGCGCAGCGGGCGAGGGCACGGGAGCGGCCTTCACGGGTGGCGGCGCCGGCGCGGGTGGGGGGGGCTCGGCCGGCGTGGCTGGGGCGGGCGGGGTGGGGGGAGCGGCCGGCTCGGGGGCTGCGGCCTGCGGCACCGATGACCACAACTCGGCCACCACCGGCTGCGGCGCCGGCATCCGCCAGCGCACCGCCGCAGCCAGCGCCAGTACCAGGCCCAGGTGTACGACCACCGCCATCGTTGCGCCCGCGGCCATGCCGCCGGGCGGACGCGGGGAGAGGTCGCCCTGCAGCGCCGTGGCGCTCATCCGCCTTCCTGGCGCACCGACAGGCCCACGCGCCGGATGCCGGCACGCTGCAGCCGGTCCATGACGCGCACCACCGCCTCGTAGCGCACCGCGCGGTCGGCGCTGATCAGCACTGGCACGTCAGGCCGTCCGCCCTGCAGCGCCCGCACCCGCGCGTCGAGCTGCGCGAGCGTCACGGCAGCGGGGTCCTGCTGGTCCAGCCGCAGGCGCAGCTTCTCGTCGGTGCCAATGATGACCTCGATCACCTGGGGCGCACGCTGCTGGGCGCGACCCACGCTGGGCAGGTCGACCACGCCGGTGGTGATCAGCGGCGCGCTCACCATGAAGATGATGAGCAGCACCAGCATCACGTCGATGAAGGGGACCATGTTGATCTCGCTCATCGTGCGCCGGCGCCGGGAGCCGTCGCGGGAGACCACGCCCGGCACGGTGGCTACCTCGCCGGCGGCGCCGGGGCGGGCGCGGGTGCGCCGGCGTTGCGCTGCAGGATGTTACTGAACTCCTCGATGAAGGTCTCGAGGTGGATGGCCACGCGGTCGATGTCGCGCGCGAAGCGGTTGTAAGCCACCACCGCCGGGATGGCGGCGAACAGGCCGATGGCGGTGGCCACCAGCGCCTCGGCGATGCCGGGCGCCACCGTGGCCAGCGTCACCTGCTGCAGGTTCGACAGCCCCACGAACGCATGCATGATGCCCCACACCGTTCCGAACAGGCCCACATAGGGGCTCACCGAGCCTACCGAGGCCAGGAAGCTGAGGTTGCTCTCGATGACATCCAGCTCGCGCTGGTAGCTCGCGCGCATGGCGCGGCGCGCGCCGTCGAGCTGCGCGCCGGCGTCCAAGCGGCGCTCGCGCAGCTTCATGAACTCGCGCATGCCGCTGGCGAAGATGCGCTCGATGGGCGCGCCGGCATCGCCCTTCTGGCCGGCGGCCTGGTCCAGCTCCACGAGGCTGCGGCCCGACCAGAAGTCGCGTTCGAAGGCCTCGTTGAGGGCGCGCACCTTCTTCAGGCCGAGCAGCTTGCCGAAGATGACGGTCCAGCTGGCCAGGGAAACGACCAGCAGGCCGGCCATGACGATCTGCACGACCAGGCTGGCCTGCAGTACGAGGGTGAGGATGGACAGGTCCTGGCTCATGGCACGGACTTTAAGGCAAGCACTGCAGCACGGCTGGCGGCAGCCGTCGCGGACGCAGTGTGGCGGCGTCTGCACAGGCCACGCGGATGGTGCCCTCGGCCAGCAGGGTGTCGCCGCGCCAGGCCTGCTGCGAGAAGGTGAGCGAGGCGCCACCGCTTCGCTGCGGCTGCACGGTGATGTCCAGCTCGTCGTCCAGCCGGGCCGGCACGCGGTAGCTCAGCTGCGTGTCGCACACCACGAAGATCGCACCGGTCTGCTCGCGCAGCGCCTGCTGCCCGATGCCCTGTGCCCGCAGCCACTCGGTGCGCGCGCGCTCGAAGAACTTCAGGTAATTGGCATAGAACACAATGCCACCCGCATCGGTGTCCTCCCAGTAGACCCGGATGCACAGCCGGAAGCCTGCCGGCGTGGCGGGCGCCACCGTCAGGCCTCCCGGCGGGCCTCGCCCAGCGTCCGTGCCAGGCGTTGCAGCGCGAGCTCGATCTGCGGGGCCGAGCTGGCGAAGGACAGACGCAAGTGGCGCTCGGCGTGTGCGGGGCCGAAGTCCCGGCCCGGCGTCAGCACCACGTGCGCCTGATCGACGAGCCGGTGGCACAGATCCCAGCTGCTGGCCGCATGCGCGCTGCAGTCGGCCCAGGCGTAGAAGGCGCCATCGGGCTCCACGGGCACATGCAGCCCGGCGCGCGAGAGCCCGCGCAGGGTGAGGTCGCGCCGCCGCTGCAGCTCGCCCCGGCGCTGCTCGCACTGCGCCAGCACCTCGGGCTCGAAGCAGGCCAGCGCGGCTTGCTGCGCCACGCTGCTCGCGCAGATGTAGAGGTTGGAGGCCAGCCGTTCCACCGGCTCCACCAGTGCCGGCGGCAGCACCACCCAGCCCAGGCGCCAGCCCGTCATGGAGAAGTACTTGGAGAAGCTGTTGACGCTGATGACATCCTCGCCGAGCGCCAGGGCGGAGTGGGCATACCGCGCGTCGTAGCTCAGGCCCAGGTAGATCTCGTCGGCGATCAGCACGCCGCCGCGCTCGCGCACGGCTTGCAGGATCGCGCGCATGCCGGCCGCATCCACCGAGGTGCCCGTGGGGTTGGAAGGCGAGGCCAGGAGCACCCCCCGCGTGCGCGGCGTCCAGGCGGCGGCGATGGCCGCGGCGTCGGGCTGGAAGCGCTGCTCGGCCAGCGTGGGCAGGAGCACGGCCCGGGCACCCGTGGCCGAGACGAAGTTGCGGTTGCAGGGGTAGCACGGGTCGGGCATGAGCACCTCGTCGCCCGCCTCGAAGAGCGCCAGGGTCACGAGCTGCAGCGCCGCGGAGGCGCCGGCGGTGACGACGATGCGCGCCGGGTCGACCTCCACGCCGAAGCGCGTGGCGTACCAGCCGCTGATGGCGCGGCGCAGGGCCGGCAGGCCGGCCGCCGGGGTATAGGGCGTGCGGCCCGTGCTCATGCACGCCGCCGCGGCGGCGCGCACCGCGTCGGGGGCCGGGAAGTCGGGCTCGCCGATGTTCAGGAACACCATCGGCTCGCCGCCCTGGGCCGGGTCGCAGGCCGGGGAGACCGCCAGCGTCATGGCAGCCTTGGCCATTTCCATGACATAGAACGGGTCGACGGCCTGCAGCCGGGAGGACAGTTTCATCGGGGAGGCGGCTGCGGTGGCGGCGTGGCCTGCGCGGGCGTGGAATCAGCTGGCTCGGGCCGAGCGCGCCGCGGCCACTTCGACGGGCCGCAACTCACCCGCAGCCTTGTCGAGCACGCCATTGACGAACTTGTGCCCGTCGGTGCCGCCGAAGGCCTTGGCCAGCTCCACCGCCTCGTTGATCGCCACCCGGTACGGCACCTCGATGCAGTGGGTGAGCTCCCACGCGCCGATGAGCAGGGCGCCGTGCTCGATGGGCGACAGCGCCTGGGTGCGACGGTCGGCATGGCGCGACAGCACCGCGTCGAGCGTGACCGCATCGCGGATGCAGCCGTGCAACAGGGCGTCGAAATGCACGCTGTCGCAGCGCGGGAAACCCTCGAGCTCGCGCACATGCGCATCGATGGCGGCCGGCTCGGCCGCCGCCACGAGCCACTCGTACAGGCCCTGCAGCGCGAACTCGCGCGCCCGCCGCCTGGGCGAGCGGGACGTGTTGCGCCGGCCGCGCTTGGCGGCCCGTGCAGGGTCCGCGGCGGCCGTGCCTGCAGCGGCCTCGGGGGCGGGAAGGTCGGCGGGGTCGGTCATAGGTCTTCCAGCAGGCGCGCCATCTCCACGGCCACGCGCGCTGCATCGCGCCCCTTCTCGGCGACCCGCGCCAGGGCCTGCGCCTCGTTCTCGACGGTCAGGATGGCGTTGGCGATGGGCAGGTCGTGATCCAGGCTGACCCGCATCACGCCCGCGCCGCTCTCGTTGGCGACGAGCTCGAAGTGGTAGGTCTCGCCGCGGATGACGCAGCCCAGGGCGACGAGCGCGTGGTATGAGCCGTTGCCCGCCATCGCGGCCAGCGCCACCGGCACCTCCAGGGCACCCGGCACGCTCACGGTGGCGATGTCTTCCTCCCGCACGCCCAGCGCGCGCAGCTCGGCCACGCAGGCCTCCTGCAGGGCGCCCGTGATCGAGTCGTTGAAGCGCGCGCGCACGATCCCGATGGACAGGCCCTGGCCCTCCAGCGCGACGTCCGCTCCCCGGTCAGCCTCTTGCATGACGAATTCCTTCCGAAGGCGATGGGGCGCGCATCAGCGCGCCGGGGCCTGGAAGCCCGTGACCTCCAGGCCGTAACCCGTCATGCTGGGCATGCGGCGCGGGCTGCCCAGCAGCTTCATGCGGGAGACCCCGAGTTCGCGCAGGATCTGCGCCCCCACGCCGTAGGTGCGCAGGTCCATCTGCATGCGTGCCGGCGCCACCGGGGCGCTGCCAGGCAGGGCCTGCTGCAGCAGCACCTCGGCGTCCTGGCCGCAGTTCAGCAGCACCGCCACCCCTGCGGGGCTGGCCTGCAGCGCGGCCAGCGCCTGGGGCAGCGGCCAGGAGTGGCGCGAGCCGCCCACGTCCAGCAGGTCCAGCGCGGTGAAGGGCTCGTGCACGCGCACCAGCACTTCCTGCCCGCGTTCCCAGTGGCCGTGCGCCAGAGCCAGGTGCAGGCCACCGCTGCGGTCTCGGAAGGCCGAGCAGTCGAAGGTACCGTGCGGCGTGACCAGGCGACGCACCCCGGCACGCGTGACCAGCGACTCGTTCTGACTGCGGAAACCGATGAGATCGGCGATGGTGCCGATCTTCAGGCCGTGCTCGCGGGCGAAGACCTCCAGGTCCGGCAGCCGGGCCATGGTCCCGTCGTCCTTCATGATCTCGCAGATCACGGCGGCGGGGCTGCAGCCGGCCATGCCGGCGAGGTCGCAACCGGCCTCGGTGTGGCCGGCGCGCATGAGCACGCCGCCGTCCTGTGCCTGCAGCGGGAAGATGTGGCCGGGCTGGACGAGGTCCTGCGGCGTGGCCTCCCGTGCCACGGCGGCCTGCACGGTGCGGGCGCGGTCGGCGGCGGAGATGCCGGTGGTCACGCCCGAGGCGGCCTCGATGGAGACGGTGAAGGCGGTGCCGTGGCGGGTGCCGTTGCGTGCCGCCATGGGGGGCAGTTGCAGGCGCTCGCAGCGCTCGCGGGTGAGCGTGAGGCAGATCAGGCCGCGGCCGAAGCGGGCCATGAAGTTGATGGCCTGCGGCGTGACGTGGTCGGCGGCCAGGACGAGATCGCCTTCGTTCTCGCGGTCTTCCTCGTCCACGAGGACGATCATGCGGCCGGCAGCCAGCTCCGCGACGAGTTCCGGAACGGGGGAAATGGGCATCAGGAGATTGTAGGTGCCGGCCCGCGGCGCAGCCGCAGCCGCAGGTCCACTCCCACCTGCTGCACCTCGTGGAAGTGCCAGGGCGCGGCCTCGGGCAGGGCAGGCAGCACGCCCAGCGCGGCGATGCCCCGACCCTCGCCCAGCAGCATCGGGGCCTGGTAGAGCAGCAGTTCGTCCACGAGCCCGGCGTGCAGCAGCGAGCCGTTGAGCTTGTGCCCGGCCTCCACGTGGAGCTCGTTCACGCCGCGGCGGGCCAGTTCGGCCAGCAGTGCGGCCAGGTCCACCTTGCCGCCTGGCCCCGGGATGCACAGCACCTCGGCGCCACGCTCGCGCAGCGCCTGGGCGCTGGCGGGCTGCTCCTGGGCGGCGACCACCAGCACCTGGCCTGGGGGAGGCAGCACACGCGCGGAAGGGGGCGTCTGCAGGCGCGAGTCGACGATGACGCGCAGCGGCTGGTGCGTGGCGGGCACGAGGCGCACGTCCAGCCGCGGGTCGTCCTCCAGCACCGTGCCGATGCCCGTGAGCACGGCGCTGGCGCGCCGGCGCCAGGCGTGGCCGTCGGCGCGCGCGGCCGCTGCGGTGATCCACTGGCTCGTGCCGTCGGGCAGCGCGGTGCGGCCGTCCAGCGAGGCCGCCGCCTTCATGCGCACCCAGGGCCGCCCGCGCTGCACCCGGGAGAAGAACCCGATGTTGATCTCGCGGCAGGCCTGGGCCAGATCCCCGTGTGCCAGTTCCACCACCACCCCTGCTGCGCGCAGGCGCTCCATGCCGCGGCCATCGACCTGCGGGAAGGGGTCAGACGCGCCGACGACCACGCGCGCGAGCCCGGCGGCCACCAGCGCGTCGGCGCAGGGCGGGGTGCGGCCATGATGGGCGCAGGGCTCGAGCGTGACCCAGGCGGTGGCGCCGCGCGGGTCCAGCCCGGCCTCGCGACACGCCGCGAGCGCAGCCGCCTCGGCATGCGCGCGCCCGGGCTCCAGGGTGGCGCCGCGGGCCAGCACCCGGCCGTCCGCGTGGCCGATCACGCAGCCCACGCGCGGATTGGGCTCGCTGCGCGCGAAGGCTTGCTCGGCCAGGGCAAGGGCCTCGCGCAGGCGCAGGTGGTCGAGCTCGCTGAGGGCCATGCGGCGAGTCTAAGGGGGGGCCGCGGGAGCCGGCGCAGGCGGCGAGCCGCCGGGCGCCGGGAAGATGCTGGCCAGCTCCAGCTGTCGGGGCGTGCCGGCGCGGTCCCGCCAGGCCACCACCACGCGCACGGCGCGGCGCGGGGGCTGCCAGGCGTCCTGTGAGGTCAGCTCCAGGGTGCAGGCCGAGCCCACCTCGCAGGCCGAGGCGGAGGAGGTGGCGGGGGCTGAGGCCGGCACCGTGGCGGGGTCGGACGGCGTGCCGCCGGGCGTGCCGCCGGGAGGCGCGGCAGCCGCGCCGCTCTCCAGGCTCGCCCGCCGCACGGCCGTGCGCGCTGACTCCAGCGTGGCCTGGGCCAGGCGCAACGCCTCAGCCCGCTGTCGCGAGGCCTCCGCCACCTGGCGCAGTTCCGTGTGTTGCCGGGACAGCGCCACGGCGCCCGTGCAGACGCAGGCCAGGGCAACCAGCGCTTCCAGCAGCGAGGTGCCCGCCTGCGCCCGACTGATCATGGGAAGTCCCGCCAGCTGCCTGGTACCTGCTCCGCCACCCGCGTGCTGCCGGCAGCAGGCGCTCCGGCGCCAGGCCCGGACCCCTGCGGGAACCCAGGCCCGGAGACGCGGACGTGCACGGTCTGCTTCGAAGCTGCGACCGTGGGCGTACCCAGGCCGTGCATCAGGCAGGACGAAGCCGGGGCGCTGCAGCCCAGGGCCTGCAACTCGAACACGGTGGCCTGGGCGGTGGGCCGCAGGGTGACCCGGAAGGCGGGCCGTTCACGCTGCGGTGCAGCCGAGGCAGCCGCAGCGGCGGCGGCATCTCCGCTGCCGGCCGAGCCGGCCGAGCCGGCCGAACCGGCAGAGCTGGCAGAACCGGCAGAACCGGCCGATTGCAGGGCAGGACATTCGCAGCGCCACGCTTCGGCCACGAGGCTGCACCACGCGTGGAGCGCTTGCGAGCCCGCGGGCAGCGGCGGCGGGGGCGCGCCATCGAGGCGCTCGCACGCCTCGTCCACCGCCCCGCCGGCCACCCAGCCCACACCCCATTCCAGGCCTGCCTGCGCCGCCTCGAAGGCTTGCGCGGCGCGGGCCTGTGCGGCCGAGGCGCGCAGCTCCGCGTGCAGGCTCAGCCGCAGGCCGGCCGCGCCGAGGCCGGCGGCGGCCAGCAGCAGGAGCACCGTGGCCAGCGCCACCAGCCCGCGCGAGCGGGCCTCAGGCGCCGCAGCGACCCTGCTCTTCATCGTTGCGCAGGCGCAGCTCGCCCTGCCATCGCCGCTCGAGGGACGGCACGCGGGCCGAGCGCACCTGCAGCTCGATCTGCAGGTGGCGCAGCACCAGCTGCGCCGTGCAGGCCGGCTTCTCCCCGGCGCGGCTCTCGCCGCAGGTGCCTGGACAGCTTCGCGTGAGGATCTCCTCGCGCGGCGTGAGCCGCAGGCTCGTGACGCGCAGCACGTTGATGTCGGTGAGGGCCTGCCAGTTGCCCTGCCCGAGCTGCATCTCGAGCACCCCGGCGCGCAGGCGCAGGCCGCGGCGTTCATCGGGGCTGAGGATGTCGTCCTCCGAACGTTGGGGGTGGGCCCAGGCCGTGGTGAGCGAGGGTGCGCTGGCCGTTCCAGACAACGTCCAGCCGGCGTAGGGGTTCGGCCCGGCGCCCGCCGCCGATGCGTGCCACCAGTAGCCTGATCGGCGCAGGTCGCGCACGAGCAGCGCGGCGGCGGCGTGCAGGTCCTGCTCCAGGCGCAGCTCCCGTTGCAGGCGGCGCTGCTCGGCCAGGTGACCGCCTGCCACCGTCAGGCCGGCGGAGACCACGACCAGGCCGAGTGCGCTGCCCACGAGCCACTCCACGAGGCTGGCGCCCCGGGAAAGCCGGCGCGACCGCCCGCCGGGCCAGTGGTGGAGCCTCGCGGGCTCGGCAGGGCTCGGCGCCTGGTGATTCGTCACGGGCTGGCCCAGCAGCGGTGGGGGTCGGCGGCAGCAGCCTCGGCCGCCGGAAGCTCGCAGCCTGCGCAGGCCGACGCCAGCGCGAGGCGGCCGCCGTTGGCGCGCAGGGCCAGCACGTCGCACCGTTCGTCGGCCGGGCCCCGCGCATGAGGCGCGCGGCGGGCCAGCAGCGTGTAGCCGTGCTCACTGGCCTCCGGGACCGACAGGTGGTACGCGCCCGAGACGGTGAAGGCCTGCGCCAGCCCGAGGGCGGCGAGGTCGGTGGTGTAGGCCGCGGCCTGGGCGCGGCGGTTTTCCTGCGCGAGCTGCAGGGCTCCCAGTGCTGTGACGGCCTCGGCCCGGCGTACCCTGATGAGCGCCTCGCCCAGGCTGGGCAGGGCCAGGCTGGCGAGCAGGGCGGCCAGGGCCGCCGCCAGCAGCATCTCCGGCAGTGTGAAGCCCCAGGACGGCCTCGGCCGGGCCACCCTCAGCACCCCGGCCATGATTTCCAGCTCGGGTCGGGCGTGCAGGTGCGCACCCGCCCCATGACATTGACCACCTGGTGCAGGGCGGCGGACTGCGGCCCCGTCAGGCGCAGCGTGAAGGCCGGTGTGACCGTGCCGCGCAGCGGGTCGAAGGTGGCGCTGGCGACATTGGAAGCCAGCACCACGCCCGAGCCGGCCGGCCAGGGTGCCACCCGCAGCGCCTGGGCCCCGGCGTCGCACACGGGGGCGGCGGCGGGCTGGGCGGCGTCGCAGCGGCAGTCGCCGGGCTCACCGGTGTGCAGCACATAGCACCCGCCACCGCCCGAAGCCGTGCGGAAGGCCAGGTGCACGACCTGCCCGCTGGCCCAGGCGAAGGCGCGGGCCTGCTGCAGATCCGACTCGAAGGCGGCGGCGGCTCCGGCCACGAGGGTGCGGGCGCGCAGCCCGGCCAGGGACGGCACCGCCAGGCTGGCCAGCACGCCCGCCATCGCGGCGGTGAGGAGGATCTCGAAGAGCGTGGTGCCGGCGATGCGGCGCATGTGCCGGCTGGGGCGGATGGGGCGGATGGGGCGCGGGCGGGGCATGGCGACAGCAGAAGCGAC
>JBMOGN010000087.1:0-13295 GCA_049318345.1 Rubrivivax sp. | reverse complement strand
GGCCCGACGGGATCGGGCAAGACCACCACCCTGTACGCCACGCTGTCGGAAATCAACAACGGCCGAGACAAGATCATCACGATCGAGGATCCCGTCGAGTACCAGCTGGCAGGCGTTCTGCAGATCCCGGTCAACGAGAAGAAGGGCCTGAGCTTCGCGAAGGGGCTGCGCTCGATCCTGCGCCACGATCCCGACAAGATCATGGTGGGCGAGATCCGTGATCGCGAGACGGCGGAGATTGCCGTGCAGTCGGCACTCACCGGGCACCTCGTGCTGACGACGGTACACGCCAACAACGTGTTCGACGTCTTCGGTCGCTTCAGCCACATGGGAATCGACCCTTACGCCTTTGTCTCCGCGCTGAACGGAATCTGGGCGCAGCGGCTGGTGCGTACGGTGTGCCCCCATTGCTCGGCTCCCCACTTGCCGGGCGAGGCTGAACTGGCCAGATTGAACCTGACGCCCGGGCAGATAGAGGGATGGACGATCCGGCAAGGCGCGGGCTGTGGCGACTGCCGGGGCACGGGCTACAAGGGCCGTCGCTCGATCGCCGAGATTCTGCTGCTGACCGACCTGCTGCGCGAGATGATTGTCGACAAGCGGCCGATACGTCAGATCAAGGAAGCCGCCCGTGCAAACGGTACGCGCAGCCTTCGCGAGGCGGCGCTGGCGCTGGTGAAACGCGGCGAGACGACCCTTGCCGAGACACGGCGGGTGACCCAGCATGCTTGATGCCCTGACCGCGCGGATGCATATCGGATTGACGCCGAGCTGTGTTGCCGTGGTGAAGTCCGCAGGCTGGCCCCGTCGGGCGATACAGGATGAGGGTACCCATGCCTGGGACACGGGCTCGTCACCTTCTGCGCTTCAGGTTGGTGAGGCGCTGCATTCGCTGCTGGCAAGCATGCGCTGTCGGGGTTTGCGCGCCGAGGTGGTGCTGTCGGATGACCTGGTTCGCCACTGGATGGTGACACCGCCCGTGAACGCCAGATCGGTCGACGCCTGTCGATTGGCAGCCCAGGCCCGCTTTGCGGCACTCTATGGCGAAGGTACCGATGGTTGGCGTTGGGGCGCAGATTGGCGTGTCGACCGACCGTTTCTGGCCAGCGCTCTCCCACTTGAGTGGCTGGTCATGTTGCAGCGGGTTTGCTCGGTGCATGGCGTGCATCTGCTGTCCGTGTCCCCTGAGCTGGTGAGCGTGTGGAATCGGTGGCGCCGCCACCTCTGCGCCGGTGAGTGGCTCGCCTCTGCATGCGGCGGGCGCGTCACACTTGCCGCCCTCGACTCGGGCGGACTGCGACAAGTCGGGCGCGTCTTTCTGCCCCCTGGCGCGGCTGCGGTGGCCGATGCCACCGATCCAGGGCTGCAGCGGGCGGTGGAGCGCGAGGCCTTTCGCTGGATGCTGGACATGCCTCGACGACTGCGCTGGTGGGGGCCGGGGTCGAGTTCTGCACCGCTTCCACCGGCCCCCGACGACTCGTCACCTTTGGCGGGCACGACATGGACTTGTTTGCCGCTGACTGGCCATCCGGTGGCTGTTGCATCTACCCTGGCTGCGTCTGAAGCGGTCCGGCCAGCGATACGGCTGGCTACAGCGGCCTGGTAACCATGCGCGCCTTGCACATCGACCTTGCGCCAGCCTCCCCGCTCAGGGAGTTCAGGCGTGCGACGACCGCTGAATGGCTGCTTCTGGCGGCGGGTGTGATCTTGTGTGCGTGGGCAGCGTCGGCCTGGCTACGCCAGGATGCCGCAGAGTCCGTCCTTCGTTCCGAACTGGCTCAGTTGCAGATGCGTCTGGCCGGACGCCAATCTGGGGCGGCCGTGACAGCGGTCGAACCCGTGCCGGCAGATCGCATCGCAGCAGTGTCCAGCGTGATTGTCCAGCTGAACCTGCCCTGGAGTAGCCTGCTTGGCTCCCTGGAGCAGGCCGACCAGCCGACGGTGGCAGTGCAGGAACTCGGTCTGCAGCCGAAGCAGCGCGTGCTTCGCGGTTCCGCCGAAGCTCGTGACACAACCGCCATGCTCCGCTTCCTTCAGCGGCTGAAGCGCCAGCCCGGTTTCGAAGCCGTCCGGTTGGTCCGACACGAACACGCCGATCAGGACCCGACACAGCCGATTCGATTCGAGTTCGAGGGTGTCTTGCGTCTGGAGGCGCAAAGATGAGCGTCGACCCTTGGCACATCCTTTTCAACCTGGCCATCAGCCTTCGTCGGGCAAGGCCCGTGTTGGGGCTCGGCGTCATCGCCGCAGCACTCGGTGCTGCCGGGCTGTTGTTGTGGGGTCGGCCGCAGGTGCAGGAAGAAGCGCGCCTGCGCCAGGTGTTGGTCCGTGCGCATGCCGACTTGCAAACGCCAACTTCCGCGACGCCTCTTGCCGCCGACCCGGATGCACAGCGCCTGGCTGACTTCGAGTCGCGGCTGGGCGATCAATCAGACGTAGACGCCAATCTGGCGCGCATCTTCGCGCTGGCCCGACAGTACGGTTTGGAACTGGCCCAGACCGAGTACCGCTGGCAGGTCGATGAGGCAGCCCGTACCGAGCGCTTCGTGTTGCAGATGCCGGTCAAGGGCAGCTACCAGGCGCTTCGTGCGTTCCTCGAGCAGGTGCTTGCGCAGTTCCCGTTCGCATCGCTTGATGACTTGGGCATGCGTCGTGAGGCTATCTCGGATGGTGCGCTGTCGGCCAACGTTCGAATCAGCTTGCACCTGAAGCCCGGTGTAGCGAGCGCGGAAGCTGCCCGCCGGCTGGCAGCGCCGCCTGCGGGTGCCGAGAACCCCGCGGCGCGGAGGGGCCGTCCGTGAACCGGCGCACCGCCCTCCTTCTGACGGGCCTCGTGCTGGCGGCCAGCCTGCCATGGCTTGACCGCGGTTCAGCTGAGAGCGAATTGGCGCTGCCCCTGGAGAGTTCTGCAAGGCCCCGGGCCGCCCCGACGGGAGTAGTCGTTGACCGAGTTCGTTCAGCGATCGGTGGCGAGCAGGCAGGCACAGGAAGGGGCTCGCTTCCGATTCTGCTCGCTCGCGCAGTGCCAGAGAGCAACGCCGGGCGGACGCACGACCTCTTTGCGCCGAAGTCATGGGCACCTCCCCCTGCGCCGGCTGCACCGCCTCCTCCCAGCGCAGCCTCCGCAGTCAACGCTCCGCCGCCACTGCCTTTCCTGTACATCGGACGTCAGCGTACTGCCGGAGTCGACCAGGTGTTCCTGGCCGAAGACGACTTGGTGCACGTGGTGCAGCAGCACAGCGTCATCCGCGGCGTGTATCGGGTGGAGCAGATCGCACCGACGTCCGTCCAGCTAACCTACCTGCCGATGAACCTCACCCAACGAATCCCGACGGGATCGATCGACTGATGAACCGAATTCCCACGGGATCTTGCCGCTCGCCACATATTCCGGGCGAGCGGACAACGCGATCGACACGCGCCCGCGTTGGGCGTGTCTTTCAGGTGACAGGCCGCATGCTGCTCGCGACTGCCCTGGGTGCTACCGTGGTCATCACGATGAGCGGGTGTGCGGCGCAAAAGCACTACCGAGCCGGTTTGGCACTGACGGCGGCGAACCAGCCAGAGGCTGCCTTGGATCGCCTGCGCGCTGCCTCCGAGGCGGCGCCCGAGAACACCGAGTACCGCACTGCCTATCTTCTGGCGCGCCAGCGTCTGGTGGCGAGCGTGCTTGAGCAGGCGGATCGGGCTGTCGCCGACAGTCAGCCGGAAAGAGCCCAGAACTTGTTTCTCCGGGTACTCGCCATTGATCCGGTGAACCGCCCTGCCAAGGCTGGCCTGGACAGCCTGCAGCGCCAGGCTGCGCATGCGCGATCGCTGGATGAGGCGGAGGAGCACTACGCCCAGCGCCGCACCGACGCAGCACGCGTGGTGGTGATGTCGGTACTCGATGCCGATCCGCGCCATGCGCGAGCCAGGGCGCTGCTGCGGCAGATCGAGGCACGACAGGAGCCCGCCGCAGTCGAACTGCGCCTCGGGGCGCCCTTCCGCCAGCCGGTAAGCCTCGAGTTCCGGGACGCCACGGTCAAGCAGGTTTTCGACGCGCTGTCCCGAACCTCTGGCCTCAACTTCGTGTTCGACAAGGATGTCAAGACAGACCAGAAGACTGCGCTGACGTTGAGAAACAGCACCGTGGAAGCCGCCTTGCAGATGCTGCTGGTGAGCAACCAGCTGGAAATGCAGGTCATGGATGCCGGCACCGTCATGGTCTTCCCGAACACGGCGGCCAAGCTCCGGGAGTACCAGCAGCTGGTGGTGAAGACCTTTGTGCTGTCCAGCGCCAACGCGAAGGCGGTGGTCGAACTGATCAAGACGATGGTGCGGTCGCGTGACATCGTCTATGACGAAAAGCTCAACATGGTGTTCATGCGGGACACGGTCGAGGCCGTGCGGCTAGCCGAGCGATTGGTGGCGCTTCACGATGTCGCTGAGCCCGAAGTGATGCTGGAGGTGGAAATCCTGGAGATCAGCCGTGACAGGTTGACGGAGCTCGGCATCGCATGGCCTGGCAGCCTGACGTTGACGCCCTTGATATCACCCGACAGCACGATCGATACGCTGACGCTGCGCGACCTCAGGAGCTTGCGCAGCGAAACCGTGGGCGCGCGCATCGATGCCCTGAGGATCAATGCCCGCAAGGTCGACGGCGACTCCAACCTGTTGGCGAACCCCCGAATCCGTGTGCTGAACCGCGACAAGGCTCGCATCGTCATTGGCAACCGGATACCCAGCGTCTCGACCACCGTCACCGCGACCGGCCTCGCCACCGAGTCCGTTTCCTACCTGGACGTGGGCCTGAAGCTCGAGGTCGAACCCACGATCTTCGTCAACGGCGATGTCGCGATCAAGGTGGCGCTGGAAGTCAGCAACGTCATCAGCAGCCAGACCACCAACGCGGGTTCGAGCACGTACAACATCGGCACCCGCTCGGCCACGACCACGCTGCGTCTCAAGGACGGCGAGAACCAGGTACTTGCCGGGCTCATCAACGACGAGGACCGCCGTGCCGCGAGCAAGGTGCCAGCACTGGGCGAATTGCCCGTGGCCGGGCGGCTATTCGGAAGTACCCTCAGCGACGGAAGGAAGTCGGAGATCGTGCTCTCGATCACGCCACGGCTGATCCGCAACATCCAAAGGCCGCCCGCAGGCGAAGCGGAGTTCTTCAGTGGCACGGACTCGAGCGCTCGCACTCGGCCCGCCGCGGGGCAGCCTGCGCGCGCACTGGGTGACCCCGAGCGGGTGCCGCCGTCGGGGCCAGCCGCTGCGGGCGCAACCGGCTCGCCTGTGGCGCCGGCCACCGCGCCGGCCCCGGCAGGCGCGGCACCTCCCACGCGTTGAGTCGGTCTTCCTGTCGAACTGTCGATGACCATGCAGCGTGCTCATGCCCGAGGCTTCACGCTGATCGAGTTGCTGATCACGCTGGCCATCATCGCCGTGCTCGCCACGATGGTCCGGCCCGCGGCGCAGGTGGTCGTGCAGCGCGAACGCGAGCGGGAACTGCAGCGCAACCTGCTCGAGATTCGACAGGCCCTGGATGCCTACAAGCGTGCCGTGGACGAAGGACGCATTGCCCGAGCTGCCGGTGCATCGGGCTATCCGCCCTCACTCGAGGTGCTGGTCACCGGAACGAGGGATCTGAAGGACCCGCGAGGTGTACGTCTGGTGTTTCTGCGTCGTGTGCCGCGTGATCCGATGCAGGCTTACGAGGGCCGACCGGACTCGAGCGAGTGGGGTCTGCGTAGCTACGACAGCGATGCCGACCAACCTCGCGAGGGAGCAGATGTCTATGACGTGTACTCGCGCTCATCGCGGGTGGGCCTCAACGGGCGGCCCTATGCGATCTGGTGAATCGCCGATGACGGGGATCGTACAACGCGCTCGCGGCTCCGGCGGCTTCACCCTGATCGAGCTGCTGGTCGTGCTCGCCATCATGGCGCTCTTGTTGACCCTTGCCACGCCGCGTTACCTTCGCAGCCTGGACAAGGCTCAGGAGACCGTCCTGGCAGAGAGCTTGCGCCAGGTCAGGGAGACGATCGATCAGTTCCATCGGGATACCGGGCAGTATCCGGAGTCCCTGGAGGAACTGGTGGCCCGTCAGTACTTGCGTTCGGTTCCGGTGGATCCGGTGACAGACAGTGACAGGACCTGGGTGCTGATCGCGCCCGCTGCCGGGGCCCGGGGCAAGGTCTACAACCTGCGCAGCGGCGCGGATGGTGTGGCGCCCAGCGGCAAGCGCTACGTTGAGCTGTGATCCCCTTGCGTTCTGGCGTCTCTTCCGGCCGTCGCGTGGACGGGATGGCCTATGTCGCAGTACTGGTGGTTCTGGCGATGCTGGCCCTGGCCGCGGCCGCGACGGCCCGGCTGGGCGCTGCAGCCCATCGCCGCGCGGCCGAAGGGGCCTTGCTTGAGGCTGGGGCGGCATTTTCTGCGGCCTTGGCCAGCTATGCGAGGGTCACGCCAAAGGGCCAGCCCGACGCGCCACGCCGCCTGCAGGACCTGCTTCGAGACCCTCGATTTCCAGGTGTCCTGCGCCACCTGCGACGCCTGCCGGTGGATCCCCTTACTGGCCGCCAGGAGTGGGGGCTGTACCGCGAGGATGATGCCGATGATGGCGGGATCATGGGTGTCTACAGCCTGGCCCGGGGCCGCCCGTTGAAGCAGGCGAATTTCGACAGCCGCTTCCAGGACTTCGAGCGCCGCCAGACCTACTCGGAATGGCTGTTCGTGCGCCCCGCCGACCCCACCGCCACCGGATTGCGCAGCGGACTCATCGAAGCCGGCGTGCTCCGAAGGGAAGAACGCCCGCCGTCAAGGTCGGTTGCACCATGGCTGATCGAGGACGACAAGGAGACAGGTGGCGGCCTCCAGGGCCGCTGACAGACCCTGACTTGCATCGACCCCTCATGGTCCATCCGGCTCATGGGCGGGATTGGCATTCATGACCGGGTCACAGCCCTCGCCTATCGTCTTCACGAGCCGAGGGGTCGCTTGCTGCAAGAAAGGGCACCTCGACTACGGGGCCTGGGCTCGAACCGGGTGTTTCACGCTGCGGCAGATTGCGTGTTTCCCTCTTCCGTCCTAGACCTTTCAGCATACCGAACCAACTGATCCAGCGCCCGTGAACGATGCAATCCTACTGACCAGCGAACAGGCGCAGCAACTGGTGAGGGCAGTTGAGACAGCCGGCGCGGTTCACAGCCGAAACCAGTTTTTCGTCTGGGTGCAATCGCAGTTGCTGTCATTGATACCTCATCAACTGTTGATTTGCGGAGCCTACCGGCGGGACAGCCTTGGAGTGGTGTTCGACACATTTCAGTACACCATCATTTCCCCGGAGTTGCTGGGCTTTTTCGCAGACCCCGCAGGCGGTCTCACGCGGGCCATCAGTGACGCTTGGGTGGCGGGTCAAGGTAAACCTCTGCGGGCAAAGCTGGCCGACCTGAAGGGTGATGCGCTGCCAAGCGTACAAGTGTTGCAAAGGGAGCTCGGCTATCGCGAATTGCTTGTTCACGGCGTGGCACGTCCGCACAGGCCGCAGGAGATTGAGAGCCTGTTCATCTTCGGAGGGCCCATAGAGGCAGAAGGATCGGACCGCCGTCTGATTTGCCTGGACCTGGTGCTACCCCACCTGCATCGGGTCTGGCAGCGAGTGATCAACCTGGAGCAGGACTTGCCTGTTCCGATGGCTCGTGTGACAGCACCGATACAAACTGGCCACGAGGTCCGACGCCCAGTTGCCAAGGCACTCACGTCACGGGAAGTCCAAATACTGGAGTTCGTGCGCGAAGGCAGCAGCAACCAGCAGGTTGCGGCCGCTCTGACGATCAGCCCGTTGACCGTCAAGAACCATATCCAGAAGATTCTGCGCAAGCTGGGAGCCAACAATCGCGCGCAAGCCGTGGCGCGTGCGATATCCGTCGGCTTGCTGGACGCGCAGCTCGGGCAGCAACTCCGTACCGATTCAGAGAACTGATTTCATGCGCGCAGTGAGAACGACAGGTATATCGCCAGCCAGATTTTGGGGCCGCTCGAGCTGGTCAGCACGCCGTCCGGCGCTGGTGTTGGTCTTCGCTGCGCTCTTGTGCGCGAAGCACGCCTTGGCCTCCGATGCCATGGAGGTTTGTCGCCTGGTCATCGAGGATGACGAAGTTGCAACGGTGTTTTCGGTCGGTGACCTGACCTACCTGTATCACGCTGACGGCAGCTACGCCGTGTACCAGCGCGTTGGAGACGTGTCGGTCATCTCGGACTCTCGGCCCGGCCGAAGCGGGATGGCCCATCACGCGGGAGACACAATGGTGATCCTGCGGGAAAGCAGCGTGAGTCACTGCAGACTCTTGGGGGGCGTCATGTACTGCCATCGCCAGCACCTGCAAACAGAACAGGACGCTTCGCCGGACAGCATGGCGAATGCAAAAGGCTTGGCTCACTCCACAATTTATCCCGGACGTACGGCGAACCTTGCCCTTGGGTCTGATCATCCCAGATGACAGTCTCCGCTGGGCTAGCTAGCTCCGCGGGGGCGCAGCGGAGGTCCGTTCCGCGGATGCACCGGCGGCCCCGTCTGCCGCGATACGCGTGAAGCGCATCTGCAGCAGCGTGATGGCCGCCACGATGAGGAAGATGACCGTGGACAGCGCCGCGGCCAGGCCGAACTGCTGGCCCGAGTCCTGGAAGGCGATGCGCCAGGTGTAGGACACGAGGATGTCGGTGGTGCCCGCCGGCAGCGTGGTGTCGAGCTGGTCCGGGCGCCCGCCCGTGAGCAGGCTCACGAGCACGAAGTTGTTGAAGTTGAAGGCGAAGGCCGAGATCAGCAGCGGCGTGAGCGGCTGCAGGATGAGCGGCGCGGTGATGCGCCGGAAGTTCGCCCACGGCCCGGCGCCGGCCACCGCCGAGGCCTCGTACAGGTCGGCCGGGATGGCCTGGATCAGCCCCGTGCACAGCACCATCATGTAGGGAAATCCCAGCCACACGTTCACGATCAGCAGCATCGCCTGGGCCAGCAGCGGGTCGGAGAACCAGGCCGGGCGGATGCCGAACAGGGCGTCCAGGATGAGGTTCACCTCGCCCAGGTTCTGGTTGAACAGGCCCTTGAAGACGAGGATGGAGATGAAGCCCGGCACGGCGTAGGGCAGGAACAGCACGAGCCGGTAGGCGGCCTTGCCGCGCAGTGCCTCCCAGTTCATCAGCACCGCCAGCAGCATGCCCAGCGCCGCGGCCAGCGCCACGCTCAGCCCGGCAAAGGCCACCGTCCACGCGAACACGCTCAGGAAGGGAGCCCGGAACCGCGCCTCGGTGAAGATGCGCGCGTAGTGGCGCAGGCCGACGTTCACGCGGTAGCCCGGCTGCAGCCGCTCGCCCGAGGCGCTGGTGTAGAAGCCCGTGGCCTCGTCGGGGCGGTAGGCGGTGCCGGTGAGCGCGTCCACGAGCGCGCCGTCGGCCTGCTCGCGGTACAGCGGCGCGAGCTGCGCGAACTCGCGCAGGCCGAGCAGCTCCAGGCGCGTGCCGTCCGGGGCCTGCAGCACGAGCGCGCGCAGCGCCGGCAGCCGCTGCACGTGCTCGCGCAGCGGCAGCGCCGGGCCGGGGGCCGGGGCGGTGGCGGCGGGTTCGAGTGCGACGGGCTGCGGGGCGGGCTGTGGAGTGGACGGTGAGGCGGAGGCCGTGTCGTCCAGCGCCAGCGGCGCGCTCACCAGGGCGCCGGCGGCCGGCGCGAGAGCCGGCGAGGGCTCCTGAGGCGGGTCCAGCCGCATCCGCACGCGCCCGCCCTCGGCCGCGTGCAGCGTGAAGCCCCGCGCCGAGCCCGTCAGCGGGATGCGCTCCTGCAGCAGGTACGCGTGCACCTGCGCACGCTCCAGCAGGTTGCTCGAACTGGTGTTGGTGAAGCCGATGCCTACCGTGTAGAGCATCGGGAAGACCACGAACACCAGCGCCGCGGCGATGCCCGGGTACAGGTAGCGCAGCGCGTGCGTGCGCCCGGAGCTGTAGACCCACACGGCGGCGGTGGTCAGCACCAGCAGCGTGAGCGCGAGCAGCGCCTGGCCGGCGGCATGCACCCGCACCACGCCGTACAGGCCTGCGGCGGCGAGCAGCGCCACCCCCAGGCGCGCGCCCATCCCCGCTCCCGCACGCGTGCCCACCTCAGCCCTCCAGGATCCGCCGCGCCGCGGCGTCCAGCGCCTGCTGCGGGCCCTGGCGGCCTTCGGCGAGGTTGGTCAGCGCCGTTTTCGTCGCTGCCCAGAAGCGCCCCATCTCCGGGTTGCTCGGCGTGGGCAGGCCGTCGCGTGCCGAGGCCATGATGGCGGCGATCTTCGGGCCGAGCACGGGGTCGGCCACCACCTCGGCGAAGTAGCCGCGGCTGGCCGGCGCGCCCAGGGGCTCGGCGCGGTCGATCAGGCGCAGCCCCTCGCGCGCGAGCAGGTGCTGCTCGCAGAACTCCACCGCCAGCTCGCGCTGGCGCGTGGCGCGGTTGATCATCACCCCCTTGACGCCCACGAAGGGCACGGCCGGGCGCCCGCCCACCAGCGGGATGCGCGCCACGCCGAAGTCGATGCCCACGCGGCGCACGTTCACCCACGACCACGGGCCGTTGATCATCATGGCCACGCGCTGCTGCGCCATCGCCGCCTCCATCTCGGGGTAGCCGCTGCCCGCGGGCATGCGGCCCTCGCGGATGAGTTGCAGCAGCAGCTGCGCGCCGGCCACCGCGCCGGGGTGGTTCACGCCCGTGTCGCGCGCGTCCACGCTGCCGTCGGCGCGCACCTTGAAGGGGTAGCCGCCCTGCGCGGCGAACAGCGGCCAGGTGAAGTAGGTGTTCGTGTAGTCCCACAGCAGCGCGCGCTTGCCGCGCGCGCGCAGCCGCTCGTCCAGCGCGATCACATCCTCGAAGCTGCGCGGCGGCTCGGCCACGAGCGCGCGGTTGTAGACGAGCGTGATGGCCTCGATGGCCAGCGGATAGCCCCACAGCCGCCCGCGGGCGCTGAAGCCGCGCCAGGCCAGGGGGTCGATGTCCTCGCGCAGCGCGCGCGAGGGGTGCACGGCGTGGATGAGCCCGCCGGCGATCCACTCGCCGATGCGGTCGTGGGCGTAGATGTACAGGTCCGGCCCCTTGCCGGCGGCAGCGGCCTGCTGGAACTTCGCCGGCCCGTCGTCGGGCGTCTCCACCACCACCTCCACGCCCGTGGCGCGCGTGAAGCCTTCGCCGATGCGCCGCATCGCGCTGGCGCCTTCCACCGTGAACCACACCACCAGCGGGCCGGGGCGGGCGGCGCGTGCCGGCGCCGGACGAGCGCCCAACAGCCCGAGAGAGGCGGCCGTGGCGGCCCGCAGCAGTTGTCGCCGCCCGGCCGCAGTCACCTGCATGGCGTCTGCGGGTGGGGTCGCGTGCACGAGGAAATCACGCCAGATGCCGCGCGAGGAACTTCTCCACCCGGCCCCAGAAGTCGAGCCGGGTCTCGACCCGGGCCCAGCCATGGCCCTCGTTGTCGTACACCACCCACTCCAGACCCTGGTTATGAGGCCGCACGGCGTCTCGCAGCTTCTCGCCGTGGACGATGGGCACGCGCACGTCCCAGGCGCCGTAGGCCAGCATCAGCGGCTGGCGGAGGCGCGCCGCATGGGTGAGCGCGGAGGCCTCGCGCAGCGCGGCGGCGTCGGTGGCCGGGTCGCCGATGAGCCGCGTCATGCCGTACTTCTTGAAGTCGCCCGTGATGTCGCTCCAGCGCACGTCGAAGAGCAGCTGCGGGTCGGTCACCCCCACCCAGCTCACCGCGCAGCGGAAGACCTCCGGGTGCCGCACCAGGCCCATCACCGCGGCGTAGCCGCCATAGGACGCGCCGGCCAGCGCCACGCGCTTCGCATCGGCCACGCCTTGCGCCACCGCCCACTTCGCGGCGTCGGCCAGGTCGTCCTGCATGGCCGCGCCCCACTGTTTCCAGCCCGCGCGAAAGTGACGTGCGCCGAAGCCGGTGGAGCCGCGGAACTCCGGCTGCAGCACGGCGTAGCCGCGCGAGGCGAGGAACTGCACCTCTGCATCCCAGCCCCAAGCCGCGCCCCGCATCCAGGGCCCGCCGTGCGCGAGGACCACCAGCGGCAGGCTCTTCGCCTCGGCGCCCGGCGGCAGCGTGAGGTAGGCCGGGATCTCCAGGCCGTCGCGCGCGGCAATCCGCACGAACTGCGTGCCGCCCATCTGCCGCGCCTCGATACGCGGGTGGCTCACGCCCATGCGCGTGAAGCGCCGCGTCTCGCGGTTCCAGGCCAGCGTCAAGAGGGGCTGGCGGTCGGACCAGGCCTGCACCAGCACCCACGGGGAGTCGCCGTGCTGCGGCACGCTCAGGCGGTTGACGGTGGACTTCAGCAGCCCGTCGATGGTGGCCTGCAGGCCCTCCAGGGCCGGGTCCAGCCACTGCGTGACCTCCGCATCGACCGTGTAGCGCAGCCCCAGCAGCCGCTTGCGGTCGGCGATGAAGTGCGGAAGGAGGTCGAAGCCCTGCGCGCCCAGCACCGGCTGCGCCGAGAGCTTGCCGCCGGCCGCATCCATCGTGTACAGCGCCAGCTTGTCGCCCGCGGCGGCCAGCGCGTACAGCGTCCCGTCCGGCGCCACGTGCCGCAGCGACAGAGCCTCGGCGTCGAGGTCGCCGAAGGTGGCCACCGGCTTCCAGCCGCTGCCGTCGGCCAGCTGCACCGTCACGCGCCCCTCCTTTCGGGTGGAGACGGCCCGCAGACGACCCCGGTCGTCGAAGAGCCAGTCGAAGCTGTGCACGGGCGTGTCGATGTCCGTCACGCGCCCGGTGCGCGTGTTCACGCGCTGCAGCTCGAAGTAGTCCACCTTGTCGGCGCTGATCTCCAGCGGCCGCACCACATAGATGTCGTCGCCCCCTGCCAGATCGGCCACGCGCAGGAACGCGGTGGCCGGGTGCAGTGGCTGGCCCGTCATCGGCTCCGAGCCCGTCTGCCAGAAGTTGCTGAGCGTCTTGACGAGCTGGCGCATGCTCGTGCCGTCGCGGTCCACGGCGAACAGCCCGCGCGCGGTCTCGGTCTGGCCCGGACCCGTCAGCGGGGGTTGCAGGTCAAAGACCAGCCGCCGGTCGTTCACCCACCAGAAGCGTCCCACGGGCGCTTCCTTGAAGGCCGCCACCACGGTGGGCTGCATGGTCTTGAACTCCAGCACCGCGAGCACCGCGGCTTCGGCCGGCCCCTTGCCGCCGATGCGCAGGGCCACCGCCAGCCCGTCGGGCGACAGCGCCGCCGCGCTCAGGCTCGGGTCCTGGAAGAAGGCCTCCAGCCCGGGCGGGGCCGCC
>JBMOGN010000086.1:0-13351 GCA_049318345.1 Rubrivivax sp. | reverse complement strand
GGAGCCCGAATGGACCTGCCCCGCAACCGCTTCAAGCGCGCCCTGCTCGAGGGCCGGCACCAGCTCGGGCTGTGGTGCAGCCTGTCGCACCACTACCCGCTGGAGGTGGTCGCGGGGGCGGCCTTCGACTGGCTGCTGCTCGACCTGGAACACTCGCCCAACGACCTGGAGTCGCTGCTCGCGCAGCTGCAGGCCGCGGCGGCCTACCCGCCTGCAGCGGTGGTGCGCGTGCCGTGGAACGACACGGTGGCCATCAAGCGGGTGCTGGACGTGGGCGCGCAGACCCTGCTCATCCCCTACGTGCAGAACGTGGAAGAGGCGCGCGCGGCCGTGGCCGCCACGCGCTACCCGCCCGAGGGCGTGCGCGGGGTGGCCGGGCTGACGCGGGCCACCCGCTTCGGGCGCATCCCGCAGTACGCCCGGCGCGCGCAGCAGGAGTTGTGCCTGCTCGTGCAGCTGGAGACGAAGGACGCGCTGCAGCACATCGAGGCAATCGCCGCGCTGGACGGCATCGACGGCATCTTCATCGGCCCGGCCGACCTGCACGCCTCGCTGGGCCACGCCGGGGAGATCGCCCACCCCGAGGTGTGGCCGCTGATCGAGGACGCCATCGGCCGCATCCGCGCCGCGGGCAAGGCGCCGGGGATCCTGATGGTCGACGAGGCGCGCGCGCGGCGCTGCATGGAGCTGGGCACCCTGTTCACGGCGGTGGGCTCCGACGTGGGCATCCTCGCGCGGGGGGCCGATGCCCTGGCGGCGCGGTTCGAGGCGGCTCGCCGGTAAGCCCCGCCGCAGGCCATCACCCGGCCGCCACGACCTGCTCCCACGCCTGCCGCGGCGACAGGATGAGCATGCCGCCGCGCGGATTCCAGCCCAGGACGCGCTGGTCGCCCGTGACGAACAGATCCGCGCCGCCAGCCCCAGCCGCGGCCACGAGCCGCGCATCGGCATCGCCCGGCGGCTCAGCGACATCCGGCACGCAAGCCGCGCAGGCCCACAGCGCATCGAAGCGCTCCAGCGCGAGGCGGTGCCGGACGAACTTGCGCCGCATCACGGCATGCACCTCCTCTCGCACCAGGTGGCTGGTCAGCAGTGAATGACCACGGGCGTCCAGCTCGAGCAGCAACTCCGGGCACAGCCCGGGGAAGACCGCGGCCGACAGCCAGACGTTGGTGTCGAAGAAGACCTTCACGACTCGTTGCGGGCCGCTTCAGCTCACTTCGCGCAGGATGTCCTCCTCCGTCAACCAGCCCCCGGCGCGGGCCTGCGGGCCGAGGTCCTCGTGCAGCAGGCGCAGCGTCTCGCGCAGCGCCTGAGCACGCAAGGCATCGCGAACGAGGTCGCTGCGGCTCTTGCCCGTGGCCTGTGCCAGGCGGTCCAGGGCAGCCAGCTCGTCTTCGTTGAGGCGCACGGTGAGCACGGTCGACACGGCAGGGACTCTCTTGGTAGAGGAACTGTATTACAACGTCATACGAGATGCCGGTCAAGGCCTGCGGGCCTGAATTGCTAAGCTCGACGCGCCCATGAACGCCGAATCCACGTTCGAGCCCGACGCGCTGCCCCCCGCGCAGACCGGCCCCGCCGCCTGGCGCGGCGCCGGACTCGCCGCGCGCAGCGACTGGATCGAGCCGCTGGACGCCGCCGACATCGCCGAGCTGGAGGCGGCCATGCGCGCCTTCCTCGGCCGCGGCGGGGAGGTCGGCGGGGAAGTCGGCGCAGATGTGGCCGCACGCCTGGGCGCCCTCACCGCGCAGGACTTCCCGCTGCCGCGGCTGGCCCCGCGCCTGGCCGCGCTGCGCAACGAGCTGTTGCACGGCCGGGGATTCGCGCTGCTGCGGCGGCTGCCGGTGGAGCGCTACACGGCAGCCGAGCGCGCCACGCTCTTCATGGGGCTGGGTGCGCACCTGGGCCGCGCGCGCTCGCAGAACGCGCAGGGCCACGTGCTTGGCCACGTGCGCGACCTGGGCCTGGCCAGCCGCGACCCGAACGTGCGGCTGTACCAGACGAGCGAGCGCCAGACCTTCCACACCGACTCCTGCGACATCGTGGGGCTGCTGTGCCTGCAGGAGGCTCGCCAGGGTGGTGACTCGCTGCTGGTGAGCGCGCTCACCCTCTACAACGAGCTGCTGCGCACGCGGCCGGCCCTGGCTGCGCGGCTGCTGCGCCCGATGGCGCACGACCGCCGCGGCGAGGTGCCCGCCGGCCAGCAGCCCTTCTTCATGATCCCGGTGCTGAGCTGGCACGCCGGGCAGCTCAGCGTCTTCTACCAGCGCCAGTACGTGGACAGCGCGCAGCGCTTCGAGGCCGCGCCGCGCCTGGAGCCGCTGGACGTGCTGGCGCTGGACGCCTTCGACGCGCTGGCCGAGGACGCGCAGCTGCACCTGCGCATGCGCCTGGCGCCGGGCGACATCCAGTTCGTGCACAACCACGTGCTGCTGCACGACCGCATGGCCTTCGACGACCACCCCGAGCCCGAACGCCGCCGCCACCTGCTGCGCCTGTGGCTGGCGGCACCCGGCGCGCGCGAGCTGCCGCCGGCCTTCGCCGCGCGCTACGGTTCGCTCACGGTGGGCGACCGCGGCGGCATCGTCGTGCCGGGCATGCAGCTCACGGTGCCGCTGTAGCGCGGGCCTCGCGCTTCACACGGCCGCCGCTCACCGCACCCTCTCCCGAGAGCCCGCATGCGACGACGCGAACTCCTGTCCCGCTCAGCCGCCCTGGCCGCCGCCGCGGCCACATCGCCGGCCCTCGCACAGGGTCCCCTCCGCCAGGATCGCCCCGATAGCTCCAACAGCTCCAACACCACCATGACCCCCGCAAGCGACTCCTTCCCCTGGGCCGAGGCCTCGGCCGCCGAGCTGCAGGCCGCCATGGCCAGCGGCCGCACCACCGCACTGGCGCTGGCGCAGGCCTACGCCACGCGTATTGCCGCCATCGACCGCGCGGGCCCCGCGCTGCGCAGCGTGCTCACGCTGAACCCGCAGGCCGAGGAGATCGCCGCGCAACGTGATGCCGAGCGCCAGGCCGGCCGACTGCGCGGCCCGCTGCACGGCCTGCCGGTGCTGGTGAAGGACAACCTGTGCACGGCCGACCGGATGGACACCACCGCCGGCTCGCCGGCCCTCGTCGGGGCCCGGGCCCCGCGAGACAGCACCGTGGTGGCCCGGCTGCGCGAAGCTGGGGCGGTCATCCTGGGCAAGACGAACCTGTCGGAGTGGGCGAACTTCCGTGGCCAGCGCAGCAGCAGCGGCTGGAGCACGCTGGGCGGCCAGACGCTCAACCCCTACGCGCTGGACCGCAGCCCCAGCGGCAGCAGCAGCGGCACCGGCGCGGCGCTGGCCGCCAACCTCGCGGCCCTGGGCGTGGGCACCGAGACCGACGGCTCGATCACCTCGCCCGCCTCGGTCAACGCGCTGGTCGGCTTCAAGCCCACGGTCGGGCTCGTGAGCCGTCACGGCATTGTGCCCATCGCCTTCAGCCAGGACACCGCCGGCCCGATGTGCCGCAGCGTGGCCGACGCCGCGCTACTGCTGGGCGCGATGGCCGGCATCGACCCGCGCGACCCCGCCACGGCGGCGCACAAGGGCAAGGTCGACCTTGCGGCGCTGGCGCGGTTGCCGGCCCAGGCGCTCAAGGGCGCGCGGCTGGGCGTGGCGCGCCAGTTCGGCGAGGGCAGCGGGCGCGAGGCGCTGGCTGCCTTCGACGAGGCGCTGGCCGCGCTGAAATCGGCCGGCGCCGTGCTGGTCGAGGTGACCGTGCCCCACACCGAGAAGTACGGCGCCAGCGAGCTCGAGGTGCTGTGCTTCGAGATGAAGGCGGCGATGGCCGCCTACCTGGCCGAGTTCGCACCCAACCTGCCGCACCGCAGCCTGGCCGACCTCGTGGCCTACAACCGGGCCCACCCGCAGACGCTGGCCGTCTTCGGACAGGAGTGGTTCGAGGCCTCGGCAGCCAAGGGCCCGCTCACCGACCCGGCCTACCGCAAGGCGCTGGCCAACGGCCACCGCTACGCCCGCGCCAAGGGGTTGGACCTCGTGCTCGGGCAGCACCGGCTCGACGCCATCGTGGCCCTCACGGGCGGCACGGCCTGGCTGATCGACCACGTCAACGGCGACAGCTCGGGCCCCTCGGCCACGAGCCCGGCCGCCGTGGCCGGCTACCCGCACCTGACGGTGCCCATGGGCCAGGTTCGCGGGCTGCCGGTGGGGCTGAGCATTATGGGAGCGGCCTGGCAGGACGCCCGGCTGCTGGCCCTGGGCCTGCACTTCGAGCAGCTGACGAAGGCGCGCCGGCCGCCAACCTTCCGCGCGCGCTCCGCGCAGGCTTGATCGGGCGCGCCGCCCAGGGTGCGGCTATCCTCTGCGCCCGCCTGACCGACACCCCGCCGCCGTGCCTGCGCTGCCCACCACCGAGCTCTACCTGATCGCCATGGCGATCATCTTCGCGCTGCCCTACCTGGTGTGGCGGCTGGGCCACACCGAGTACTGGGCGCCGCTGGTGGTGGTGCAGATCGTCACCGGCATCGTGCTCGGCCCGGGGCTGCTGGGTGCGGCCTTTCCGCAGTTCTACGGCTTCGTCTTCACGCCGCAGGTGGTGGGCGCGCTCAACGGCGTGGCCTGGTGGGCGGTGATGCTCTTCGTGTGGATCGCCGGCATCGAGCTGGACCTGCGCGAGGCCTGGCAGCGCCGGCGCGAGACGGGCCTGGCCGCGGGCCTGGCGATGGCCGGCCCGGTGGCGCTGGGCTGCGGGGCGGGCCTGCTGCTGCTGGTCTGGGGCGGCTGGATCGGTGCGCGCGCGCAGCCCTGGCAGTTCGTGCTCGGCGTGGGCATGGCCTGTGCAGTCACGGCGCTGCCCATCCTCGTGCTGCTCATGGAAAAGCTCGGCATCCTGCGCCAGGCGCTCGGCCAGCGCATCCTGCGCTACGCGAGCCTGGACGACATCGCCATCTGGGCGGTGCTGGCCATCGTGCTGATGGACTGGCAGCGCGTGGGCCGGCAGCTCGTCTTCCTGCTCGGCTTCGCTGTGGCGTCGTGGGCGATGCGCTGGCTCATGCAGCGCCTGCCCGAGCGCGACCGCTGGTACGTCAGCCTCATCTGGCTGGCAGCCGTGAGCTTCGGCGCGGACTGGAGCGGCCTGCACTACATGGTGGGGGCCTTCCTGGCCGGCGCGGTGCTGGACAGCCACTGGTTCAACCAGGAGAAGATGGACCTGCTGCGCGACCACGTGCTGCTGGTGCTGATGCCGGTGTTCTTCCTGTCCACCGGCCTGCGCACGAGCTGGGACCTGGGCGGCCCGGCGGTGTTTCTGGCCGCGGGGCTGCTGCTGACGGCGGCCGTGGCGGGCAAGTTCGGCGGGGTGTGGCTGGCCGGCCGCGCCCTGGGCTGGAGCCGCCACGACATCGCGCTGGCAGCCTGGCTGCTGCAGACCAAGGGCCTCATCGAGATCATCTTCGCCAGCATCCTGCTGGACAAGGGCGTGATCACGAGCGCCATGTTCACCGCCTTGCTGCTGATGGCCGTCACGAGCACCATGCTCACGGTGCCCATGGTGGCGCCGAGGCTGGCCCGCGCGGGTACGGGAGCACCGCCGGGGTAGGACGCGGGGCTCATCTCGCGGCTGCTGGATGCGGCGGGCTCAGGGCCTGTGCGAAGCTTGTGACATGAACCGCCTTCTCCCCGCGCTGGGCGCGTGCGCCAGCCTGCTGCTGGCCGGATGCGCCGCCCTCGACCCGAACGCCATCCTCACGCGGCGCCTGGGCCCGCCGGCGGACAACCCCTCCGCGGTGCAGGCCGCCTCCGACCGGCTCGATGCCTCGACCCGGGCCGCGGCCTTCGACTTCGTCTGGCACACGGTGGACACGCGCTACTACGACCCGAAGATGAACGGCGTGGACTGGAAGGCCGCTGGCGAGAAGTGGCGAGCGCAGGTGCTGCAGGCGCCCGACGACGACGCCTTCTGGGACCGGCTGGACCGCATGGCCGGCGAGCTGCGCGACGTGCACACCCGCGTCGTGAGCCCCAAGCGCGCGCGGCTGCTCGAGCGCTGGCAGGCCGTGGGGCTGGGCTTCGCCTTCCGCCCTCTGGGCCCGGCGCTGGTGGTGACGAGCGTGAACCGCGCGTCCGACGCGTGGAAAGCCGGCGTGCGCCCCGGCATGACGCTGGCCGAGGTGAACGGCGAGCCCGCGCAAACCACCTTCGCCCGGCTGCGCGCCGAGGCCCGCGCCGGCTCCACCGAGAACCAGCGCAACACGCTGGCGGCCGCGCGGCTGCTCGGCGGCGAGCCGCAGTCCACGGCCACGCTCGTCTTCGCGGGCGCCGACGGCACGCGGCTGCAGGCCACGCTTGCGCGCCAGGTGTTCCGCAACCCGCCGCTCGTCACGCACCGGCGGCTGCCCGAAGGCCCGGGCTACATCCGGCTGTCCGCGTGGCACCCCAGCCAGACCGGGGCCATGACGCAGGCGCTGGCCGCCCTGAAGGACGCGCCCTCGCTCGTCATCGACCTGCGCGGCAACGGCGGCGGCTCAGGGGGCATGGTGGAGCAGGTGGCGCGCCAGTTCTTCGAGGGCGAGGTGCGGGCCGGGCGCGTGCTCACACGCACGGGCAAGCCCATCACGCTGGCCTTCGAGCTCATCCCGGTCATCAAGCTCGAGCAGGTGCTGCGCGGCACCGGCCGCTACAAGGCGCCGGTGGCCGTCCTGATGGACCCGCTCAGCGCCAGCGCGAGCGAGAGCTTTGCCGGGATCATGCAGTCGCAAAAGCGCGCCACCGTGGTGGGCGAGGTCTCGTGCGGCTGCCTGCTCGGGTTCCTGGGCTACGCCACCGTGCCCGGGGGCGGCCAGCTCGCCTACAGCGAGGTGGGTTTCGCGCTGCCCGACGGCCGGCGCATCGAGGGCACGGGCGTCGTGCCCGACCTGCCGGTGCCCCCGACGGCACAGGACCTGCTGGACAACCGCGACCGCGCACTCGAGGCGGCGGTGGCGCACCTCGCGCGCGCGTCGGCAGGCACGACCCGGCCCGGGGCCGCGCCTGGGCCCGCGCCAGGACCTGCGCCTTAAGGCGCTTTCGCCCCGGAAGAAGCAGCCGCCTGCGCCTTCTGCCTCTGGGCCGCCAGGAAGGGCAGCAGCCGGTCGCGCCAGACGCGGTAGCCCGCCTGGTTCGGGTGCAGGCCGTCGGTGTACAGGCCCGCGATCTGCCGGCCCTGGGCATCGAGGAAGCCGGGCGTGAGGTCGAGCCACAGCGTGAAGGCCGACCACTGCGGGCTGCGCGCCAGCGCCTGCAGCCGCTGGTTCACCACCTCCACCACCTCGCGGTTCTTCGCGGGGTCGTTCGTGGGCAGCAGCGACTGCAACACGATGCGCGCCTGCGGCTGGCGCTCGTGCAGCGCCACGAGCACCGCCCGCACGCCCTCGAAGACGCTGTCGGCCACCGGGCTCTCCGCGGCCCAGGTGTTGTTGATGCCGAGCATCACCACCAGGAACTCCGGCTTCAGGCCCGGCGCGTCCAGGTGCCCCAGGCCCCCGGCCGCACGCGGGCGGATGCGGTGCAGCACGTGCTCGGTGCGGTCGCCGGAGATGCCGATGTTCAGCGCCAGGTTCTGCGGCACGCTGCCGGCAAAGCTCTCGTTCCACACCTGGCGGCCGTACTTCTGCCCGCTCACCCAGGGGTTGTCGTCGAAGAGCCAGAAGTCGGTGATGGAGTCGCCCACGAAGACGAGCCGCGTGGCGGCCATGCGGGCGGCGTCCTGCAGCTCCTGCTCGATGGCGAGCTGGCGCTTCTGCCAGTGCTCCACGCGCGGCGCGGGCTTCGTGGAGGCGAAGCCATCGGCTGCCAGCGCGGGGGCCGCGAGCACCGCCGCGGCGAGCAGGCCTGCGGCTCTGGCGAGGACGCTGCGGCGGGTGGCGGCGCGGGCAGCGGTGGGTTCGGCGCGTCGGGTAGATGCGGTCATGGTGGCGTCCACGAAGTCTCTCACGGGCGCCTCGGCCGGGCTGGCCCGTCGATGGGCACCTGCCCCGATCAGCCCTTCCCGATCAGCCCCGACAGCGCTCCGAGGTACTGGCTGAAGGCCTCGCGCCCGCTTGCCGTGAGGCTCACTGCCGTCACGGGCTTGCGCCCGCGAAACGACTTGTCGATGGTGACGTAGCCGGCCTCCTCGAGCTTGCGCAGGTGCACGGAGAGGTTGCCGTCGGTGGTGGCCAGGTGCGTCTTCAGGGCGTTGAAGTCCGCCGTCTGCGCGCCGACCAGATACGCCATCACGCCCAGCCGGATGCGGCCGTGGATGACGTCATCGAGCGCGTGGATGTTGAACTCGGCCATGGGGATCAGCCCCGGTCCTGCTGCGCCAGGCGCGACAGCCGCACGCCCGGCACGATGGCCGTCAGCACCAGCGCGATCGCGTAGATGAGGTATTCATGCCCGGTGCCGACGAACATGCCGAGCACCGGCACGGTCAGCAGCGCGAAGAAGGCGTTGGCCTTCATCCAGCCTTGACCGGTAGCGGCCCCGGCGATGATCCACGCGATACCGTAGACCGTGAGCACCTGCAGGCTGATGGTGTTCATCACGAATCCGTCGCTGCGCTGCCAGGCCATGGCGGCCACCCCGAGCCAGAAGGCGAAGATGCCCAGGCCCACGCCCGTCCAGGCGGCGTTGACGACGCGGTTGGCCGAGTTCTCGACCCGGTGCCGGCCCCGCCGGATGAGCAGCGCCAGGTGGATCGCAAAGCCCGCCGCAGCGACCAGCCAGGCCAGGGTGGCCTGACCGAAGCTCAGCCCGAGGAGGTTTCGCAGCAGCGGCCACTGGACGATGCTCGCCGCGCCGAACCAGGCGCCGCCTGCGATCAGGTACGGGCCAGCCATCAGGGGCGCCTCCTGGCCGGCGTGGGCCAACTGGCGCAGGAAGGCGAGGTTTTCCTCGGCGGTGTGGGTCGTGTTCGTCATGGCAACCTCAATGCGGTGAATTGAAGTACTTTACTTTATAGAGTACTTTGTGTGCTGTCAACACCCGATTTGTCGTCCACGCCTACTGCCGCAAGCTGCACATGCCGATGGTGGCCGCCGGCCTTCAGGGCCACGGATGGCGCGGCAACAATCATGGCCGTGCGGCCCGCTCAGCTGCCCGTCTGCACGAATGAAACCGGCTTGTCGAGTCGTTCCACGACGACGAAATCGGTGAGCGCAACCAGAGCCTCGGTACACGCGAGCCCGCCCGTGGGCGTGATGACGGCGTAGTTCACCTGGACCCGGTCGGCCTGATCGACCACGCCCCGGATCGCCACCCCGTGGCAGCCGTTGGGCCCGGTGCCCCGGGTCAGCCCCAGGACCATCTGGCGCGAGAAGTCCACCGCCGGGCGCACCGCGGGAGGCATCGTGCGGGGCTCGTGCAGCTGCCAGACAGCTTGCCACTCGGCCTCGCTGCGCAAGGCGTAGGTCTGGCGCAGGTCGGTCGTGGCCCAGGCGGCCGAGAGCCGCGTCATCGCCAGTTCACGCGGCGCGGCGGCGTCGCCACCGCCGCAACCGAACAGCCCAGCGAGGGCCAGGCAGGCGACGGGAAGGAGTGAGCGGGCAGACATGGGGGCGCTGTGCAGACGATCTTCGCAAAACGACTAGGCCTCGTCGTGCCGCGCCGGCACCACCCAGGGCGCCTCGTGCCGCCAAGCCTGCGCCGACTGCCCGTCCAGCGAGGCCCGCGCCTCGGCAAAGCAATCGACGCGCGGTGGAAGCACCACGCCCGCCTGGGCCGAGCGCGTCCAGATGTGGCTCGAGATCTCCACCGCGTTCGGATCGTCGTAGCAACCCCTCGAGATGCCGCGCAACTCGGGCCAGCGCTCGAAGGTCAGGCTCACGGTCGTGCCGCACGAGGGGCAGAAGTGCACGCCGACCTTCTTGCCGCTGGTGTCCGACACGTGCTCGTACTGCCTGAGCTCGCCCGCGTTGAACACGACGGCCTCACGCTGGAAGATGGACTCCGCATAGAAGGCCGTTCCGGTCACGCGCTGGCAGAAGGTGCAGTGGCAGGCAAAGGTGCGCAGCGGCGCCTGGTTCACCGTGAACCTGACCTTGCCGCACAGGCAGCCCCCTTCGAGCTTGGGTGTGGTGTTCATCTGGCGTTCGGTATGGGGGTGCTCGCCTGATCGAGCAGGCCGCAACGATAACCGCTGCGCAGCCTCAGCCCGCCGGGCGCGCCGCTTGCGGCAGCCCGAACACGCGGTCGAAGGCCCAGGTGAAGCCGACGGCGTAGACGAAGAAGAACACGAGCAGGCCCAGGTTGGCCACGAAGGCACTGAGCACCGACGTGTCCAGCCACCACGCCATCACGGGCACGAGCAGCACCGTCAGGCCCCCCTCGAACCCGGCCCCGTGTGCAAGACGCCTGGCGAAGCTGCGCCCCTTGCGCGCCTGACTGGCCTCCCAGCGCTCGAAGAGCGCGTTGAAGACGTAGTTCCAGCACAGCGCGATGCCCGAGAGCACCACCGCCAGGGCAAGCGTGGAGGCCTGCGGCTTGTCGAAGACGATGCCCAGCACGGGGCCGACGAAGGCCACGGCGAACACCTCGTAGAGCACCGCCTGCAGCACGCGCCGGGTTCGGGGTTTCATGGGTTGCGCGGAATTGGCCGGGGGGAAGGGCAAGGCGGGTAGCGCCTAGGGTACCGCCTGCAGCCGCGCCCGGTCCTGCGGGGGCTCGAGATCGAGGTAGAACGATGCTCGCTCCCGGGCGACCTGAAGCGCCAGCGTGGTCTTGCCAACCTGGCGCGGCCCGATGATGCACACAGCCGCCTGTCGGTCGAGCGCAGCGCGCTCAGCGCTCCAGCACCCCGCCGGCGAGCCACTGCGCGCCGCGCCGATAGAGATCCTCGACCGCATCGCCCTTGGCCATGGGCATGTCCAGCTTCACGCGGTAGCCGATGCCCGTCTGGATGTAGGCGAGGTGGCGGTAGCCCTCCGGCAAGGCGGCCAGGCGCTCGGCGTCCAGCCGCGGCACGGCGGCAGGGTCCAGCGGGTCGATGCGGTCCTTCTCGTAGATCGGCTGTCGGTGCAGCAGCTTCCACTGGCCCTCGTGGCGCACCACGAAATCGTAGAAGCGCCCGGTGCACACGATGTCGCAGGGCACGCCCTCGACGAGGCCGCGCTGCGAGATCGTCATCTTGGTCTGGGCGATGGCGCGCTCGCCGGCCACGTCGATGGCCGAGCCGCCCAGGAAGTGCAGGATGCGCACGCCGCGCGAGAAGCCTTCGCGCGAGACGCGGATGAACTCCGCGTACGGGCCCTGGAACCAGGTGGCCATCATCACGCCCTCGGGATGCCACAGCGTGGCAAAGCGCTCCCAGTCGCCGGCGTCGCGCCACACGGCCCAGCGCTCGACGAGGCGGCGGATCAGCAGTTCGTCGTGCAGGGTGTCGCTCATTCGGGGCCTCCGCTCGGGTCGAGCACCACATGGTAGGCCAGCATCCGGTGAAGTAGAGCGCGTCCACCGTGGAGGCGTCGACGCCGGCCTCGCGCACGGTGTGCCGCGCTCGTGGTCCAAGGCGTCGAGGTAGCGCACCGCGTGGCCCTCACCGAGGTCGGTGGCCTGATCGGCCAGCGCCAGCGCGCGATCATGGCGCCCATGAAGCCCGACCCCGTCACCCCCCCCACCGCCTGCCCCTGCGGCAGCGCCCTGACCTACCCGGCCTGCTGCGGCCGCTGGCACGCCGGCCCCGAGCACCTGCTGGCCCCCACGGCCGAGGCGCTCATGCGCTCGCGCTACAGCGCCTACGTGCGCGAGGACGCCGCCTACCTGCTGGCCACCTGGCACCCCACCACGCGGCCGGTGGAGCCGCTGACCTTCGAGCCCGGCCTGCGCTGGCTCGGCCTGGAGGTCAGGCGCCACGTGAGCACAGGCGACACCGCCACCGTCACCTTCGTGGCGCGCAGCAAGCTCGGCGGGCGGGCCCACCGGCTGGTGGAGACGAGCCGCTTCGTGCGCGAGGGCGGGCGCTGGTTCTATCGAGACGGCGACGTCGAGACCTGAGCCCCTGGCTCGGTGACGGTGGAGGCGAGGCGCAGCCTCGGTGCGGCCAGGGAGAGGGCCTGGCGATAGAAGTCCGCATCGACTTGTGCCAGCCTCTCGAGCACGGCCCGCGGGTCGTGCCCGATGCCCGCGAGCTCGGTCCAGGCGTGTGCGATGCCGAGCTCGACCATGCGCTCCCGGAAACGTCGGTCGCGGGGCCCGCAAAGAGCTCCGGGTGCTTGAACCCCAGCCGCGCCGCCCCGTAGCCGCCCATGCTGAAGCCCTCGAGGATGCGGCCCTCGCGCGAGGCCTGCGTGCGAAAGCTGCGGTCCACGCCGGGGATCACTTCCCGGATGAGCACCGTCTCCACGGGCGAGGCCCCGTCCTTCGAGTCGGCCCACAACCGCGCCGGCAGCCCGTTGACGAACACCACGATCAGCGGCGGCACGCGACCCGCCTCGATCGCCTCGTTGAAGAACTGCGCCAGCGGGCGGATGCCCGACACCCCCCACCGGTGCCGTGCAGCCAGTACAGCACCGGCAGCCGCAGCTCGGGCGAGCGGCCGTGCGCCGCGGGAACGTAGGCGTGGTAGCTCACCTTCGCACCCACCGCGGCGCTGTCGAAGACGCGCTGCACGACCCGCGGGGCCTGGACCGCGGGCGTCACCCACGGCAGCGAGCGGTCGGCTGCGCCTGAAGCGGGCTGCGCCGCGGCCGAGGAAGGCCCGAGCAGGGCCGGCATCGCGGACAAGAGCGCAGCCATGGGCGCGGCTCGAAGGAACAGCGCCACAGCCGCGCTGGCGACCTTCTGGCCGGGCGTGCGGTACTTCCGCGTGAGCAAGTTCACACCTCCTGGAGCGCGAGAGTGCAGCCGCTTCCGCAAAGTCTGCGCCGGGTTTCCAGACAGCACGGCAACCAGGGCAGACACCAGCGCGCCGGCTAGCAGCGCCACGTTGTCGACAGGCCGCCGCAAGACCGTGGCTGGCAAAGGCGCGGCATCGTGCGCCAGCGCATGGAACGGCCGGGTGGGCAGCGCGTCGAGCAGATCGCTCTGAATCACGACCACGAAAGGGATCCCCGCGGCCGCACTGCCGCTGGGGTTCGCATGGACGTCGTACTGCGCCACCCGATGCTCACCAGGGGCGCAGGTCCGCACCCGGAATGCCGTGCGCCTCGAAGTGGGCTGTCTGCGCGGCTATCCAATCGCCGAACTCCGTCTGGAAGGCCTTCTGGCGCATCGTAGGTTCCGGCCTCAGCCCTCACCTGAAGCCCGCCATGCAGGCAGGCGCCAATCCCAGGTGAGTGCGGCCAGTCGCAAGCCTGTGGCCACCACGGCTGCGACGGTCAGCGAGGCCCAGCCCGGCAGCG
>JBMOGN010000085.1:0-13572 GCA_049318345.1 Rubrivivax sp. | reverse complement strand
CAGTCCAGCGCCGTGGGCATCGGCGGCGACCCGATCAACGGCCTGAAGCACATCGACGTGATGCGCATGTTCAACGATGACCCGGACACCGACGCCGTGATCATGATCGGCGAGATCGGCGGCCCCGACGAGGCCGAGGCCGCGCGCTGGTGCAAGGCGAACATGAAGAAGCCCGTGGTCGGCTTCATCGCCGGCGTCACCGCCCCGCCGGGCAAGCGCATGGGACACGCCGGCGCGCTGATCTCCGGCGGCGCCGATACCGCGGACGCCAAGCTGGCGGTCATGGAAGAATGCGGGTTCAGGGTGACGCGCAATCCCTCTGAAATGGGCAGGCTGCTGAAGTCGCTCGTTTGAATCCGCTGCGTTCCCTTCGAGGGTTGGGGTCGCAGCCCGTTGTTCCACTCGCCCAATCGCGGTAATCCCGTCAGCCACCGATGGACATGCTCTCGACCCCGGAATTCTGGATCGCCGTAGGCCAGATCATCATGATCGACATCCTGCTCGGCGGGGACAATGCGGTCGTGATTGCCCTGGCTTGTCGAAAGCTGCCGCCAAAGCAGCGCGCGCAGGGAATCATCTGGGGCACCGCCGGCGCGATCGGGCTGCGCGTGGTATTGATCTTCTTCGCGCTCACGCTGCTGGCCATCCCTTTCCTCAAGCTCGTAGGCGCGGCTCTGCTGGTCTGGATCGGCATCAAGCTGCTTGCGCCTGATGACGAGGGCGGCCACGATGTGCAGGCTTCTGACCGCCTGTGGGCGGCGGTCAAGACGGTCATCGTCGCCGATCTGGTCATGAGTGTGGACAACGTGATCGCAATCGCTGGCGCGGCTGAAGGTGCGGGTGGACAACACAAGATGCCGCTGGTGGTATTCGGCCTGCTGGTGTCTATCCCGATCATCGTGTGGGGCAGCCAGTTCGTGATCCGTTTGATGGATCGCTTTCCTGTCGTCATCACACTGGGCGGGATGTTGCTGGGATGGATAGCCGGCACCATGGCGGTGACCGATCCTGCGGTCGTGGGCTGGGTGCCGACGGAGGCGGATAAGAAGGGCGCTCTTCAAGTTCTGGATTCGGTACGTTACGCGTCTGGAGTGATTGGCGCCGTGCTCGTGTATGGGCTGGGCCAACTCGTGCTCAAGCGGCGCAGATCTGCAGCGAGCTGAGTCTCGATCAGTTGGGACCGCCTGTCTGTGTCGACTCCCTTGCCCACTTACGTGATTGCCAGCGCGGTCGACCCTGGCCGCTCACGGCAGAACAACGAGGACTCGGTGATTGTCGATGAGGCCGCTGGCGTGGCCGTGCTGGCCGATGGCATGGGCGGCTACAACGCCGGCGAGGTCGCCAGCGGCATGGCCACTCACCTCGTGCACCAGGAGCTCGTGCGCTGGCTGGGCGAGGAGGGCCGCGGCGCCGGCCACCAGGAGGTGCGCCGGGCGATGGAGCGTGCCGCCGACGCGGCCAACCGCACCATCTTCAACTCCGCCAGCCTGAACGCCGACTACCAGGGCATGGGCACCACCCTGGTCTCGGTGGTGCTGCGCGAGTCGGTGGTGGTCATCGGCCACATCGGCGACTCGCGCGCCTACCGCCTGCGCGCCGGGCGCCTGGCCCGGCTCACGCGCGACCACTCCCTGCTGCAGGAGCAGATCGACGCCGGCCTCATCACGCCCGAGGAGGCGGCCTTCTCCAACATCAAGAACCTCGTCACCCGCGCGATGGGCGTGGAGGACACCGTCAAGCTCGAGACCCACGTGCACGACGCGCGCGAGGGCGACGAGCTGCTGATCTGCTCCGACGGCCTGTCGGACATGCTGCCTGACCCGACGATCGAGGAGATGCTGCGCGCAGGCGGCGCCGTCGAGCAGGTCTGCCGCCAGCTGGTGGATGCCGCCAACGAGGCGGGCGGACGGGATAATATTTCGGTGGTGCTGGCCCGTGCCGTGTCCAGGCGGGCCGCCGGCCCCCGCGCCTGGTGGCGTTTCGGCCGCACGGAGTGACGCGGTGACCTCTGGCGCGCGCGGAGCGCTCCGCGCAGGGATATAGAACATGAGCAAGCTGGTGGTCTGGCTCGACGGCGTGGTGATCAAGGAAGTCCACATCACGAAGGACAAGACCACGCTCGGCCGGCGCCCGTACAACGACATCGTCATCGACAACCTGGCCGTCAGCGGTGAGCACGCGGCGCTGCAGATGATCGGGCGCGAGGTCGCCATCGAGGACCTGAACAGCACCAACGGCACCTACATCAACGGCAAGGCCGTCAAGCGCCAGGTGCTGATGCACAACGACACCATCGAGATCGGCAAGTACAAGATCAAGTACCTCGCCGACGAGCCCTCGGGCTTCGACAAGACCATGGTGCTGCGCCCCGGCGCGGAGTTGCCCGCGGCACCGGCGGCCCGTGCGCCGCAGCCGGCTGCTGCCGCAGCGGCGCAGCCGCTGTCGGGCCCGGTGGCGCGCATCCAGGTGCTCAGCGGCCCGGCCGCCGGGCGCGAGATGCCGCTGTCCAAGCCGGTGACCACCTTCGGCCGCCCGGGACACCAGGTCGCGTCCATCACGCGCCGGGCAGACGCCTACGTCCTGGCCCATGTCGAGGGCGCCTCGCGGCCGAACATCAACGGCCTGCCCCTGCTGGGCGACGCCCAGCCGCTGCGCGACGGCGACCTCATTGAGCTCGCGGGCACCCAGATGCGGTTTTCTCATCCCTGAGCCGGCGGCCCGAGTCCGTCCGAGCTCTGCAGCCCCCCTACCGGCCCCGGCGATGAACCTGCGTGTGCTGGGCTGCTCGGGGTCGATGGCGGCGGGCAACCGCACCACGTCCTTTCTCATCGACGGCCGGCTGCTCGTCGATGCGGGCACGGGCGTGGGCGATCTCACCCTGCAGGAGATGAGCGGCATCGACGACATTCTGCTGAGCCACTCGCACCTGGACCATGTCCTGGCCATCCCGCTGCTGGCCGACACCGTGATGCGCCGGCGCAAGGCCGACGGCCGCCCCCCCATCCGCGTGCGCGCCCTGCCCGAGACGCTGCAGGCCCTGCGCACGCACGTCTTCAACGGCGTCATCTGGCCGGACTTCACGCGGCTGCCCCGGCCCGACGAGCCGGTGCTCGAGCTGCTGCCGCTGCACCTGGGCGAGCGCATCGTCCTGGCCGGACGCTGCGTGGAGGTGCTGCCGGCGCGCCACTCCGTGCCGGCCGTGGGCTTTGCGGTGTTTCCCCAGGCCGACGGCTCCGGGCAGGCGTGGGTGTACAGCGGCGACACCGGGCCGAACCCGGAGTTGTGGGCGCGGCTGGCCGGGCTGCGCGTGCACGCCCTCGTCATCGAGACCGCCTTCGGCGACGGGGAGCAGGCGCTGGCCGCCCTCAGCGGCCACCTGCACCCCAGCCAACTCGCCCGGGAGCTGCGCCAGCTCGCTCCTGAGGTGGAGGTCTACCTGACGCATGTCAAGCCCGGGGAGCTCGGCACGGTGATGGCCGAGATCGGGCAGCATGTGCGCACGCACCGGGTTCAGGCGCTTCAGGCCGGCCAGCAGCTGACCATCGGCGTCGCAAGCTGACAAAAGTTGTCAGCCCGGGGCCTCCCGCGGCCACCCGGGGCCGCAAGGGCGCGGAGATGACGCGCCCGGCGTGCGCTATTTCACGCTTTCCCCTTGGCATGGCTCCTGCACAGTCCGACGAGATCGATATCCATCGACTTCGTTCAGAGGACTGTCAACATGAAACGCACCCAGCAAGGCTTCACCCTTATCGAGCTGATGATCGTCGTGGCGATCATCGGCGTGCTCGCCGCGGTGGCGCTGCCCGCCTACCGCGACTACACCAAGCGCGCCCGCATGTCCGAGGTGGTGCTGGCCGCGTCGGCCTGCCGCACCACGGTGTCGGAGGTGATCCAGTCGGCCACCTCGCTGCCGGCGGCGGGCAGCTGGGGCTGCGAGAGTTCCACGCCGTCCAAGTACGTGGCCAGCGTCAGCACCGACGCCACCGGCAAGATCACCGTGACGGCCCAGGGCTTCAGCGACACCGACATCGACTCCAAGTCGATCACCCTGACGCCCCTTCGCAGCGACGGTACGGCCATCAGCGCGGCCGGCCAGGCCGTCTCGAGCTGGAAGTGCGGGCCCGCGGCCAGCAACGGCGTGGCGGCGAAGTTCCTGCCCGGCTCCTGCCGTGGGTGACGCTTTGTGTCGCGTGTTGACACAACCTGTCACGCCCTATGTTCCGGCCTGACGTTTTGAAGTTCCTCGAGGGACTTTCTGCTCGGGCGGCCCTTGCGCCAGCCATGGCATGAGTCCTGCTTTCAGCACACCCCGTCCCCAACTGCCACACCCAGGAGATCCACCATGAAACGCGTCCAACAAGGCTTCACCCTCATCGAGCTGATGATCGTCGTGGCGATCATCGGCGTGCTCGCCGCGGTGGCGCTGCCCGCCTACCGCGACTACACCAAGCGCGCCCGCATGTCCGAGGTGGTGCTGGCCGCGTCGGCCTGCCGCACCACGGTGTCGGAGGTGATCCAGTCGGCCACCTCGCTGCCGGCGGGGGGCAGCTGGGGCTGCGAGAGCTCCGCGCCCTCCAAGTACGTCTCGAGCATCGCCACCGACGGCACCGGCAAGATCACGGTCACGGCCACCGGCTTTGGTGACACCACCATCGACGGCAAGTCGATCGAGCTCACGCCCCTGCAGGCCAGCGGCTCGGCCATCAGCGCGGCCGGCCAGGCGGTGTCCAGCTGGAAGTGCGGGCCTGCGGCCAGCAACGGCGTGGCGGCGAAGTTCCTTCCCGGCTCCTGCCGCGGCTGAGCTCCGGCCTGAACGGGCTCTGACCTGAAGCACGGGTGCTGGCGATGATCGAAAGTCCCCTGGCCCCCGTGCACCACCCGGTCGAGCCCGGCGGCATCCGGGAGGAAGCGGTCGAGCTCACCATCCTGATGCCGTGCCTGAACGAGGCCCGCACCCTGCCGGCGTGCATCGGCAAGGCGCGGGCCTTCCTCGCCGCCCACTCGATCCGCGGCGAAGTGCTCATCGCCGACAACGGCTCCACCGACGGCTCGCCCACGCTCGCACGGGCGCTGGGTGCCCGGGTGGCCGAGGTGCCCACCCGCGGCTACGGCGCGGCCCTGATCGCCGGCATTGCCGCGGCGCGTGGTCGCTTCGTCATCATGGGTGACGCCGACGACAGCTACGACTTCAGCGCCCTGGCGCCCTTCGTGAAGGCGCTGCGCGACGGCGCCGAGCTCGTCATGGGCAACCGCTTCAGCGGCGGGATCGCCCCCGGGGCCATGCCGGCGCTGCACCGCTACCTGGGCAACCCGGTGCTGAGTTTCATCGGGCGCCTGTTCTTCCGCGTGCCGGTGCGCGACTTCCACTGCGGGCTGCGCGGATTCGACCGCCTGGCCATCGGCCGGCTGGGGCTGCGCTGCGAGGGCATGGAGTTCGCCAGCGAGATGGTGGTGAAGGCCTCCATGCAGCAGCTGAAGATCGTGGAGGTGCCCACCACGCTGTCGCCCGACGGCCGGGACCGCCCTCCACACCTGCGCAGCTGGCGCGACGGCTGGCGCCACCTGCGTTTCCTGCTGCTGTTCAGCCCGCGCTGGCTGTTCCTCTATCCGGGCCTGGCCCTGTCGGGTCTGGGGTTGCTGTTCCTGGCGCTGCTCGCGCCGGGGCCCATCTTCCTGGGCGGGCTCGGGCTTGATGTACACACGATGCTGTATGCCGCTGGCGCCACGCTGGTGGGCGTGCAGGTGTTGAGCTTTGCGCTGTGCGCGATGGCCTACGGCACGCAGCTCGGGATCCTGCCGGAGAGCCCGAGGCTGGCGGCCTGGCGCCGCAAGGTCTCCCTGGAAGCCGGGCTGGTGGTGGGCGCGCTGCTCGTTGCGGCGGGCCTGGGGCTGTCCGTCCACTCGGTGCTGGCCTGGGAGCAGGTGCGCTTCGGTGCCTTCGACCCGCGCGTGGGCATGCGCATCGTCATTCCCTCCCTGACGGTGCTGCTGGTGGGTGTGCAGGTGATCTTTGCCTCGATGCTCCTCGGTGTCATGGGGCTGCGCAGCCATGCGCGCGCGGTCCCTGGCCGCTGAGGACACCCCCGCGCGGCCTTCTGCGGCGGCGGTGCCGTCGCCAGGAGGGCAGTCCGTGACCGCCGGGCGGGCCCCGGCTCGGCGTGTGCCCGCAGACCTGATCCTGGTGGCGCTCGCCAGCCTGGCTGCGTGCGTGGGCTTCACGTTCGTGGCCGGCCGGGACCTGAACTGGGACTACTTCAACTACCACGCCTACGCCGCCCTGCAGTGGCGCCAGGACCGGCTGAGCCAGGACTTCTTCGCGGCCGGGGTCCAGGGCTACCTGAACCCCTTGCCCTTCCTGCCGCTGGCGGCGATGCAGGCCCTGGGGTGGCCGGCCGTGGCCATGGCCAGCGCGCTGGCCGCCTTCCAGTCGCTGAACCTGGTCTTCGTCTACCTCATCGCGCGTCGGCTCCTGGTGAATGCGCCCGGGCAGCCGCTGCGCGCGGCCCTGGCCACCGCACTGGGTGCCGCCACCGTGGTGCTGTGGAGCCAGACGGGCAGCACCTTCGTCGATGCCACCTTGTCCCCCCTGGCGCTGGCGGCGCTGTGGCTGCTGATGCGCCGGCCGGCCGCAGCCGGCCTGGCGGCGGCGGGCCTGCTGGCCGGGGCGGGTGCCGGCCTGAAGCTGACGATGGTGCCTTGCGCGGCCGCCCTGTGGCTGGCCACCTTGGCGGTGCCCGGCCCGGTCGGGCTGCGCCTGCGACGGCTCGCCGAGGTCGGAGCCTGGGCGGCGCTGGGCTTTCTGCTCACCTACGGGTACTGGGGCTGGCGGCTGGCCCGCGAGTTCGGCAGCCCGCTGTTCCCGCTCTTCAATGCCGTCTTCCGTGCGCCTGACTACCCGCCCCTGAGCGACCAGTTCCTGCGCTTCGTGCCCGACAGCCTCGGCGCGCTGCTGACGCTGCCGTGGCGGATGGTCCTGCACGACAGCTGGGTCTACACCGAGGTGCCGGCGCCGGACCTGCGGCCCGCGGCGCTGATCGTGCTTGGGGCGGCCTGGGCCGTGCAGCGGCTGCTGCGCCGGGTGGGGGGGCGTGCAGCCCGCGAAGCCCGTGAGGCGCGCGCGGATGATGCGCCGGCTGAGGGGGCAGCAGAGGGGGCGGCTGCCCCTCACGCCTGGCCCGTGGTGGGCGTCTTCCTGGCGGTCTCGGTGCCGCTGTGGCTGCTGACCTCCTCCAACGGGCGCTATGCCACGCCGATGTTCCTGCTGCTCGGGCCGCTGGTGTGGGCCCTGTGCGAACGGGTGGCGGGGGTGCGGGTGGGGCGCGTCCTGGCGCTGCTGCTGCTGTGCCTGCAGTCGGTGCATGTCGGCGCGGCCGGTCCCTACCGGTGGAACGCCCAGCCCTGGACCCAGAAGATGCTTCCGGTGCAGATGCCGGCCTCGCTGGTCGAGCGCCCGCTGCTGTTCATCAACATCGGCAGCATGTCGGAGTCCTACCTGGCGGCTCTGGTGCACCCGCAGTCGGTGTTCGTGAACCCCATCGGCATGTACTCCCTGCCTACCAACGGCCCGGGCTGGACGCGCTTCGTCGGCCTGCGCGACGGCTGGGCGGGCCGCACGAAGGTGGTGTTCAAGGCGCCCGCGCGCGGCGAGCTTGCCGGCGCGACCGTGCTGCTGGGCGCGCTGGACGACCTCATCGACCGGATCGGGCTGGAACTCCAGCGCGACTCGTGCGAGTTCATCGTCGTGAACGCCGAGCCGGGCGACACCGAGTCCGCGCTCACCGGACGCGCGGGCGACAAGCGGCGGCTGGCGGCGTGCTCGGTACGCCTCAAGCCCCAGGGCGACCCCGAGCTCGCGCGCCGGCGCGAACTCGCCACCCGCATCACCGATGCCCTGCAGGCCCGGTGCCCCCGCTACTTCAGCCCGCGTTCGACCGTACTGGAGGGCACGCGGGAGGAGTGGTCGCGCCGCTACCTGCAGCACGACCTGTTCGTCTACGTCAACTTCGAGAACGACTCCATCACCTATCGCCAGGAGCGACAGGCCGTGGCGGTACAGGTGGGCCGCGTCTCGAGCTGGGGCCAGGACATCGAGCGCTTCACCTGCCGCCTGCCCCACGGGGGACAGCGCGGCGCGCAGACGCTGGCGGGTGAGCGGTGAGCGCCGTCGGGGGCCGGGGCGGTGCGATCATCGCAGCGGGCCGCGGCCCGGCGCGACCATGACCATCGACTACTTCTCCCTCGGCCACCCGCTGTCCCGGGTGAGGAGCCGCTACGCCATCCGGGCGCGCCAGCGCATGTTCGAGCGCTTCATGTCCTTCGCCCGGCCCGGCCCGGACAGCCCGGTGCTCGACCTGGGCGTCACACCCGACCAGACGCTGCCCGAGTCCAACCACTTCGAGCAGGTCTACCCCTATCCGCAGCAGCTCACGGCCGCCAGCATCGAGCCGGTGCAGGCGTTGCAGGAGCGCTTTGCGCCGGTGCGCTTCGTCCAGATTGCGCCGGGCCCGCTGCCCTTCGAGGACGATCAGTTCGAGGCCTGCTTCTGTTCGGCGGTGATCGAGCATGTGGGCACCCGGCAGGCCCAGGCCGACTTCGTGCGGGAGATCGCCCGCGTGGCGCGACGCTTCGTCATCACCACGCCCAACCGCTGGTTCCCGCTGGAATTCCACACCATCCTGCCCCTGCTGCACTGGCTGCCCCAAGCCGGACACCAGGCTGCGCTGCGCGCGCTGGGCCAGCCCTTCTGGGCACGGACGGAGAACCTCAACCTGCTGTCGGCGGGTGAGCTGCTGCGCATGGCACCTCCCGGCGTGACGGCCTCGGTCACGGGCGTGACCCTGGCCGGGATGACCTCCAACCTGGTCCTGAGCGGGTCGCGCTGAACCCCTGCCTTCGCCGCGCATGAGCACCTCAGCAGCGCCTCCCGCCCCACCGGAGGCGACCCCCTCGCCGGCCGCGCCGTCGCCTGCGTCTTCGCTGGCCTCTTCGCCGGCCACGCCGCCACCGTCCTCGCTGTCTATCCTGCATGCAGCGCTGGCAGCCGCCGCCCTGACCGCGCCCTCGCTGCTGGCGTGGAACGTGCCGCCTTCCACCACCTTCCTCAACCAGGCCCTGGCGCTGGCCCTGTGGGGCTGGTTCCTGGCCCTCACGGCCGCGCCGATGCGCCGCGCGCTTGGCGCGGCCGCGCCGGCGCTGCTGGCGCTGGCCCTGGTGGCCGCGGGGGTGCTGTGGTCCTGGCGGCCTGGCGCGCTGCCCGGCAGCCTGGCGTTGTCGGCGCTCGGGATGCTGGCCGCCGCGGCCGTGGCGCTGATCGCCGGTGCGGCGGCGCACGCGAGGCCGGCGAGCGCCGAATTCGTGGCCCATGCGGCGGTGCAGGCCGTCAAGGCCGCGCAGGCCCTGGAGGCAGCCCAGGCCGCAGAGGCGGCGGCAGCGGCTGCGGCTGCGGCGGAGCAGTCCGGTGCAGGTTCAGCCGACGAGAAGTCGGCCAAGGCACCGCCGGCGCCGGCCGAGGAGCCGGACCCGAAGGACGCGGGCGCCCAGGGCGCGGCACAGCCGCCTTCCGGCAGTCAGCCGGATGCGACCGTTGCCAGCGGCCCGACCCCGCCTGCGGCCGCCCTCTTCACCGCCTGTTGCGTGGGCTTTGCGCTGGCGGGCCTGCCCAATGTCGTCATCGCCACGGTGCAGGTCTTCGCGCCGCAGCTGGCCGACGGCGACTGGATCGCGCGCTCGGCCATCCTCGGCCGAGCCGTGGGCAACCTGCGCCAGCCCAATCACCTCAGCAGCCTGCTGCTGTGGTCGGCCATTGCCGTGGTGGCGCTGCTGGAGCTCGGCCGCTTCGGCGACCCGCAGCGCCGGGGCCGCTGGGTGGCCTGGCCGTGCCTGGCGCTGCTGCTGGGCGCGGTCGTGCTCACCGCCTCGCGCACCGGCATGGTCGGCGCCGTGCTGCTCGGGCTGTGGGGCCTGGCCGACCGGCGGTTGTCGCGCCCGGGTCGGGTCATGCTCATGAGCGCCCCGCTGTGCTACGCCTTCTTCTGGGGCCTGATGGCGGCCTGGTCGCACTTCGGGCAGCAGGCCTTCGGGGGCACGGCGCGGCTGTCGGAGTCGGTGGAATCGAGCTCGCGCGTGGGCATCTGGGTCAACGCGGTCAAGCTGATCGAGGCCTACCCGATCGGCGGCGTGGGCTTTGGCGAGTTCAACTTCGCCTGGACGCTCACGCCCTTTCCGGGCCGGCCCGTGGCCTTCTTCGACCACACCCACAACCTCGTGCTGCAGCTGGCCGTCGAGCTGGGGTTGCCGCTGACGGCGGTCATCCTCGCGCTGCTGCTGTGGGCCCTGTGGCGCGCCCTGCGCGGCGCCTGGGGCGCGCAGGCCGATGGCGGGCCTAACGGCGCGGCGCGGCGCTGCGCCATCGCCATGGTGCTGATGATCGGGCTGCACAGCATGCTGGAGTACCCGCTGTGGTACGCCTACTTCCTGCTGCCGGCGAGCTGGTGCCTGGGCTTCGCGCTGGGGCGGCCGCAGCAGCCGGCTGTCACCGGGCCTCGCCCCTGGCCCCTGGCGGCGGCGGCGCTGCTGGTGGTGATTGGCGCACTGGCCGCGGTGGCCGATTTCGCCCGCGTGGTGCCGATCTTCCACTCCCCGCCCGATGCGCCGCCGCTGGAGGAGCGCATCGCCCGGGGCGAGCGCAGCGTGCTCTTCGCACACCACGCGCACTACGCCGCGGCCACCACCAGCGGCGAGCCCGAGATCGAGCTGCGCAGCCTGCAGCAGGCCGCACACCACCTCCTGGACACGCGGCTGATGATCGCCTGGGCGCGGGCCTACGCCGGCACCGACGACATCGACCGCGCGCGCTACCTGGCCGCGCGGCTGCGGGAGTTCCGCAACCCGGCGGCCGATGAGTTCTTCTCACCCTGTCCGCGCGAGGGCGACAAGGTGTCGGCCGTGCCCGCCTCCGAGGGCGCAGGACTGCCCTTCCAGTGCATCCAGCCTGAGCGCCGGCCGCGCCTGGGCTGGGAGAGCTTCATCGCTCGCTGAGCCAGTCCCCGGACTTGCCGCCGCGCTTTTCCAGCACGCGGATGCCGCCCATGACCATGCCCCGGTCGGCGGCCTTGCACATGTCGTAGACCGTCAGCAGCCCGACCTGCACAGCGGTGAGTGCTTCCATCTCCACGCCCGTGCGCCCCACCGTCTCCACCTGGGCGGTGCAGTGCACGGCGCAGGATTGCGCGTCGAGCTCGAACTCCACCGCCACGCGCGTGATGGGCAGCGGGTGGCACAGCGGGATCAGGTCCGCGGTGCGCTTGGCTGCTTGGATGGCGGCGATGCGCGCCACGGCGATGACGTCGCCCTTGCGCGCCCGGCCCGAGGCCACGAGCTCGAAGGTCGCGGGCTGCATGCGGATCGTGCCGGTGGCCCGCGCGATGCGGTGCGTGTCCGCCTTGGCGCCCACGTCCACCATGTGCGCGTCTCCGCTGGCGTCGAAGTGCGTCAGCGGCGAGGCGGGGTTGGGCGCGGGTTCAGCCATCGATGGGAAACAAGTCGGCAACGAGACGGTGCCATGATAGCGAGGACCCCACCGCGCCGATCCGGCCCACCGCCCATGGCCCACGCCACGCCCACGCCACCCGTCCTGCCGTCCCCGCGGCCGGCGCGCCGCTGGCGCGACCGCCTGCTGGCCGCGGCGCTGGCCGCCGTGCTGGCCTGCCCCGCGGTGCCGGCGCACGCTCAGGTGCGCATGCCCGCGTTGGGCGGAGACGGTGACGACAGCCTGCCCGTGGCCACCGAGCGGCGGCTGGGGGAGCAGACGATGCGCGAGGTGCGCCGCGACCCGGCCTACCTCGACGACCCGGTGCTGCTGGCCTACGCGCAATCGATCTGGGCGCCGCTGCGCGCCGCGGCCGAGCGCCGCGGCGACATCGGGGAGGAGCTGCGCACGCAGTTCCCGTGGGAGGTCTTCCTGGTGCGCGACCGCAGCGTGAACGCCTTCGCCCTGCCGGGGGGCTACGTGGGCGTGCACCTGGGCCTCATTGCCGTGACGGGCTCGCGGGACGAGCTCGCCTCGGTGCTCGCGCACGAGCTGTCCCACGTCTCGCAGCGCCATATCGCGCGCAGCGTGGGCAGCGCCGGGCGGCAGACCGCGCTGGGCATCGCCGCCATGATCCTCGGGGTGCTCGCGGCCTCGCGCGCCAACAACGCCGACATGGCCCAGGCCGCCATCGTCGGGGGCCAGGCGGCGATGATCCAGGGCCAGCTGAATTTCTCCCGCGACATGGAGCGCGAGGCCGACCGAATCGGCTTTGGCGTGCTGCGCGAGGCGGGCTTCTCCCCCGCCGGCATGGCCCGCATGTTCGAGAAGCTCGACCAGGCCTCGCGCCTGAACGACAGCGGCCTGTACCCCTATCTGCGCAGCCACCCGCTGACCATCGAACGCGTGGCCGAGGCGCGCTCCAGGCTGACCCTCGGGGCCGCCGAGGCGCCTCCCGCGGCCGACTTGCACCCGCTCATGCAGGCCCGCGCCCGGGTGCTGATGGAAGAGGGCGTGGACGGCTGGCGCCGGCTGGCTGGCGCCCCGGCCCTGTCGCCGCTGTGGCTGGAGCGCATGGGCACGCTGTACGCCTCGGCCCTCGCGCAGGCGCGGCTGCGGGAGTTCGATGCCGCGCGCCGAACCCTGGACGAACTCGAGCGCACCGCCGCTTCCGGCGCGGGGGTTGACCCGCAGGTGGGACGGTGGCTGCGCCTGCTGCGCGCCGAAGTCGAGCTCGAGGCGGGCGAGCCGGTGCGCGCCACGCAGGCTCTCGGCCCGGCCGGACCGCGCCTGCCCGAGCGACCCGAGCTCCTGCTGCGTGCTCGCGCCACGCTGGATGCCGCCCGCACGACGCCTGCGCCCGCAGGTGCCGGCCCCGTGCGCGAGCTCGCCGGGCAGCTGCAGACCTGGGTGGCCGATCACCGCGCCGACGCGCTGGCCTGGGAGCAGCTCGCGCTGGCCCACGAAATGCTAGGCAACCGCCTGGCCGGCGCCCGCGCGCGCGCCGAGGTGCGCGCGGCGCTGGGCGACCTGGGCGCGGCCGTCGACCTGCTTCGCGCGGCGCGGCGCAGTTCCCAGGCGGCCACCGGGGCCGACTTCATCGAGGCCTCGGTGATCGACGCGCGGCTGCGCGAGCTCGAGACTCAGCGCCGCCAGATTGCCCAGGAGCTGCGCGCCGGGCGCCAGGGCCGCGGCCCGGAGGATCCCGACCGGGTCGACGACGCGCGCCGCTGAGGCCGGCAGCTCTGCGGCCGGGGGTGTGGCCCAGGCGCTGCGGACGACGCCACACTCTCGTAAGACCTGAGGCGCGATTCGCTCGCCATGCCTTCTCACGCCTGCGCACAGGCAGTACCATCCTCGCCGTGCCAAAGGGGGCACATCCACCCACCCTAGACAATCCACTCCGGAGAACGCCGCATGGCAACTGCAAAGAAACCCGCCGCGAAGAAGCCCGCCGCGAAGAAGGCCGCCGCCAAGCCCGTAGCCAAGAAGGCCGCCGCGAAGAAGGCCGCGCCGGCCAAGAAGGCTGCCCCGGCCAAGAAGGC